>JAGLLT010000001.1 GCA_023140385.1 Candidatus Omnitrophota bacterium
CCTTTTGCCGGTTCTTTTTTAGTGGAAATTATAATTGCCGGACGGTAAAATTTGTCAACCAGTTTGGAGGCCACAATGCCAACCACACCGGGATGCCAATCATCACTAAGGACGATTACCAGATGTTCCTTGGAGTTCACGTCCTTTTCTACCAGAGAAAGCGCCTCTTTTAAAGTTTTTTCCTGAATTTTTTGACGCTGGCGATTACCGTCATTTAAAAGTTTTGCCAGAGCCTCCGCTTCCAGTTCGTCCCCGGTTAACAAAAGCTTAAGCGCGGCTTCAGCTGAACCTATCCTGCCCGCGGCATTTATGCGTGGAGCCAGGATAAAACTGATATGCCCCGCGGAAATTACCTTTTCGTCAAGCCGGGCACTTTTTATTAAAGAAGTGAGGCCGGTTTTTTTTGTCTGGTTAAGCTGTTCAAGGCCGTATTTTATTAAAATTCTGTTTTCACCTAAAAGAGGAACCACGTCGGCAATCGTGCCCATAGCCACTAAATCAAGATGCGGCTTTAGATATAACAGCGGCTCATCGACAAACTCTCCCGCTAAAGCCTGGGCAAGCTTAAAGGCTACTCCGACGCCGGCTAATTGCTTAAAGGGGTACTCGCAGCCAGGCTGATGCGGGTTTATAATACTGTGAGCTTTAGGAAGTTCGCTCTGCGGCTGATGGTGGTCGGTAATAATTATGTCAATGCCGAGGGAATTTAAGTAATCAACCTCATCCACGGCCGTAATACCGCAGTCTACGGTTATTATCAGGGAAACTTCCCGCGATTTAGCTAAGCCGCAGGCGTCTTTATTTAGATCGTAGCCTTCTTCAAGGCGGTTTGGGATATAGTAAATAACGTTTGGGGTAAATTTTTTGAGAATTGTATAAAGCAAGGCTACTGAGGTAACACCGTCAGCGTCATAGTCGCCGTAAATAAGAATCTTCTCTTTCTTTTCAACGGCCTCTTTAATTCTCCTAACCGCCGGGTTTATATCCTTTAAGAGCAGAGGGCTGTGAAGCCCTGAAAGCTCACTGCTTAAGAAGCTCTCCACTTCACCGGCGGCGGTAATGCCTCTATTTACCAGCAGGCCCGCAATCACCGGATGAATACCCAACCTCTTGGCAAGCTCAGCCTTCAGCCTCTCGTCCGGCTTCTTTACTCTCCATCTTTTTTCCATAATTTATTTTCTAATCTCTACCCTTCGCTTATTTTTTCTTGTGCCACTCAACGAGGATTGGCGCGGCTACAAAGACTGATGAGTAGGTTCCTACGATAATACCTATTAAGAGTATGAGAGCAAAGTCATTTATTACGCTTCCTCCGAAGATAAACAGGCATAAAACAACCAGTAAGGTTGTGAGGGATGTAATAATTGTCCGCGAGAGGGTTTCATTGATACTTTTATTGACAATGTTTTTAAATGTTAATTTGCCCGGTAAGCGCAGGTCTTCCCTGATTCTGTCAAAAACAACTATGGTGTCGTTTAAGGAATAACCTATAATAGTCAGGATGGCCGCTATAATGGGGAGAGACAACTCCCTGCCTAAGATGCAGAAAATGCCCAGTGTCACAAGCACATCGTGCAAAAGCGCGATTATGGCGCAGATACCGAATTTAAATTCAAACCTGAAGGTTACATAGATACAGACAGCGACCATAGCCAGCACAATCGCCCATATAGCTTTATAGCGGAGTTCTTTTCCTATGGTGGGGCCTATCTCTTCTACCCGAAGCACCTTTACGGCGCCGTCCTTATGGATGGTTTTTAAAGCTTCTTCAATTTGAGACGACTTTTGGCCCTCCACGCGAATAAGCACCTCATTGGTGTCCTCAAAGGACTGAATTGAGGCTTTTCCCAGGCCCACTTCTTTTAACGCCTTTCTGATACTGTTTATTTCAGGTTTTTTTTCAAAACGCACCTGCTGAATAGTCCCGCCCATAAAGTCAATACCAAAGTTATCCCTTCCCTTCGCGGCAAAGGCAGACATGCCGGCAATAATAATAAACGCCGACACCACATAGGCAATTTTCCTTTTACCTATAAAGTTAAAATTGGGCTTGTCTAAAATCTCAAGCATCGGCAGTTTCTTTAAAATCCTGGTCTTTACGGTCAGGGTGTCAAATATTAAACGTGTAACCACCAGGGCGGTAAACATACTGGCAATAATACCAAACATCAGCGTGAGCCCGAAGCCTTTAATGGGGCCGGTGCCGATTTTATACAGGATATAAGCGGTAATTAGAGTTGTCAGGTTGGCATCCATGATGGTCGAAAATACCTTGTGGTAGCCGGCCTGTATCGCGGGACGAATGCTTTTGCCGGTCTTCATCTCCTCCCTAACGCGCTCAAAGATGAGAACGTTGGCGTCTACCGCCATACCAATGGTCAGAATTATACCGGCAATGCCCGGTAGGGTCAGCGTAGCGTCAAATAATGAAAGAGCGCCCATGATTATAACAATATTGAGGCAGAGGGCGAAGTTGGCAATAAGCCCGGCAGAAAGGTAATAAACGGCCATAAAGCCTAAAACCAAAATGCCGCCGGTAATGGCCGCGGTAACACCCTTTTTTATAGAGTCTCGCCCAAGGCTGGGGCCGATGGTACTTTCCTGCTCTATCTCAATCGGAGCCGGCAGAGAACCGGCGCGCAGAATAACGGATAGATCCTCTACTTCATTTTTTGTAAAGCGGCCGGTAATAGTCGGTTTTCCGCCTACCTTTTCCCTCATCGTCGGCGCCGAATAAACTACGTCGTCTAATACAATGGCCAAATGACTTACTATCTTGTCTTCTTTATACCTTTTAGCGGCCTGTCCGGTTAACAAAGTCATCCTGCGCCCGCCTTTGGCGTCAAACTGCAGTTGAACATGATACTCTCTAAGATGATTTACGTCCCAGTCAGCATTGGTCAACGACTCGCCGCTTATCTCTGTTTCCTCTTTTAATAAATATAGTTGTCTATACTTACTCTCGTCCTCCTCAAGCTCTTTTGAAAGAAGCATCTGATATTTATCAGAAATAACCTCTTTTACTTCGGGGCTATTTAGAATCTTCCTTATTTCATTTTTATCTTTGGCGTCAAAGGTAATATATTTATAAGGAACACCTTCGTTTGTGGAAGTATCTATGATGTTGAGCTTATCAAGAAAAGGAGTAATTTTATCTATCTTGTTAATCGTCACCTCGGTCACTTCCCAGGGAGCAACCAGCTTGAACTCCAAAAGCGCCGTCTGGCCGATAAGATCAACCGCGCGCTGTCTATCTTCTACGCCTGGAAGCTCAACAATAATACGGTTTTTACCCTTTAACTGAATAGAAGGTTCCTTTACTCCAAACTCATCAATCCTGTTTCGTATAATCTCAAGGGCACGCTTAGTAGCTCCGGCGCGGGCGTCTTTGGGCAGGTCATCCGTATTAACCTTGAGCACAAGATGCATACCGCCCTGCAAATCAAGCCCTAAATTTATCCTCTCTGACGGCGGATACATAAGCCACAGAGAGCATGCCACCACAACTATAACCAGTAGAACCTTCCATCGATAATTGGCAGTCACAATTTAATCTCCTTAATGACCCCGCCCTGGCGGGGGGTTTAACTCCGAAGCATAAGCTAAGCGGGAACTGTCTTTTTACGTTTTCTTTTTACCTGAAATTGAACTCTTTTGTATTTCCATCCTAACGTTGTCATCAATTCGTATGATAAAAGTAGTATCTTTTACGTTAACAATTGTGCCGTGAATGCCGCCTGCCGTAATCACATCATCATTTTTTTTCAGGCTGCTTAGTACTTCGGCGTGTTCCTTTTGCTTTTTTTTCTGGGGGCGTAAAAGAATAAAGTAAAATACCCCTATAATGAGAATAAAAGGTAATAAAGTCATAATTGGATTGGGCGCTCCTCCGTCAGTAGACTGCGCCTGCGGCGTGGTCCCAAAAGCATAAGCGATACTGGCTAAATTCAACATAATTCCCCTTTCTATCTATTATTATCCCGGTAACTTTTCTGAAACTCTTTTGCAAAAGCATCTAACTCATCCGACTTAATCGCCTGTCTCAACTGCCCGATGAGATGCTGATAAAAATACGTGTTATGGTATGAAACAAGCCGGTGACCAAGAAGCTCGCTTGTGTTAAAAAGATGCCTCAAATACGCCCGGCTATAATTCTTGCAAACCATACAGCCGCAGTTTTCGTCGAGCGGCTTTTCGTCAAGCGTATAAGCGCCATTACGTACTACCACCCTGCCGATTGAAGTAAAGGCCGTTCCATTCCTGCCGTAGCGCGTCGGCATCACACAGTCAAACATATCAACACCGCCCTTAACGGCTCTGACAATGTCGAGCGGACTGCCCAATCCCATAAAATAGCGCGGTTTATCCTCCGGTAAAAATTGCAGAGTGTGTTCTAAAATCTCGTGCGTCAGCTCCCATGACTCACCCACAATTAAACCGCCGACCGCGTAACCGTCAAAGCCAATGTCTATAAGTTCCCGCGCCGCTTGCTCTCTCAAATCAAGATAACTCGCGCCCTGAACAATGCCAAAGAGCAGTTGTTTGCAATTTGTTTTCGTCTGATTTTTTAGTAAGGCGTCTTTTGAACGCCTCGCCCATTCGTTCGTTCTTTTTAAAGATATTTCAGCATAGTCCCTCTCGCAGGGAAAATGCAGGCATTCATCAAGCGGCATTATAATATCCGCTCCCAAGTCGCCTTCTATCCGGATTACATTCTCCGGCGTCAACATGTGCCTGGAGCCGTCTAAGTGAGACTTAAATTCAACCCCCTCATCGGTTACCTTTTTAAGCTCTGCCAGACTAAAAACCTGATAGCCGCCCGAATCGGTAAGTATGGGGCCATGCCAACTCATAAATTTTTGCAGGCCGCCCAGTTTTTTTATTACTTCAGTACCCGGCCTTAGATATAGATGATAGGCGTTACAAAGAACTATTTCCGCGCCGCACTCTTTTATGTCTTCGCTTGATAATGTTTTAACCGTCGCCTGTGTGCCTACGGGCATAAAACAGGGCGTGTTAATTTCACCATGATCCGTATATAGCCTGCCCAACCTCGCCTTAGTTGCTTTGTCTTTTTTAAGTACTTTAAACATTGTTTAGTATATCGTATATAGTATTTAGTATCTATCAGACACTAAATAATGAGCATTGCGTCGCCGTAACTGTAGAAGCGGTACTTCCGGCTGACGGCTTCTTCGTAGGCCTTCATTAAAAAACTATGCCCTTCCTGAATGCTCATACTCTTTTCTGAGCTTACAAAGGCGCTTACCAGCATTAAAAGCGAGCTTCGCGGCAAATGAAAGTTAGTCAGTAAGGCATCTGTAAATTTAAACTTATACGGCGGATAAATAAATATATCGGTATCCGATTCCACCGGATGAACCCTTGAATTAAAAACCGCTGACTCTAATGCTCTGGAAACCGTTGTCCCCACAGCTATGACCCTGCCGCCTGAGGATGCTGTTTTATTTAAGTATAAAGCCGTTTCTTCCGGTATCTTATACCACTCAGAATGAAGTCGGCCTTTATCTAACTCCTCTCGCGTTATGGGTTTAAATGTACCATAACTGACGTGTAAAGTCAAATAGCAAATCGCGGTGCCCTTGCGCTCTATCTCTTTTAAATAAGGTGTGTCAAAATGCAATCCCGCGGTCGGCGCGGCAACAGCACCTTTATGCTTCGCGAATACAGTTTGATAGCGGCTCCTGTCAGCTTCATCAGGCTGTCTCTTTATATATGGCGGAAGGGGAACCGCTCCTTCTTCTTCCAGTTTCATTTCAATATTCGCGCTTTTTTCAAACTCTATAAGCTTCATAGGAGAGTCATCTTTAATAACCCGGGCTTCAAGCCCGCTGTTTTTCAGGACAATTACGTCGCCTTCCTTTGCCCTCTTTGAAGGCTTGATGAGCACCTGATATTTGTAAGGCGCTGTTTTTCTTGTAATAAAAACTTCCAGCTTGGCGCCGGTTGATTTTCTTGCCGCGTTTAACCGCGCGGGTATAACATAAGTATTATTTAAAGCCAAGGCATCTTCAGCGTTTAGGTAATTTATAAAGTCGGTGAAGTTTTTGTGCTCTATTGTGCGGCGGCGCCTGTCAAGAACCAAAAGGCGCGAAAGCCGCCTCTCTCTGGCGGGATACTGAGCGATTAGTTCTTCCGGTAGGTGATAATCAAAAGAGTTTAAGGTTAGCATCTTCAGACCAGATATTTTTTATTTCACTTGAGGGGTAATAAAACCGCAGAATATCCTCTTTTTTGTGTCTTTTCATAGCCATACCAAGGGCGCCCCACTGACACATACCGACACCGTGCCCCCAGCCTTTGCCTTCAAAATAGGCGTAATCAGATTTAGTTTTAATTTTGAATTTTGACGATTTAATAAGTGTTGGACTGACCATAATGCGAAATCTGTAGGCGGAAACAACGGCCTCTCCTCCGGAATGACATACCTTGAGATTTTTTATCCTGCCCGAAGCGTCATAATCCACGGCTTTAATAGAAAGTATTTTACCCAATTTATAACCGTTATCATTTAGATGTCCGCGTATCTTCCAGAGAGAAACTTTTCTCTTCCACGGGTAGTGCGGGGTATTGCGGCAGTAACCGCAGGTTCGTCCCTTTAAAACAGGTAGGTCGTTCTTCCAGAGACGGCCGGCATCTTGTGTATGGCCTCCGCAACAGGCGTGAAAATAGGCCGGAAATATTTTTCCCTTATAGGTTAACACTTCGCCGTAAGTTTCTATGACGGCTTTATTGGTTTTACGCTTCTCTCCGGCGGCGCCGCCATAAACTTGGGAAAAAGCGGTATTGGTCAAATCGTAATCCATTTCTTTGTTGTTTATGTGCTGATATAAAGCAAAAGTTCTAGAGACGACCGCCTGCGCCTTTAAGGTTTCCATCGGCCAGTAATGCGGAACTTCATGGCGAAGAACTCCGCAAAGGTACTCTTCAATATCGACGTGATTAACCAGAAGCAGACGTCCATTCGCCTCTCTAATGATATCCATTATGCCTCTGAATTTACGGCCGTCGATTACTATGGAGGCATCCCGCGCCGTAGCTATCCTGATACCAAAAACATTTAGATCCTCCTTGCCCAGCCTTATACCGCCGGCCGACGGGTATACGACGATTTTAAGATTACTGCCGTCTTTTAAAAGTTCATTTGTGTGCAGGGTATAAATACTGTAGCGGCCTTTCAGGTAAAGCTTAACACTCTTTTTGTCTTTACTAATGGCCACCCTGATGTATTTTTTCGGGCCCTCCGGCTTGGCTGACATTGCCAATACACCGTTTGAGACAAGTAATAATAGAGCTCCGCAAATAATCAGCAATCGGGTAATATTTTTATATTTTTTCATTTATTTTCCGGTATTTTTTCAGGTAACGGGCTCTTTCAGAAAACAGACAGCCGCAGTACTTTTGCAGATAAAGCCCTGAGTTTCGCGCTTCATTATACGCCTCGCGAAAACCATCGCTAAAATCCTGATAATAAAATTTTACTCCCTCTTCTTCCGCCGCCTGCTCACCGGCCTTTTTGATAAGTTTTTTATTCTGATAGGGGCTTACTAAAAGGGTGGTTGTGAAAACATCAATCCCGAGCTCTCTTGCCTTTTTGGCCGACTTCCCGAGGCGCAGGCGCCAGCAGGCGATACATCTGTCCGGCTCTTCTATTTTACCGCCCACAGCGCCAAAAAAACTCTCAATATCATAGTCGGGGGTAGTATAGAGCTTAACCTTGCTAATCTGCGCGTACTCTTTTAGACTGTCAAGGCGTTTTTTATACTCGGTGTAAGGGTGAATATTGGGATTGTAGAAAAAAGAAACCACTTCAAAATCTCTTTCTTCCAGTACCTTTTTAGGGTAGATTAAACACGGCGCGCAGCAGGTATGCAAAAGAAGTTTCATATTACAGCTTAGAATAGTTCTCTTTGATGGTCTGTCTTTTGTGATATGTTGAAATGCTTCAGGGCGTCCTCTGAGACCTGCCTTCCCCTGGAGGTGCGCTTTAAAAAACCTATTTTTAATAAGTACGGCTCTACTACATCAGTAATGATGTCTCTTTCTTCGTTTAGGGTAGCCGCCAATGAGTCAATGCCAACCGGGCCGCCCTTATAGGTTTTGATAATTGTCTTGAGTACCTTTCTGTCCATCCGGTCAAGCCCTTTATCATCTACCCCGTGCATACTCAATGCCTTATCCGCGGTCTCTCTGCTTATCTTACCGTCACCTTTTACCTCGGCGTAATCCCTGACCCTTCTCAGCAGGCGGTTTGCTACGCGGGGTGTGCCGCGCGAACGCCGGGCAATTTCAAGCGCTCCTTCCCCGTCAATCGGAACATTTAAAATGACAGCTGAACGCTTAATTACCTGAACAAGCTCTTCAAAACTATAAAAATCAAGATGGAAAAATATGCCGAATCTGGATCTCAGGGGAGCCGTTAATAATCCCGCCCTGGTAGTCGCTCCAATAAAGGTAAAAGGCTTGAGATTAAAGTTAATCGTCTTGGCGTAAGGACCTTTATCTATGAGAAAATCTATCTGGAAGTCCTCCATCGCGGGATATATAAACTCTTCCACATTTTTTGATAAACGATGTATCTCATCAACAAAAAACACATCTCTCTCCTCCAGGTTGGTAAGAATGCCAATTAAATCACCCGGCCTGTCTATGGCGGGGCCGCTGGTGGAGGTTATTTTTGAATCAAGTTCGTGTGCAATAATATGCGCCAGGGTGGTCTTGCCCAGCCCCGGAGGGCCTGAAAAAAAGACGTGCTCAAGCGGTTCGTTCCTTTTTTTGGCGGCTTCTATAGAGATTAAAAGGTTTTCTATTATCTGCTTCTGTCCGATAAAATCGGAAAAAGATTTAGGCCTGAGCGAAAGGTTGACTATTAAATCCTCATCCGTTTCCTGATTTGTTATCAGACTAAGGTCTTCAGGGCCGCCTACTTTTTTACCTGGCATCTCTATTCGCTCTCACCTTTCTTGCTTCTTTGCCTGTATATCTCATTTAGTATTTCTTCGACTGTCTTTAGGTTGGGATTGCTGACAAAGGCCTGATAGAGCATCTTCTCGGCCTCCTGCTTCTTATACTGCAGTTGAGCTAACACCTGAACGGCTTCCTTTTGAATATCGTCACTGACTACGGCCCGAGAAACTTTTTCTTTATCGCGCATCAAACCATATTTACCGACTTTACCCTGTAGTTTGGCGATAATTTCCCTGGCACGCTGTCTGCCAACGCCCGGCAAGCTTTGAAGAATCGTATGATTAGCTGAATCGATGGCTTCGGCTATAGCAGAAATGGGAAGAGACAGCGCTTTTACCGCCGCCTTGGGGCCAACGCCTGAAACACTGATAAACTGAAGAAAAAACTCGCGTTCAATCTCATTAGAAAATCCAATCATCACGGACACTGACCGCGAGGGTTCTATTTTATGATAGCAATAGGTAACCAGTTCCAAAAAATCTTCATCGCTGATATTTGCCTTAATAGAGTCCATAATAGCCGCTGGAATTAATATTTCATAAGATAAGCCGCCTACGTCTATTAAAAGCCCGTCGTCTTTTACTTCTTTAACCTTCCCTCTAATCCTTGAAATCATCTTCTGCCGCCTTCGATTTTATCTAAATAGGTATACGCTAAAGCCAGAGCTAACGCATCCGAAAGATCAAAAGGCATCTTCTCTTCTTTAATACTCAGAAGGTGCTGAACCATCCGCTGAACCTGTTGCTTTTGGGCGTCTCCTCTTCCGGTAATAGCCTTTTTGACACGCTTGGCCGCATAGCTTTTTATGGGAATTTCCGCCCGCCCGCTCACCAGGCATATAATACCCCGCGCGTAACCTAATGATATAGCCGTTGTGGGATGTTTGTAATGGCTAAATACCTTCTCAAGCACCAAAACTTCCGGCTTCTCTTGCCGGATAATCTCACTTATCCCGTTGTAAATTTTATTTAATCTATCCTGAATTAATTCCTTAACTGACGTCCTGACAACCCCGGCTGCAATTAATTTTGAGCCGCTTTTATTATGCTCTATAACGCCAAAACCTGTAGCATTTAAACCCGGATCAATTCCGATAATGCGCATAGGCCGCTTTAAAAATGTTTTTGTAAAATTTCGTCTGGTATGTCGAAATTTGCGTATACATGCTGAACGTCTTCCTGGTCGTCTAAGGCCTCAATCAAATTTAAAAGTTGTTCTGCATGGGAACCGTCAAGCTTGATATAAGATTTGGGTATCATAGTAATCTCATCCGATTCCGTTTTAATATTGTTGTCATCCAGGACCTTTTTGACGGCCTCAAAATCCTTGATGTCGGTAATTATCTCAAAAACTCCGTCATCTTCTTTTAAATCTTCAGCGCCGGCATCAAGGACAATCGTCATCAGCTTGTCCTCTTCTATTTCTTTGGAGCTAACCAACACCACTCCCTTTTTGGTAAACTGCCAACTCACCGAACCGGAGCCGGCTAAATTGCCGTTTTTGTCGTTAAAGATGCGGCGAATTTCAGCTGACGAACGGTTTTTATTGTCCGTCGCCGCCTCAACTAAAACGGCCACACCACCCGGGCCATAACCTTCGTAAACAACGTCTTCATAACTTACGCCCGGCAGTTCCCCGGTGCCCTTTTTTACGGCGCGCTCTATGTTGTCAGCGGGAACATTGGCCTCTTTTGCCTTTTGAATTGCCTGCCTGAGACGCGCGTTTACAGCTATATCGCCGCCGCCGTCACGAGCGGAAATAGTAATTTCCTTCACCAGCTTGGAAAAAAGCTTCCCTCTTTTAGCGTCAATTATCGCTTTTTTGTGCTTAATACCAGCCCATTTAGAATGTCCGGACATAAAAAAATCCTCCTGTATATGCTGAATTATAACATATAGAGGAGGGGTTGTAAAGTATTCTATTGCTCTGACGCTTCGGAGTTAGGTGGTGCGGATTATTATTTAATAACTTTTCTAAAATCTTCCAGAAAAAGCGTCCTTAATTTTTTTATAGAGACAAAGGCCAATAGCCCAACCACCCCATAATAACATACGAATTATTCCTACCGCCGTACAGCTGAGATTCAAAATGATTGCCAAGGAAACAAATAATATAAATGAACCAATAAAGAAAAGGAGGATTTTTAATCCTTTTTTCCATCCTTCCTGATACCATATAAATCCGATCATTACTATTACAACAGACGGAAAAAGAAAGTATAACATCTTGCTTCCATTCTTTTAAATTTCATCTAACACGGAACTGAGCGAATTATATAGGGTCAGGTCTCAACATTCAACATTTTTTTATCAAACCAACCTATTTTTCCCCCAACGCCTCAATGTCTGCTAAATCCTTGTGGCGGGAAATGGCTTTTTTGTTTACAATAAATTCTTGTTTCCCGATGTAATAGACTGGGACATTACCATAGGAGCCACTTACTCGATTAGGCGCGATTTGTTCCCACGTAAGGCCGCTTATTGAAGTCATAATATCGACGCGAACCGGCGGAACACCAAGCTGAACTACTTTTCCCGGTGAAAAAAAGTCATTACTCGCTAAATTCAATCCATCAAAGCCAAAATCTTTCAGCGCGCTTAAAACCTTTTGAGCATTTTCTTGATCAGGCTTTATTAAAAGATCTATATCTCCGGTATAGCGGGGAGCTCCATAAAAGGCTAACGCGTAACCTCCAACGATCGCATATTCAACGTTGTTCGCGTTGAATAACTCTAACAACTCTTTGAAGTCTTGCTGTGTTTCCATCGTATTGCCTCCTTAGCATTTCAACGGCTTCAATACGCTCTTTGACTGATTTTGTTAACCAATATGCCGAATTTGTTTTTTTACGAAAACTATCATCTAAACTACCTTTTTTTACAACTCTTTTTATCACGATATATCTTCTTCCTCTTCTGTGTACGATCTCTTTATTGCTTCCTAACCCCCTGCCTTCTCCTGCTCGTATTTCTCAATAATAGACTGAGTGATTTTTGGGGGGAGTTGTTCGTAGTGGGAAAACTTCATTGAGTACGACCCTTTTCCGTGAGTCATAGACCTGAGCTCTGTCGCGTATTTAAACATCTCTGATAAAGGAACGGAGGCCTTTACTATCTGCATACTACCGCGCGCCTCCATGCCCATAATCCTTCCCCTGCGGGAACTCAAATCTCCGCTAATCTGTCCCATATAATCCTCCGGCACAGCTATTTCCGCCTCCATTATAGGCTCAAGCAATACAGGCTTGGCGTCCATAGCGGCCTTTTTCAAAGCCATGGTCCCCGCAATCTGAAACGCGATGTCGGAAGAGTCAACGGTATGATAAGAGCCATCATAGAGGGTAACCCTCACATCAACCATGGGACAGCCGGCTACAACGCCTTCCAACATGGTCCTTCTTATACCCTTTTCAACCGCGGGTATATAGTTTTTGGGTATGGCGCCGCCAACTATAGCATTAACAAACTCAAAACCCGCACCTTTTTCCAGAGGCTCTATTTCAATTGAACAGTCACCGTACTGGCCTCGCCCACCCGACTGTTTTTTATATTTACCCTGGGCCTTAGCCTTAGCGCTTATCGTCCCCTTGTAAGCAACTTTGGGCGTTCCGACTTCGACTTCCACACCAAAGTGCTCTTTTAATCTGCCTATCATAACTTCAAGATGAATGTCTCCCATTCCCGAGATAATCTCTTCTTTTGTCTGCTCATTCCTGCTAATTTTAAAAGTCGCGTCTTCAACTGAAAGCTTCACGAGAGCCGGTGAGATTTTCTCTTCATCCGCCCGTGATTTAGGAGTAATAGACAAAGAAATAACCGGTTCGGGAAAAACTATACGCTTGAATAGGAGAGGGCATTTTTCGTCACAGAGGGAATCCGACGTAGTGGTATATTTCAGTTTGTTAACAGCTGCTATAGCTCCTTCTTTTACCTGGTCAACCGCCTTCTGTTCTTTACCTTCTAAAAGAAAAAGATGTCCGATTCTTTCCTTTTTACCGCTGGACGCGTTTAAAAAACCCGTCTCGGCCTTGAGAACACCTGAATATACCCTAAATACAGAAAGCTGTCCAACATATGGATCCGATATAGTCTTAATCGTCTGAGCGGAAAAAGGTGCCTCTTTCTTCCGTTCCACCTGAATCTCTTCTTCCTGATTATCCGCTTTAAAAGCGGTAATCGCGGGTAACGCGTCTGAAGCGGGAGCATATTTCATTATGGCTTCAAACAATAAATCAATGGATTTATTTTCAGCGGCTGAACCGCACAGGATGGGTATTACCTTTCGCGCTGAAATGGCCTCACCCAGGGCCTTCATAATTTCCTCCTTGGTCAACTCTTTGCCCTCTAAGTACTTTTCCGTCAGGGCATCATCAACTTCAGCCGCGGCCTCAAATATCTTCTCCCGCATTTTTAACGCTTTTTCTTTATCGGCATCAGCCAATTTTTCAATTCCTTCTTTTGAAAGCAAATCAACCGATCCTGAAAAAGAGGCCTCTTTGCCCAGCGGATACTGAAAAGGAATGCAAATATCGCCAAAACTTTCCTGAATAGAATCAACGGCTGAAAAAAAATCTGAACGTTCTTTATCCAGCTTATTAACAAATATCAGGCAGGGCTTATTTAATTCCTTGAGGATATTCCAGACGCGATCAGTTCCCACCTCTACGCCGCGGGTACCGCTAACAACTAATACTCCCGCGTCAACAGCGTTTATACCGCTAATGATTTCCCCGATAAAGTCGGCGTATCCGGGGCAATCTATTATATTAAGTCTGTAATCACCGGCAGCTACATATAAAATAGAGGAGTTGATAGAAATTTTTCTTGATTTTTCATCAGGATGGTAATCGCTTACGCTCGATCCAGCTTCGACCGAACCTAATCGTGAAGACATTTTTGTATTAAAAAGAATTGCCTCAACGATGGTTGTTTTACCGGCACTCGCATGAGAAACAAATGCCACATTTTTTATCTTGCCATCAGCCATTGTTATAAACTCCTTTCAGTAGTAAACATTTAATTTATTTCTTTGAGGAATATATAGACTGAAAGGATTATAACATAAAGCTAGTTTTAAGGCAAGAGGTTGCAGGAGAAAAAAATCAGGCAAAAAAAACCCGGCAGCTACCTACTCTCCCACTCAGTCGCCCAAGCAGTACCATCGGCGATGGAGGGCTTAACTACCGTATTCGAAATGGGAATCGGGTGTGGCCCCTCCGCTATAACTACCGGGAAAAACTTTTTTTCAAAAAAATCAACAATTACATAATCAGATAGATATAAGAAAATAATAGCAAGCGGTCAAACTGTCGACTAATTAGTACCAGTAAGCTAAAACCCTTACAGGTCTTACACATCTGGCCTATCAACCTCATAATCTATAAGGTGTCTTCTTCCACCAAATGGTGGAATGGATATCTTATCTTAGGGAGGGCTTGGCGCTTAGATGCTTTCAGCGCTTATCCTTTCCGAACGTAACTACCCAGCTATGCCTCTGGCGAGACAACTGGTACATTAGAGGTTCGCCTGTTCCGGTCCTCTCGTACTAGGAACAGCCCCCTTCAAATATCCTACGCCCACGACGGATAGGGACCGAACTGTCTTGCGACGTTCTG
>JAGLLT010000010.1 GCA_023140385.1 Candidatus Omnitrophota bacterium
CATGACCATCAGCTTGTGCAAACTGTGGCCAATCGTATTATTGAAATTACCCCCCATGGTTTTGTGGATAGGGTAATGACAACATATGATGAATATTTGTCTGATAAATCGGTTAAAAAGCAGCTTCAGAAACTCTACCCTTAGCCTCATTCCACCCTTTAAAATGAAAAGTTGTGAATCTTGTCTAGAATGAAAAAATGGGTCACACCTATTTTTAAATTAATTAAACAAAAGTAAGCTTTTCGCTTAACACAGTAGCTTCTTTTGTCCACAAAAAGTTGCGAAACTCGTTTGATTCAGGGAGCCAATTTTGTTTCACAAAATTGGTACTGAAGCAGTGTTGCATAATCCGACCTAAAGGAGGATTATAGATGCTGAAGTACCTAATGACAATATCCGAACTTATTTCGGATATAGCCCCAGTTGCTAATCATAGCTGGGGCTTTTTATTTGCTTACCAATCCAAAGATACTGAGGTATAATGTATCTAATGTAGAATTTTACAAGTTCAAACATTGGGAGCGCTTGAGGGGTTAATTAAAAACCGAACTTTTTGGTTAAACGAAAAAAACTGGCAATGATTTAAAATAAATATTTACGTTTAACAATGGAAAAATGAATTGAAAAGTTTGGTAAATTGCTTGCCAAGGAGACACATCTTTTAATAAGATGATTAAGTGTTGTATGGGCTTTGGGCTTGCTCCGATTAAAAAGAGAAAGAAATAGGTATTGTATCCCCCGATTGGATGTTTGGTTTTTATTAAACAATACAATAGGAGAGCAAGTTATGGTAGATATAAAAAAGTGGTTTAGTAGTCCTATTTCAAAAATAATTGGGATTATATTGCTTTGTATTTTTATTTGGCTTGTCATAAAGATAACAATTGGAGGATATTCTCCACCCTTATCTACCGTGATTCTTTTAATCGTAGGCGCTGTTTTAGCATTTATTGCTGAAATATGTTCACAGAGCACTTGGTTTAAAGGTATAATAATATTAATTTTATTTTTAATGACAGGAGTTACTAATTATGCTGAGAGTGAAATTAGGCGCATAGATGCGGAAAATAGACATTTCAAGATATTATCTCAAACAGAAGCGCAACATACCGAAACGGTAGAAAAAGTTGAAATCCTTCAACAGATTATTTCTGGATATAAAGAAGACAACGTTAACCTTATGAATCGACAGCTTGAAATCTATAGGGAAACTCTTGATAAAGTTGCAAAAGGAGAAATTCCTATGCCTCCAGATTTTATCAAAGTACAAGAAGAATCTCTGTTTGCCTATGCGGAAGATATTGAGCAATGGGCAAGTAACTTAAGGCTTTTTAAGGGGGCGGAAAAAGATAGGTTGGAATTAGAATATAGTGCGCTCGAATTACGAGCAGAACAATTAAATGCAAAGACGGAGTTTTTAATTAAACCAATAATAGATGATTTAGAAACAATTATTGTAGAATTAAATGAGAAAGATGCTTTTGGTGGACAAATTGAGTGCAAAAAATTTGATATAGAACGGATAGTAATAGCAGCAAATGAGCATAAACCCTATGATTATCCTCCCTGGTGGCGTCTTAAAATTCGCAAGATATTTGAAATTAATTTTCCAAATAAAAAAATTCAGTGGGTAGTAGGAGTTCAGCCTATTATTGTAAAACCTGATGCTCAAAAAGATATTAACGATGTTCTCCCTGTAGTTATTATACAAAATATTGGAAGGGATTCAGACAGTATCGAAATTCGTCTTCACCCAGGTGGGCAATATACTGTTCATAAAATGTTTTCTTCATCTGGGGAACCAGGGGAATGGCAAAAAGAATTTATGGGGAAAACAGGGGGCAATGAACTTCTTTTAGAGGCATTTAAAAAGCTTTTTCAAAGAGAAATAAGTTTATGGAGTTCTGTAGACTAAGTAAATTACATAAAAAAATTCATGTTTTTTTGCACAAGAAGTCATTTTGTCATTTCCAATAAATCCTGATAAATTCCCGTTTTATAGGATAAACACCAGTTGCGAAATTCATCTAATACAGGGAGCCATACAAAAAAAGGGACGCCTAAAAGGTGTCCCTTTTTATATGGCCTTAATTTTGGCAAGCAAATCATCGAAATCGAATGGTTTTTGCATGATTTCAAAGTTATACGCTTTCAAATCGTTATCGTTGAAAGCATCCTCGGCAAAAGCGGTTAGCATAATAATTTCAACATCGGGGGCAAGTCCTTTTAATATTTTCAGCACTTCAATTCCGCTTATATCAGAAAGTTTAATATCCAAAAGAACAAGGTCGTATTTATTTTTTTTAAATAGTTCTATCGCGTTTTTCCCGTTGTAAGCTTTTGTAGCCGCGTATCCTTTTAACTCTAATATCGCGGAAATATTTCCACACAATGCCTCATTGTCATCCACTACAAGTATTTTTAAACTTTCTACCATAAAAGCAACCCCTTTTTATTGTACGCTTACAGGCAGTGTTATCTCAAAAGTCGCGCCATTATCCCTTGAGGATCTGGCAACAATAATCCCGTCATGATTTTCTATGATCATCTTACAAATTGCTAACCCAAAACCAAAACCATGTAATTTAGTTGTAAATAAAGCGTCAAAAACATTTTTAATATTTTCAGGAGAAATTCCTTCGCCCGTATCTGTAAAGGCTATTTTTACTTTATCCCGGCCCTCCTGATACAAGTCTATGGTCAATATGCCGTCACCGCTCATGGCATCTACGGCATTTTTAATGATATTATGAAAGACCATACTCACTTGCTTTTCATCTCCCCGTACAACAACATCGCTATTTAGAGATATGTTCTGGACAATTTTAATAGGCTTCGGCAATTCTAAAAAAGTGAGGGCTTTTTTTAATATATCAACAAGTATCAGTTTTTCTCTGCACAGTTCTTTTATGCCTGATAAGCTCAAGAGGCTTTCCATGATAATTGTTGAATTTTTAACTTCATCTTCGATCTGTTTAACGTGTTTTTTAATGTTCTCATCGCAGTTCCCAAGCTTAGATTTCAAGTAGTACGCGGATGTGCTGATAACATTAAGCGGATTGCGAATTTCATGAGACAGGCTTCCCGATAGTCTTCCTAATGTCGCTAAGCGCTCAGCCATTACAAGCTCTTCTCTGGCTTTGCGCAGCTGAAGCGTCCGAGCCTCAATCGTTTCCTCTAAATGCTCCTTATGGTGCTTAAGATCAGCTTCTGTTTTTTTCATTTTTTCTATCAATCGCGCGTTCTCCCATGAGATAGCTGCCTGATAGGTAAACAGCTTGGTCATTTCTGTTCTTTCTTCCGTAAAAACCGCTTCAGCTAATCTGTTCTCCATATATAAAATGCCGATAAGCTTTTTTTGTTTAACAACCGGAAGGCAAAGAACAGAGCGAAGCTTCATATTCTGGACTTCTATGTTATCTTTAAATTTTCCTTTTTCAGACGCATTTTCTAAAAGAACGATTTTCTTAGTCCTTTGCACATAGCGAACGATGGCAAGGCAGATATCTTTTGTTCCCTCGACTTTTTTATTAACAATTAATGCCTTATTTTTATCCTGAATATGCCCTTGTACCCGCACGCGCAATTCTTGGTTTTCTTCTACAATTAAATAGCCGTTCTGCGCTCCGGAAGTCTCTAATACGCCATTCATAATACTGCACAAAAGCGTATTTTCTTCTGTTTCCGCGGGAATAACTAAACATGATTTAATTAAATAGTTAATATCAATATTAGGGAGGGCAAAAACAGACTCGCTGGCAGCCTGAGCCGGATAAAGCAGTTTTTCCTGTTCAAAATAATTTGCATACTTTTCTATTAGAAGCGCCTCTTTTCGTTCCGCTCGGCACTTTTTGTATAAACGCAGAGCTTCTCTAAAAAATAGCCCCGCGTAGCTTTCCCGCGTATTCTCTGAGTTCTCATACAAATCTTCTTTTGAACACGTCCACCATCGTTTGCAATCCTGCTTTTTTTTGTTGCAGGTCGCATATTCTTTGCAGCGACCTCCAATCTCGGGATTTTCCTCAACAGACTCTCCGATGATTTCATTAATAAACCCCTCTAGAAAAGTATAATGGTACTTATGAGCAAGCCCCATAGCATCGAAATATAAAGCTCTTATTTCTCGCACGTTTTCCTCTAGAGACGCCCTTTCCGCGTATAAAAAAACTAAGTACGGCCTTAATAGCGGCCCTAAGCAGGCCCAATTTTCTATTTTCTTTATTAATTCATTAACAGATGATAAAACTTGTTGTTTATCTAAACCTTTATCACCTATTTTATTTTTGTAAAGCCGGATAGTATTTAATGCTACAAAAATATACCACTGTCTTTTTAATACATTATCTGTTAGCCCGGATAAAAAATCATTAACTCTGCTCAAATAATATTCAGCCCGCAGATAGTTCCCGAAATAATATTCAACAATTCCCCTGAGCACATAATAACTGCCTGCCGAAGCGATATGATTATCTTTTTCCCAAAGTTTTATCTGGTCATCTATATCAACTTGTTCGTAATTTTTTTTCATCGGCTCTATCCACCCGGCTTTCATAGCTTCGGCCAAACGGACAGAAAAATACAAATGGTATTTGTTGGAAAGGTCAAGACATTCGTTAGCATATTCTTCTATTTTAGTAAAGTTTTCTCCTTGCACCTGAAGATTCCACATAAGCGGGCCATAGGATAACCCCGCGTTATAAAGATCCCCTGAATTTTTTCCGCAGGCGATTGATTTTAAAGAATAGTTCACTATTTCATCAGGGCGGCTTCGAGAGTGCATATTACACCACACAATTCCATTCATTCCCCGAGTGGCTCCAAAGGTGTTGGGATATTTTTCACAAAGGTTTTTCGCGAGATCCTCATATTTAAACGCCCTTTCAAAATCGCCTTTTTCCCCTAAGTAAAGAGCCATTATCGTAAAGGAATAAATAACTGACTCATCCATGCCCCCCTGCAAACAATGCTGAGTTGACTGCACGGCCGAAAGATAAAGCTGAGGGACAAGTCCGGACATGTATAGATCCGGAATAAGTTCGCTATAAAATGCTAATTCTATCTTGCTTTTTCTTTCTTTGGTAAACGGCATATTAAATATTGTTTCCCAGACAGTAATATTTTTTGATTCTATGTCTTTCGTTAATTGCTCTCTTTTCCGCTCAGCCAATACGGGGTCATCAGGAATTGCCTTGTTAAAATAGTTAAGCCCGCGATTTGCCGTTTCAATTGCCTTAATAAAATTACCAATCGACGAAAGTGAGGCGGTTTGTTCCGCCAGACATTCCGCTTTATCTAAATCGGTTTTCGCCGCGTCTAAAAGCTTATTCAGTAATTTTTCCGATTCAGTATAATTTCCGTACATTAATTCGGTCTTTGACAATCTCTGGTAAATTTTAAAAGTTTTTTTATATTGTACTTCCCAGCAATCCTCAGGCAGAATATCCTTCGCTAACGCGAAATATTCGCGTGCTGATTCCGTCGCCAATGAATTGAGAGCTTTGTTGCCGGCACAATAATTTAAATTCGACAATTTATACATAGTGCTTTTATCTAAGTTCTTCTGCTTGCCCAGATTAAGATGCGCAACTATTGGAAAAATATTATCGAGTTTTTCTAAATCCACATTATCACCAATGCCCGAAAGAAGATGTATTCCGATGTTCCAATGAATCACGGCTCTTTTTTTAGGAGTTATGGCATTTAAAACCGCCTCTTGGACGCGGTCATGTACAAATTGGAAGTTGTCTTTATTTTCCATTAGCAGTCCGCGCGCTAAAGCCAATTTTAGGGTTTGAAATATCTCGAACAATGTTAATTCCTTCGCCATAGATAACTCTAATGGAGAAAATACATTCCCCATGCACGCGCAATACTCAAGCGTATCAATTGTTACTGCCGGTAACTTTTTAACTTTCGAGCTAAACATGGCTACAACCGTTGAAGGCATATTTGACTGCCTAATCTTTTCAAGATTCCACTTCCAATGCAAGTTATCATCTAGAAAAAGTAAATTCTCATTATGTAAATATGACAATATCTCGCTTACAAACAGCGGATTTCCTTCAGAAAGGTCTGTAATAAACACGGATAATTCTTGTGTTTGAAAAGGTGGAGAATCAAGAATATAGGAAACCATTTCATGACAATATTGCGCCTCTAAAGCCGTTAAGCGTATTTCTTCTAAAGGCTGCTTATTCTCTTTGATGTTTTCTCTTAATTTTGACAAATGGTGGCTGGAATCAACCTCATTATGGCGATAAGCGCCTATAAAAAGAATGTATTTGTATTCTTCATAGTTATTAAAAAAGTACTCAAAAAAATCAAAAGTGGCGCTATCGCACCATTGCAGGTCATCAATAAATATTATCAGAGAATTTTCTTCGCTGGCCAAGGTTTTTAAGAATTTAGCTAATAAATCATTAAAACGGTTTTTTGCTTCAACCGGCGGAAGCGCTTTAACCTCCGGCTGAGGGCCAAGTAATATTTCAAGCTCAGGAACTACGTCGGTGATAATTCTGCCCTTATTATCTAATGTTTTTAATATTTTTTTCTTCCATAAGTCTATTCGCTCATCACTTTCGGTTAAAAATATCCTTATTAAATTGCATAAACTTTGAATTAAGGCGCTGTAAGGAATATTTTTTTGATAAAAATCATATTTTCCGGACGTAAAATATCCTCGATGTTTGACTATTTCGCCCTGCAGTTCTTGAATCAACCGGGTTTTTCCAATTCCCGGAAGCCCTGAAATAAATATTGAGCGGAAAGCACCCTCGCTTGTTTCCTTAAATTTATCTAAAACTATTTTCGATTCAGCCTCCCGTCCGACAATTTTTGATATGAATGTAATTCGTTGGCTGTAATCATATCTGCCTAACGCAAAGTCAGAAACAGCACCCTTCAGCGCGTGTTCATCACCGCATTTTTTAAGATCAGTAAGCAAGCCGCTGGCACTCTTGTAACGTTTTTCAGGCTGTTTATTGATCATCTTCAATATGACTTTAGATAACATCTGCGGAATTTTTGGGTTCAAGTCATTTATAGCGGCCGGTTCCTGCGCTAAATGGAAATGGATGAGCTCTAAAGGATCAAAAGAAAAAAATGGAAGCCCTTCGCTTAATAATTCATAAAAAACGATACCCAATGAATATATATCTGTTGAAAGATCAACGCGATGATTTATTCTTCCAGTTTGTTCCAGGGAAGTATATGCCAATGTATTGCGAACAAAAGTGCGATCATAAATAAAATGACTCACATCCCGCACATCTAAAAATGTTATAAAATCAACCAGGCATATATTTAAAGTATTCGGATTAATCAATATATTATTTGGCTTTATGCCTCCGTGAATAATTCCAGCCGCGTGTATTTCAATAAGTGCTTCAGCTAATTTATAACTGATGGAATAAAAATCATTCAAAGAAAGTTTATTCTGATTTTTATACCATTGATTAAGCGTAATTCCTTCAAAATAAGTATATGTTATAAAAACAGTATCGCCTGTTGTTTTAAATGTCGCCGGGCAGGAAAATCGCGGGTCATTTAGAATCTTAAGTTGTTCAATTTTTTGCAATATGTGATTTTTTTGGTAATTTGAGACATGTTGGGTTTTTAGGATTTTTAAAAACAGGGGTTTGTTTGGTTCTTTTTTATGAGTGACTTTATAAACTATCGCTGAAAAACCTTCTCCAAGCTTTTTAATGATTTTATAATTGGGGATTGCGCTGTATTGCTGCATTTTTGTATAAAATCCTGATTTTTTTTGGTCATAAATTAAATTGACGTTAGAATATAGAGCTTGTACATAGTATACTCCAAATTAGAACACATATCAAGCGTGGACATGAAAAAGTGTTTATCGTTTTAGTTGTCGTTTGGCATAATTTTAGCATAATAAGATTATAATACCTAACCCAAATATAGAATAACACATACAACACTTACGGGAATAGATGATATTAAACAGAAAAATATCAGGCAAGGGAATGGGGGGGGCGAAACTCCTCATTTATACTTGTATAATACTCGCGATATGAGTCCAGATGAAATATAGGCCTACTATTATGAATATGATGCCGGTTATTTTTCTCGTATACTTTTCAAGCGCTGTCACTTTGTTAAACCAATGTGACAGCGAAGAAAACCCAAGAGCTATTCCAAAGGAAAAGGCCAATACGGGCAAGCCGGTACCTTCCATGAAAGTAATAAGCGATAAGTTGAACACGTTCGTCTTGTGTGTTTTTGCCGGCGATAGCAATCTGCGAAAAAGCTATGAACGTAAGTAAAACTATTATTATTTTTTTAACCATTTTTTGATCTCCTCAGATGAAGATACTTCGCCTGAAGCCTTTGCTTCACCATTTATAACCAAAGCGGGGGTTAGCATAACGCCATAGCTGATTATCGTATCCATGTCTTCAACTTTAATAACTTCCGCGTCTATGCCAACTTCTTTAACAGCCGCCTGAACATTTTCATAGAGTATTTTGCATTTAGGGCAGCCCATTCCAAGAATTTCAATCTTCATTTTACACCTCCCATTATCGCGCCGAAGATAATTCCGCTGATTGTCGCCATAACAACGACAAGACTTACGTATACAACCGTTTTTTTTGTGCCGATAACGCCGCGAATAACCAACATATTTGGTAAACTAAGCGCGGGCCCGGCTAAGAGTAAGGCAAGGGCGGGGCCTTTTCCCATTCCCGCGCCAATCAACCCCTGCAAAATGGGAACTTCTGTTAGTGTGGCAAAATACATAAAGGCTCCCGCAATCGCGGCAAAAAAGTTTGATAATAAAGAGTTGCCGCTTACGGCTTTTTCGATAATCCATGAAGGAATAAAGCCTTCGTTGCCCGGCCGGCCTAAAAGCAGTCCGGCTACTATTATTCCCGCGAGAAGCAGGGGCATTATCTGTTTAGCAAATGTCCATGAAGCGGATACCCAGCTGGTTACTTCGTTTTTCTTAAACCAGCTGGCAAGCGCAATGCCCGTTAGAGCAAGAAAGCCGAATGAAAGATACCATTTGATGGAATAAATAAAGGCCCATATCCCCGCGTTTCCTTCAGGTTTTACCCAGTTAGCAAATATCAAGAAGCCAAGCATAGAAGCAAAATAGAAAGCGTTTTTCCAAAGAGGCCGCGTCTCTTTTTCTTCTCCGGACTGAAAAGCGCCATTGGCATGCCGGGCCCTTTCCTCCTTCAGGAAGATAAGATGCATTAAAAGCCCGACTATAATACTGAAAAACACGGCTCCTATCGCGCGCGCGAGGCCAAGTTCCCATCCCAGTATTCGGGCGGTCATTATTATAGCTAATACGTTTATTGCCGGGCCCGAATAAAGAAATGCCGTAGCGGGCCCCAGGCCGGCGCCTCTTTTGTATATGCCGGAAAATAAAGGAAGAATGGTACAGGAACAAACTGCTAGTATGGTTCCCGATATAGAGGCAACGCCATAGGCAAGAATTTTATTTGTTTTTGCCCCAAAATACTTGATTACTGATGCCTGACTTACAAATACTGAAATAGCCCCGGCTATAAAAAACGCGGGAACAAGGCAAAGCAGTACATGTTCTCTCGCGTACCAGCGGACCAATGCCAAAGATTCAAACACAGGATTTCTGAAAGGCAATAGCCCGACAGGCAGGTAAAAGCATATCAAAAACACTGCCGTCATTAGCAAAAATTTTATCCTTTGACTGCTTCGCTTTTTCTCTTTCATTTTTTGCCCTTCTCTATGATTTTGCAGCATCCGCCGCCTATCCTTATTGCTTTAATGTTTACTAACGCGTCAGCTATCTTTTTGCGGGCTGATTCTAAGATGCGGGATATGGTTGAACGATGCACTTTCATCTTTTCGGCAATCTTTTCCTGATCCAATCCCTCCAAATCGGCCAGCCTTATAGCTTCAAATTCATCAATCGTCATATGTACGCCTTCCAGCTTACTTAAAGGTTTACACTGCGGCCTGAAACAGCGTTCTCCCGGCTCACACTTTATCCACCTGGTCTTTTTGGGCCTCATACCATTCATTCTCCTTTAGTAATGCACATATGTGCATTATATAGGTACACAAAATAGTTGTCAAGAGATTTTTTTATATTTTATATAATAATGTAGTAAAGTAAATCTATTTTTGTTGAATGTTGAGACCTGACCCTCTTGATGCCTGACCCTTGCCGAAAATGCGCTTTTTTGTTAAAAATTCTTTTTCTTGCAACCGTGGATAATATTGGGTATAATTATATGTACGGCTTGTTTTACTCCTAAGAGAAGGATCGCGTAAGCATCAATTCTCTAACTGGAGTGAAATTAGTTCATATAGCCAATTTTAAAATAAGGGAAGGCTGTAATGAATAAAATGCAGAAAAAGGTGTTGTTGGTTGATGATGAACCTGACTATTTGAAAATAATTAAGAGGCGGCTGGAAGCGAATAACTACCAAGTAACCACGGCCACTAACGGAAGAGAGTCTATAGAGCAGGCCAAAAAGGTCCTTCCAGATATTATTATTATGGATATTATGATGCCTGAATTAGATGGGATTGC
>JAGLLT010000011.1 GCA_023140385.1 Candidatus Omnitrophota bacterium
ATCAGAAAAGCCTCCGAAATGGAAGGTTTAGTAAAGAAGATAGAAGAGGTCTTAAGCAAATGAGCGCAGATGAGCATTTTATAAGTATGTCTGAAGAGAACGCGCGGGAGATTGAAGCTGCCTATGATGGCCTTCTGGAGTCGTTAAAAAGCGCTTTAATCAAGACTGACACAGGGGCTATAGTCGAAAGCGTTGGTCAGTCAATAGATTTTATTATTAAAAACCTATCTTCTGAAGATGGCTCTCTTTTGCTTTATATCAGCAAAGTTTTTGATAAAGATTACATTTTTGCTCATTCTTTGAATGTTTGTCTTATATCTGTGAAAATAGGGTTAAAGCTAAATTTTGATAAAGAGCGTCTTAGGAATTTAGGATTTTTGGCTTTAACTCATGCCGGTAAAGATATTAGATTGCCTGACAAGTTGCTGAAAGACAGAAAACATGACAAAGAAATGGCTGAGATAGTAAGATTGGCAGATGTTTATGATGCCCTGACTCACCCACCCAACTACAGGCACGCAACAACGCCCGCTGACACCTTAGCATCTGTTGTTAGCAGTGATGGGCTTTTTGACCGCAACCTCATAGAAATTCTTTTAAAAGAACTCACTCTTTATCCTAAGGAAAGCTGGGTACAGCTTTCTACTAAGGAAATAGGTAAGGTGGTTAAGGTTAACAAGGAAACGCTCCTGCGGCCTATGCTTAAAGTTTTTTTCGATTGGAACGGTAATCTTATGAAAGAACCAAAAGAGGTAGACCTTTCCAGAAGCAACGCAATCTATGTTTTAAGGTCTTTAACCGAGGAGGAGATAAAAATATATACCGCAAGGCGCGATTGAATGACCGAAGGGGAGGTGTTATTAGCAATATGCCTACGTAAAATCCCCCTTGATACTGAAAACGCGGGGGATTTTTACTTGTTGTCAGAGTAAAAATAAATATTCGCGGGAAAAGGGCCGCCGGCCCCTTTTAATAATTTAGTTGACAAACAGGGAAAATTAGAGGATACTATATTCAGTAGTAAATGAGGGAGTTGAAGTTTTAGACCATAAAGGAAAAGAAGATTTGCCTTTTGTTTTTTGTTTCTGCCGTTATTTACTAAAATTTTGGAAGAAGGAGGTGTAGTAAATAATGGCAACAGGAAAAGTTAAATGGTTCAGTGACCAAAAGGGTTATGGCTTTATAACTCCGGATGATGGAAGCAAAGATTGTTTTGTTCACCACAGTGTAATTCAGGGTGAAGGCTTCAAGAGTTTGAGTGAAGGCCAGGCAGTTGAATTTGAAGTTGAAGACGGCCCTAAAGGTCCACAAGCCACAAAAGTAACAAAGATATAATCTGAAAACAGATAAAGCCCGGTGAGTTATTGCCGGGCTTTGTTTTCTTAGGGAGACGTGCTATGCATAAAGGAAAAATAAATAAACTGGTTCGTGATAGAGGTTTTGGCTTTATTGATGATACAGACGGCAGGCAGGTATTTTTCCACGAGAGTAGTCTTGTGGGTGTTGGATTTGATGCTTTGAGCGGAGAGGAAGAAGTTGAGTTTGAAGTTGAAAATTCTCCCAAAGGGCCGCGCGCGATTAGTGTGAATATTGTAAAGCAGCAGTAAAAGTTAATTTTTTATAAGGGTTTTTAACATCTTCCGCATATGGCCGGTCGTTCTGTGGAATTCGTAGAGTTCTCAGGACTAAGTCTCTGAAACTGTGGTGCAGTTTCAGAGGGCGAATCTTGCCCAATGCGGGGGAGCCAATAAAGGGTCTGCCCATTAATTTGGGTGGATTTTTTTTGATTTTAAGAAAAAAAGCCGTTGTTTCCTTTTATATATGATATGCTTTAATTAACTTTTAAAGGAGATCTCATGATGGTTTGCAAGAATAACTGACTCCTCATTTTCTATTTAAGAGCAAGGTGTGTTAATGGGATATATAGAAATTTTATTAGAGCTGCCTACTGATTATACGGAAGGTCAGCTTAGAGAAAAAATTGAAGAAGAGCTCAAGATAAAAGAGTTTTTATATCAGATTAAAAGAAAAAGCCTTGACGCGAGGAGAAAAACCCGCATTCATTGGCAAATTCTGGTTTCGGTTTCATCAAAGGAAATTAAGGGAGAGGCTCCCGCTGTATTCCCGCCGTTAAATATTCCTTATCGAAAAAGAACAAAAAAGGTTCTGGTTGTTGGAAGCGGCCCTGCAGGATTCTTTTCGGCGTTCGCGCTTCAAAAAGCGGGTTTTAGTACAACTTTGATAGAAAGAGGTTCGGATGTTAAGAAAAGGGCTGAGGGAATCAGGGAGTTTGAGAGAACCGGCCTGTTTAATTCTGTTAGCAATTATGCTTTTGGTGAGGGCGGCGCGGGAACATTCTCGGATGGGAAGCTTACCTCAAGATCTAAGCACATATCACAGGAAAGAGAGTTTATAATATCAAGTTATATTGATGCCGGCGCCCCCGAAGAGATAAGGTATATGGCGCATCCTCATCTTGGGAGCGACAATCTTGAGAAGCTTGTTGAAAAACTTAGAGAAAAGTTTTTAAATATTGGCGGGAAGGTGTTTTTTGAAACACTGCTGGAAGATTTAAAGATTGAAAACGGAAGAGTATCTGAAGCGGTAACAACTTCGGGTATATTCGCCGCTGATGAGTTTATTATCGCGCCGGGCCATTCCGCCTATGAGACATACCGGATGTTAATTAAAAGGGGAGTTGGTTTTTGTACAAAGAATTTTGCCATAGGCTGTAGGATAGAGCATCCTCAGGAAATTATTAACCGGGCGCAGTGGGGGCAAAAAAGCCTGCCGGGAGTGAAGGCGGCCGAATACCGCTTGACGTCAAGAGGCGGCGGCAGTTTGCCGGTGTATACATTTTGCATGTGCCCCGGCGGCCGCGTTATTTCCGCCGCGGCCTATAAGAATACAAATATAGTAAATGGGGCGAGCCTGTATAGTAGAGATGGTAAGTTCGCGAACGCGGCTTGTGTGGCGGGAGTTAATTTGGACAGGTTAAATGGCAGGCCGACATCGCCCTTAGAAGCTCTTGAGTGGCTGGGGAGCCTTGAAGAGAGTTTTTATAAATATTCGGATGGCTTTAAGTCTCCGTTTTGCGGCATCAGGAATTTCATCAATAAAAAAGAGAGTTCAGGCATTGTTGAAACAAGTTATCCTTTGGGATTGAAGCCGGCGGCTTTGTGGGAGCTGCTGCCTGTTGAAGTAAGCAAAGCGATTAGGCAGGGGCTCAAGGACTTTAGCAGAAAAATAAAAGGATTTGAGGCGGGTATTATTATGGGGCTTGAGAGTAAGAGTTCGTCTCCCATACAGGCTCTGCGGGAAGAAAACAGGCTCTCACCCGGGTTTAAAAATCTTTATATAGCCGGAGAAGGCAGCGGCCGTGCCGGCGGTATAATATCAAGCGCCGCGGACGGCATAAGAGCCGCGATGGCTATTATAGAGAGTGATTAGCATATAGTTTATATCAATGCTCCTTTTTCTTTGCTTCCAGCCATATTTTACTCAATTTCATACATAAGTTCTTTCTTCCGCATTGATATATTGTATTAGGTGTATAATGGTATAAAAAAGAGAAGGTATATGAAAGATAGGAATATTGTGATTATAGGCGGGGGGGCGGCCGGGATGATGGCGGCTATCAGGGCTTCGCGGCTTAAAGGGGATGTTATCCTAATTGAGAAAAATCCGGAGTTGGGTAGGAAGCTTCTTTTGACCGGTAAGGGGCGCTGTAATTTGACCAATGCTTCAGATTTGGAGAGTTTTATTGAGTGTTTTTCAGGCAACGGCCGGTTTTTGAGGGATGCTTTTAAGGCTTTTTCTAATTTGGATTTAATGAACTTTTTTGAAGATAGGGGAGTAAAGCTAAAGACAGAAAGGCAGCGGCGCGTTTTCCCTGTAAGTGATAAAGCCATAGATATTCTTGATGCTTTAAAAAAAGAGTTAAAGAAAAATGGGGTTAAAGTACATTATAATTTGGAAGTTGAGAATATCATTATTAAAGATAATAAGGTTAAGGGCATAGAGGTTAAAGGCAAAAAGAATATTTTATGTGACGCGATTATTTTAAGTACCGGAGGAGTTTCATACGCTTCTACGGGTTCTTCGGGTGAAGGTTTAAAAATGGCTGAGCGGTTGGGCCATAAGTTAATCAGCCTAAGGCCGGGGTTAATTGGGTTGATGACCAAAGATAAGTACCCCCGGCTTTTACAGGGTATGCCTTTAAAAAATATCAGGATAACATTTTCTAATGGAAAGAAAAAAGTAACTTCTGAAATAGGGGAGTTTATGTTTACGGACTTTGGAATATCCGGGCCCTTGGTTTTAACTTTGAGCGGGATGGTAGTCGATTGGCTTAAAGCGGGCAAAAAGGTTTCGGCTTATATTGATTTTAAGCCGGCTTTATCAGAAGAACAAATAGATGCCCGCTTCTTGAGAGAGCTTAAGGTGAATCCCAAAAAAAGTATTAAAAATTTTCTTAAGGGTATGCTGCCTCTACGCCTAATAGATGTCTTTTTGGAGATGTCTGATATAAATACCGATAAAACCGCCGGTCAGGTTACTCAGCGGGAAAGAAGGAAATTGTTATTTTTGTTTAAGGCATTACCCCTTAAGATATCCAGGCCCAGGCCTATTAATATGGCCATGATTACTAAAGGGGGCATTTCTTTAAAAGAGATAAATCCTAAAACGATGGAGTCGCGCCGTATAAAAAGGTTATATTTCGCGGGGGAAATTATAGACGTTGACGCTAATACCGGCGGATTTAATTTGCAGGCCGCCTTTTCAACCGGCTATTTAGCTGGGGAAAGCGCCGCTAAATAAACCTTGTTATTAAGAGAGCTTTTGTTTTATTGGCTTAGGGTGTATAATAAGTTTTAAAGATGTCCAAGCAACTAACGGAGGTTGGGATTAGTATGAGTACTGTCTATTTAACCAGGGAAGGTTATGAGAAGTTGATAAAGGAGTTGGAGCATTTACAGACGGTTAAGCGTAGAGAGTTGTCTAAGAAGATAGGAATAGCCCGGGACCATGGAGATATAAGTGAAAATGCTGAATATGACGCCGCCAAAGACGCCCAGGCTTTTAATGAGATGAAGATCGCGAAATTGGAAGATAGCATGGGACGTGTCCGAATTATTGATGATGAAGATATTTCTAAAGATGAGGTTTTAATAGGCGCGACGGTTAAGTTAATGAATTTGGATTCCGGAGGAGAGCTCGAATATACTCTGGTATCAGAGTTAGAAGCGGATTATGATCAAGGGAAGATTTCTGTAACTTCACCGGTGGGAAGCGGCCTATGCGGCTGTAAGGTGAATGAAGTAGCCGAGATTACGGTTCCCGCGGGGGTTTTAAGATATAAGATATTAAAGATATCAAGATGATATAAAAAGGGAAAATACTTGACAAAACAAATTAAGGTGATAAGATGTCAACATAGGAAATGAAAAAGTCCTTTTAATCCGGCCCGGTGAGGCTGGCAAAGGAGAGTAAAGATGATAGACTGTAATGAAAAAATTACCGGCATAAGGCCTACCCGCGATAACGGGCAGGTTATTTTTTTGCCTTTTTTTGACGGAAGATATATAAAATAAATAATGAGAAATCACAAAAGGAGAAAATGAATGCCCAAAAGAACCGATATTAAAAAAATATTAGTTATTAGCTCCGGGCCTATTGTAATCGGCCAGGCATGTGAGTTTGATTACTCGGGAACCCAGGCGTGTAAGGCCCTTAAGGAAGAAGGTTATGAGGTCGTCCTGGTGAACTCTAATCCCGCCACCATTATGACCGACCCTCAAATGGCTGACCAAACTTATATTGAACCGCTTACCCTTGAGAATATGGAGAAGATAATTATCAAGGAAAGGCCGGACGCCCTTCTTCCCAACCTTGGCGGCCAAACAGGGCTTAATCTTTCGGCGGAGCTTAGCAAGAAAGGAATACTGGATAAATATAAGGTTGAATTAATCGGCGTAACGCAAGATGCTATAGAAAAAGGTGAGGATAGAATAGCCTTTAAAAATACGATGGCCGAACTTGATATTTCCGTACCTAAAAGTTCGCCTTCACATTCTATAGAGGAAGCGGAAAAAATAGCCCACGAGCTTGGGTACCCCGTAGTCTTAAGGCCGGCTTATACAATGGGCGGAACCGGTGGAGGCATTGTTTATAACGTAGAAGAGTTACGGGTAATTGCCGCCAGAGGATTATCGGCGAGTCCGATAGGCCAGGTGCTTGTGGAGGAGTCGGTTTTGGGCTGGGAGGAGCATGAGCTTGAAGTGGTAAGAGACGTCAAGGGTAGTAAGATTACGGTTTGTTATATTGAAAATGTTGATCCTATGGGCGTGCATACCGGCGACAGTTTTTGCGTGGCGCCGATGCTTACCGTTTCAAAAGAGACACAGAAAAGATACGAAGATATGTCCTACAAAATTGTTGATGCCATAGGCGTTTTGGGCGGCTGTAATGTACAATTTGCCTATAATCCCCAGGATTCAAGGATTGTGGTTATTGAAATTAATCCGCGAACCTCGCGGTCTTCAGCTTTGGCTTCGAAAGCAACGGGTTTTCCCATTGCCCGCATATCGGCAAAGCTGGCTGTGGGTATAACCCTTGATGAGATACCCTATTGGAAAGAAGGGACGCTTGATAAATATGTTCCGAGTGGAGATTATGTTGTGGTGAAATTCGCCAGGTGGCCTTTTGAAAAGTTTCCCCAGGCTGAAGATAAACTTGGCACGCAGATGCAGGCTGTGGGCGAGGTGATGAGCATAGGCAAGAATTTCAAAGAAGCGTTTCAAAAAGCGATAAGGTCACTTGAGATCAAAAGATATGGTCTGGGCGGAGCCAGGGATTATGCTTCGCTTTCCATTTCTGAGATTAAGGCAAAGTTGGTTAATCCGTCAAGCGAGCGTGTTTTTCTGATGTATGAGGCGCTGGATAAAGGTATGTCCGTTGATGAACTTTATCAGATGACCAAAATTAATAAATGGTTTATAAGCCAGATGCGGGAGTTGGTAAAATTTGAAGAGGAGATAAAGAGAAGTTCCGATAAGAAACTATCTACGGATATGCTTATCAAGGCTAAGGAAAATGGGTTTTCGGACAGATACCTTGCCGGATTACTGGGGAGTGAGGAAAAGGAAATTCGCGCTCAGCGGCTTGAAGCGGGAAAGGCGGCGGCATATGAGGCGGTGCCGGTAAGCGGCGCGGACGCGGCCTATTACTATTCGACTTATAATAAAGCCACCAGCCATCAGCCATCAGCCATCAGCCAAAAACAAAAAACAAAGACCAAAAAGAAGGTAATGATTTTAGGGGGAGGGCCTAACCGTATCGGCCAGGGTATAGAATTTGATTATACTTGTGTCCACGCCGCCTTTACATTGCGCGAGGAAGGGATTGAGTCAATAATGGTTAATTGCAACCCGGAGACCGTTTCTACAGATTATGATACCTCAACCAAACTTTACTTTGAGCCCCTGACCGTGGAAGATGTGTTAAGTATTTACGAAAAGGAAAAACCCGAGGGCGTAATTGTGCAATTTGGAGGACAGACTCCTTTAAATATAGCAAAAGAACTTTCTGAACACGGGGTAAAGATTTTAGGTACGAGCCCCGAGAGCATTCATCTTGCCGAAGATAGGCAGAAATTTAACAAGATAATACGGGAACTTGGTGTTCCTCAGCCTGAAGGCGGCATTGCTTGTTCCGCGGATGAGGCTTTGGGCGAGGCTAATAAAATAGGATACCCTTTGATGGTGCGGCCTTCTTTTGTTCTGGGCGGCAGAGGTATGCAGATTGTGTATAATGAACAGATGTTTTTGGACTATGTAAAAACAGCCATAGAAGTCAGCCCGGAATACCCGATGTTAATTGATAAATTCCTGGAGCAGGCCGTTGAAGTTGAGGTAGACGCGGTTAGTGACGGGGAGGATGTGTATATTCCCAGCGTAATGGAACATATAGAGCTGGCGGGGGTTCATTCGGGGGATAGCGCTTGTGTAATTCCGGCGCGCAATATTTCCAAAGAAAATCTAACTATCTTAGAGGACTATACAAAAAAAATTGCCAAGGCGCTTAATGTAATCGGCCTTATGAATATTCAGTACGCGATAACTAATGGGAAGGTCTATATTTTAGAAGCTAACCCCCGCGCTTCACGAACCGTTCCTATAGTAAGTAAGGTTATGGGTATATCAATGGCAAAAATAGCGACGCAGGTTATGATAGGAAAAAAGTTGAAAGATATAAAGCCGGATAAAAAAGAGATTTCTCATGTTGGCGTAAAGGAAGCCGTGTTTCCCTTTAATATGTTTCCCGCCGTTGATCCTGTTTTGGGGCCTGAAATGAGAGCCACGGGAGAGGTGATGGGCATTGCTTCTACGCCCGGGCTGGCCTTTTACAAGGCACAGGAAGCCGCGGGTATGAAACTGCCTATTGAAGGAGCGGTTTTTATCTCAGTAGCGGATAGAGACAAAAAGTACATTCTCGATATCGCGGATAAATTTAATAAGTTAGGTTTTAAGATATACGCGACAAAAGGAACCAAAGCCCATCTGGAGAAGGGCGGCATAGAGTCTCAATTGGCGGTAAAGTTTCACGAAGGCCGTCCCAATATCACAGACGATATATATAATGGCTGTATACAACTAATAGTTAACACTCCGGTGGGCAGGGAGGGTAAGTACGACGACAGCTATATCAGGAAGGCCGCTATCCAGCATAAGATTCCATATATAACAACGATTACCGCGGCTAAAGCGACCATAGAGGGGATAGAGGCGGCGCGTGCCGGCGGCATAGAGATAAAGTCTATTCAGGAATACCACAATCTGGTATAATATGATATAAAAGGATAGAAGATGAAAAAGATAAAAATTCTAGTAGTTGAGGATGATAAGCATATCTCTAAACTCGTTAAGTATAATTTAGAAAAAGCGGGTTTTGAATGTATAACCGCGACGACCGGCGAAAAGGCTCTGGATGTCCTGGATAAAAGCCCGGTTGATTTGGTTATACTGGATATAATGCTTCCTAAAATGGATGGGCTTGAGGTTTGCAGGGAGATAAAGCAGGACAAAAAGCTTTCTGCCGTTCCTGTAATGATGTTGACCGCCAAAGGCGAAGAGGTAGACAGGATTGTGGGCTTTGAGCTGGGCGCGGATGATTATATGGTCAAGCCGTTTAGCCCGCGGGAGCTGGTCTTGCGGGTGAAGGCGGTCTTAAAGCGCAAAGTAACTCCTGAAGCTCGAAATGACCTTCTGGCCGCGGGGAAGCTCGTAGTGGATATTGCCCGCCACAAAGTGACGGTTGATAAAAAAGAGATAGAATTGACACCGATGGAGTTTAAACTTATAGTTACTCTGATAGAGGAAAGAGGCCGGGCGCAATCACGCGATAAATTATTAAATGACGTTTGGGATATAGCCGCTGACGTTACTACCCGCACCGTGGACACTCATATTAAGCGCCTCAGGCAGAAACTGGGTAAGGCGGGTAATCTTATTGAGACGGTAAGAGGATTGGGATACAGGTTTAGCGAAGGGGATTGATGTGAAGGTGTCCATTCATTATAAGATTACCTTTGTCTTTGGGGCAATTATCGCCGTTGTTTTTTTTGGCGTTTATATTTATCTTAATAACAATCTGCGGGAAGATACCTACCAACGTATTAGAACTAACCTCTTGAAGCAGGCCTCGCTCACCAAGTTCTTTTTTGAAGAGGATCCGGCAGGAGCGGTTCGGCATCAGGGCATTGATGAAACAGCCGATAAGATAGGAAAAGAGTTGAGCGCGCGGGTTACCGTTATCGGGTCTGATGGAACTGTTTTGGGCGATTCATCGCTGGATGAAGGGGCGCTTGGAAGCGCGGAAAATCATCTTTTCCGGCCGGAGGTTCAGCAGGCTTTGCTTACAGGTACAGGTGAAAGCAGGCGTTTTAGTACCACCCTTAAAAAAGATATGCTTTATATTGCCCGCGGATTCGGAGAAGGGAAAACCCGCGGCATAATTCGGCTTTCGATGCCTCTTTCTGAGATTGAATTGATATCAAGCCGCCTAAAAAAGCTGTTAATCGCCTCTTTTCTGCCGGCTTTTCTTTTAGCTGTTATTATCAGCTTCGCGGCCTCGGCCTTCATAACAAAACCAATTAAAAAAATGTCATCTCTGGCCCAAGCTATAGCCGGCGGCGATTTTTCCGAAAGAGTGTTAATTTCAACCAAAGACGAAATGGGAGATCTGGCGAAAACTTTTAATTATATGTCGGAGCAGATTAGGTTTAGAATAGAAGAGGTTACCCTTAGCAGGTCAAGATTTGAGGCGGTGCTTTTGAGTATGTTTGAAGGGGTGATGGTAGTTGATATAAAAGGGGCAATCTTGCTGATGAACCAGGCTCTTAAAGATTTTCTGCTTGTTAAAGAAGAGCCTCACGGTAAAAAGCCGCTTGAAGTAGTGCGCAACATTGAGATACAGGAAATTATTGATAAGGTTTTAAAGATAAAGCAGGGCGTTGAATCACGGGAGATTTCTCTTTTACTACCGGAAGAAAAGACCTTGCTGTTACACGCGGCGCCGGTTGTCCGCGAGGGCGCGACCGAAGGCGCGGTTTTGGTATTTCATGATATAACGAACTTAAGACGCCTCGAGAAGATGCGCCAGGATTTTGTGGCTAACGTTTCTCATGAACTGAGAACGCCCATCGCGAGCATCAAGGGTTATGCTGAAACCCTGATAGAAGGCGCCCTGGATGATAAGGAGAACGCCAGGGATTTTTTAAAGATAATTTATTCTGACTCTGACCGGCTGGCCAAATTAATTGACGATATTTTGGATTTATCCAGAGTAGAATCAGGCAGGCTCAAAATGACTTTAACGCCCTCTGCTGTTAAGCCGATTATTGAACGGGTTGTGGCTGGCCTAAAAAAGCAGGCTCAAGATAAGTCGGTTAAAATTAAAATAGATATTCCTCAGGATATACCCCGCGTCTTAGCCGATGAAAATAGAGTTGCCCAGGTTTTATTAAACCTCATAGATAACGCGATAAAATATACTGAAAGCAAAGGTGAGGTTATTATATCCGCGGATGAGCAAGGTGAGTTTGTCAGGATAGATGTTTCTGATACGGGAATCGGTATTCCCGAAAATGATTTACCACGGCTTTTTGAACGTTTTTATCGTGTAGATAAGGCCCGCTCGCGTGAGTTAGGCGGCACGGGCCTTGGCCTTTCTATTGTCAAGCACATCGTTCAGGCTCACAACGGCCAGGTTTCTGTCCAAAGTGTACTGGGACAGGGTTCCGCCTTTAGCTTTACCATTCCTAAGGCTTAAAAAAATCTCATTATTTGTAGATTGTAACTATTTAAGCTAAATACGTATCTACTTTAATCAAAGAAGCTGAATATGAAGGTACTCAATTATTTTGACAGTACTATTTTAGGATTTCGCTTGACATATATCACTTTTAGTGATAATATTATCACTAAAAGTGATATATGGGGGTTGAAAAATGCAAGATAAAATAATAAAGTTATTCTATGATGACGTATACACGCAGTTTACGATAAACGAGATAGCTAGAAAAGTAAACATTTCTTATAGTTATGTATACAGACAAGTCGGAAGATTGAAAGATAAAGAGATTTTAATTATTGAACAGCGTTCAAACCGTAAATATTGCAGGCCTAACTATAAAAATCCAGAGGTAAAAACAAGCTTTGTTAAAATATCAAATCAGATAGCGGAAGATTTTCTAAGAAAAAGGGACAAGATTTTTTTTGTTGCTGAAAAGCTTCTTTCAGTGCTGCCTAAAAAGACGGATTTTAACTTACTATCTGTTGTTCTATTTGGGTCTTTGGCTAAAGGGACCGACTTCAAAAAAAGCGATATTGACCTTTTCATCCTTGTTCCTTCAAAAAATAAATATGATGAAATTATTGATATGGAATGTGTCGCCTTGTCAAAAGGCTTTGGTGTTGAAATCAATCCTATAGTTTCTGAGCCGACAAATTTATTAACAATGTTGAAAGATAAGGAACATAATGTAGCCAAGGAGATATTAAAAAATAAAATAATATTGTTTGGCGCGGAAAAATTTTGGGAACTGATATTGGAGGTAATAAAATGAGCGATTTGAAGAAAGAAATGCTAAAAATAAAAGTAAAAGGTTATTTTGACAATGGCGACTTAAGAATAGACCCAACGATTACAGCGTTAGTAAAATATCATGTTGATAAAGCAAGGCATAATATCGAAACAGGTTCTTTGCTTATGGAGGTTTCAAAAGATAAAGAGAGCAAGAAAAGACTGAAAGTAAGCGCCGATTACATTGGATATGATTGGACTATAGGTTGTGGATATTATGCAATGTTTCACGCGGCAACAGCAGCGTTGGCCGCGATAGGAATAAAAGCCCAAAGCCATGAAAGTCTTATTGAGGGATTAGAATATCATTTTGTTTTCAAAGAAAAGGCTATAGAGTCAGAGGACATCGAGAAGATAAAATCCGCAAAAAGGCTTGATGAAAAATATGTTAATAGAATGTGGGCCACCAAATCTAAAAGAAATACAGCGCAGTATAAGGCCGATTCAGTTATTGCTCAAAAAGATGCTGAAAAGATTTATAGAAACGCAATAGATTTTGTTGATACGATAGAGAGTTTAGTAAGGGGACTAAAATAAGGTTGTCAGTGATTGTTTCTGACTTTTTTTACTTTTACTATTCCTAAGGCCCAAAAAGCCTCCAACCTTTAAGATTTTCCTATTTCAAAGTTCACAAAAAATTCACTTGTTTGTAATCTTTCCTTCACATCTGAAATGTATACTTAAAATTGAAAAATGAAAGGATCTATTAAAAAAATGAAAAGGTATCTGTTTATTTGTGATTTCGATAAGACTCTGAGTTTTAACGATTCAGGAGTTCTCTTAAGTGAAAAGATCGGAATTAGTGAAGAAGAGTTTGAAAGGAAGCTGACTGAAGTAAGAAAGCGCAACATTACTCCATTGGGCGGAGAGTTAGCTTATCTTATTACAAATGACCCGGACTATAAAGGTAAAGCTACGAAGCAGCTCTTTAAAGAAGTTGGAGCGCGAGTGAAATTAAAGAAAGATGTCGCTAAATTAATGAAAACCTTAAATAAAGGAATAGATGAAAATAAATTTTGCTGTTATATCCTTTCTGCCGGCTCCTCTGAAATTATCATTACCGCTTTAAAAAATATTCTACCTTCCGAGCATATTTACGGAACTACTTTTATATATAATGATAATGGAAAAGTACGCGGCATAGAACGTACAGGCGCCGGGCAGGGGAAGGTGGCCGCGCTGGATTATTTAAGAGAAAAAGAAAGGGTACCGCGAGACAGAATTATTTATGTGGGTGACGGTTCCTCCGACCTGCATGTAATGCTTCATGTTAACGCTTATGGCGGCTATCCTATAGCAGTTTCACCTTCGCCATACTTAGGGCATATCTCTAAAAGGACTGTTCTTTCTGATAATGCCTTAAGTATCTTAGCTCCTGTTTTAGAGGAGATAATGGGTTACGATGAGAATAAGATTAAATCCTTTTTTGCTGATATTGGCCACACAATTTCGGAGTGGAGCAGGGTAAAGACTGATTGGATAACCCTGGAGGATTAAGCGTGCGAGAGAAGATTATGATAGTTGATGATGAAGAAAACATTGTAGAGCTTCTGAGATATAACTTCAAAAAGGAAGGGTTTAAAGTATACGGCGTTTTTAATGGAGAAGAGGCATTTGATTTGGCGGGGATGCTAAATCCGGATTTAATAATTTTAGATCTTATGCTGCCGGGGCTCCATGGATATGAGGTTTTAAGGCTCATAAAGAAAAATATGCGCCTTTCTCATATTCCCGTAGTTATTTTAAGCGCCAAAACGTTAAAAGAGGATATAGATAAAGGTATGCGATTGGGCGCCGATGATTATGTTACTAAACCTTTTAGCATTGCTGACCTTGTAATCAGGGTAAAAGTGCTGCTTAAAAATAGGGCTTACCCCGTTAGAAATTAAAAAGGCGCATGGTAAAAGTTCACAAAAAATTCACTTGTTTGTAATTTTTCCTTCACATCCGAAATGTATACTTTTGCTTGAATAAAGGAAAGATGAAAAGATGAAGATAATAATTATCTGTTTGGTTATGTTGGTTTTTTTGATTTTAGTTTGGCTGAGAATGAAAAAATATAGAGATAAATTAGAGCCAAACACGAAGATTATTGTTGATTTAATAAATAAACTGGGGGATGAGAAAAAATGAGGAGGTGATAAGGGGATAGAAAAATTTTTCTAATAATGTAAAAACAAACGAAAGGAAAAGAAAAAATGTTTAAAGGATTTAGGGTAACAGGGTTAATGGCGCTAATAGTATTTTTTATACTGCCGGTGATGGCGCGGGCTGATGAACCGCTTTTGGATTTACTGCGTAAGAAAGGGGTTATTAGTTACGAAGAGGCGGAAAAGATAAAAATAGAAACGACGGAAAACAAGGCGGACTCTCTTATTTCCCTTAAGGGCGCGGATATTCGTCTGGGCGGAGAATTAGAGATAGAGTTCAGAGATACACAGAAGGATGAAGGGATATCTGACGCGGAGGCGAGGTTTCAGTTTGATAAGTTTGTGCTGAAGCCGGAGGTAAATTTTACGAAGTCAAATATTTCCTTAAAGGCGGAATTGGAATTTAAGCCGGATGAAGCTTACTTTGCTAACGGTGGTATTTATTTCAAAAATTTGCCTTTAGACTCACAAATTTTTGCCGGGTTGAAGAGCAGATTTATTGGTGCTTCCCGTAAAACCGAGGTTTATCCTTTGGTGGGTACCGCTTTATGGAGGTATGAGCAGCTTCAGGTAAACTGGGAAGCGGAGCAAGATCCTTTTTATTGGGGCGTTGCTTTTGGAGAAGGTTTGAGACTTGGAACTAAGCAAGTAGCCGAGGATTCCAGCTATAAGATGCTGCGGGATAATCGCAATGTGGCAGAGAAGACAGGCCATCCGGAATATGGAATTAAGTTAGGCGTTAGTCCTGACATTGGAGATTGGGGCAGTTTGGATGTTTTGGGCTTTGGATTTTTCGGAGAATTAAACAGTGATGACATTGATTTACTGGCGAGTAAATTATCCGACTATGACTCTAACTCCGACACAATGCGCCGTATCGGCGGGAGATTGGTTTATAAGTATAAATTTGACAAATTGAAGGAACTTACTTTAGTAGGTGAAGGAGCACGGTTTGATGATGGGGTTTTGGAAAGAACAGCCTGGTATGTCCAGGGTTCACATAAATGGAAATTTAAGAGAACCTATCTTTGCTCCTTTGAACCCTTAATAAGATATGGCAAGCTGGATACGGACTGGACAAAATCTTTTAGCAAATCTGCCTCCTGGGATAGAGAGATGCTGACCGTCGCCTTAATTACAGAGCTTGCCAAAAACGTCAAGCTAAAGGCCGAATATTATATCAACGATGAGAAAACCGGCGATAGGAGTGTAAACAACGATGAATTTCTCGTGCAGTTGGAATATAAGTTCTAATTTATTGTCACTAACATTTTGCAAAATTGTCACAGAATTGTAACAATTGAATGTTAAGCTTATTAAAAGTTAAAAGGAGAAGAGTTCAGATGAAAAGAATGATTTTACAAGGTTTATTAGGGTTATTCATTCTGGGTTTAATAGCTCAGGGTGTTTGTGCCGAGGGCGGCCGGCTTGTTATTCAGGGGTCAACTACGGTTTTGCCCATTGCCCAGAATTGCGCTGAGACGTTTATGAAGAGCCATCCGGCGGCAGACATTTCAGTCCGCGGCGGCGGCTCGGGAACGGGCATTGCCGCTTTAATTGACGGTATATGCGATGTTGCCGACTCTTCCCGCCCAATGAAAAAAAAGGAAATATTAAAAGCTAATGAAAAAGGCGTAAACCCCGAACCGTATGTAGTTGCTATGGATGGAATCGCGGTGATTGTTCATTCTTCAAATCCAGTTAATAAACTTACACTTACTCAAATTAAAGATATCTATACTGGCGGAATATCTAACTGGAGCGAGCTTGGAGGCGGGAATCAAAAAATAGTTGTTATCTCAAGAGATGTTGCCTCGGGGACATATGAGGCTTTCGGTAAGCTGGCATTAAAAAAACAGCGTGTGCGTCCGGATGCCTTACTTCAAGCTTCTAATGTGGCTGTGGCGCAAACAGTTAAGCGCGCAAAAGGCGCTATTGGTTATGTGGGCCTGGGGTATTTAAATTCTCAGGTTAAGGCTTTGGTTGTTGATGGTGTTAAGCCTTCGGTTAAGACTGTTCTTAGCGGCACTTATCCAATATCCCGGCCTTTATTTATGTATACCAATGGTAAACCAAAAGGATTGACTAAGGATTTTATTGAATTTGTCTTGAGTGAAGAAGGACAAAAAATAGTCGGGAAACAGGGCTTTGTTTCCTTGAAATAAATTAAATTATGAAAAGAGCGCGAAAAGAAAATTTAATCAAAAGACTTTTTTGTCTATTTTCTTTATTCTCCATTGTTTTCCTCTTGGGAATTGTTATAGTTTTGTTCAAAGAAGGGCTGCCCATTTTTAAAGTAACATCTTTTGGAAAGTTCTTCTTTGGTAAATTCTGGTATCCTACCTATGAGCCGCCTGATTTTGGGATTTTACCTTTACTTTTGGGTTCTCTTTGGGTTACCGCGGGAGCGTTGATTATTGCTGTTCCCTTAGGAGTGGCTTCCGCTGTTTATATTTCAGAAGTTGCTCATCCCAAAATAAAAGGGCTTATAAAGCCGGCAATAGAACTTCTTGCCGGTGTTCCTTCTGTGGTTTATGGTTTTTTCGGAATGGTGGTTGTGGCGCCTTTAGTGCAGAAATTTTTCGGTTTACCTGTGGGCTTGAATGCCCTTACCGCCTCTATTCTATTAGGTGTTATGGCTATTCCTACTATAACCAGTATTTCAGAAGACGCAATCTCTTCGGTTCCTAAGAGTTTTAAGGAGGCTTCTTACGCTTTGGGGGCAAATAGATGGGAAACTACTGTTAAAGTAACCGTGCCCTCCGCGGCGGGTGGAATAAGCACTGCTATTATTCTCGGTATGGGCAGGGCTATCGGAGAAACCATGACTGTGTTGATGGTTGCCGGGGGAGCGGCGGTTATCCCTCGTTCTTTTTTTCAACCCGTGCGGACTATGACCGCGACCATTGCCGCTGAGATGGGAGAAACAGTCGTAGGAAGTGAGCACTTCCACGCTCTTTTTGCTATCGCGTTAGTGCTTTTTGTGCTGACCTTAAGTTTAAACATTGGAGCTGATGTTTTAACGCAGAAGTTCAGAAAAAGACTGCGTTAAAATCCGCGCCTTGGGGCGGGCATGAGAAAGGTGTAATGTGGATATAAGAAAAACCAAAGAATTTATAGGTTTTGGAGTTTTAAAATCAGCCGCTGTAATTGTTCTTTTAGCGCTTTTTGCTATTCTCTATTTTGTCGCTGCCAGAGGAATAAAGGTGATTAACTGGGAGTTTTTAACTCAGATGCCCCGCTCAGGGATGACCGCGGGAGGGATTTTACCGGCGATATTAGGCACATTTTATCTGACTATTTGCGCGATTTGTTTTGCCCTGCCTCTGGGAGTGGCGGCGGCGATATATTTAACCGAGTACGCGAAGCAAGGGCGGTTGGTGAGAATAATCCGTATCGGAATAAATAATCTTGCCGGCGTTCCGTCCGTTGTCTTCGGACTTTTTGGCCTGGCGGTTTTTGTTAAATTTTGCGGCTTTGGTATTTCTATTCTTTCAGGCGGCCTTACTCTTGGAATATTAATTCTACCGACAATTATACGTGCCAGTGAAGAAGCCCTGATGGTTGTTCCCCGGTCTTTTCGCGAAGCTTCTTTGGCTCTGGGGGCGACCAAATGGCAGACTATCAGCAAAGTAGTGCTTCCCAACGCTGTTTCAGGGATGTTAACCGGCTCAATATTGGGTATTGGCAGGGCTGCCGGCGAGACGGCTCCCATTCTTTTTACCGCTGTTACCTTTTATTCCGCGAGGCTTCCTCGTTCGGTTTTTAGCGAGGTGCAGGCTTTGCCTTATCATATCTACGCCCTTATGACCGAAGGCACGCATCCTGAGGCTCAGATACCCATTGCTTACGGCGCGGCGTTGGTTTTAGTCTCTTTGGTTTTAGGCATAGACTTAATCGCTATTATTATACGTAATCGATTTAGGAGGAGGAAGAAGTGGTAAAATTAGTCCATAGTCCATACCCTAGCGGGCACAGGCAGTCCATAGTCCACAATGAAACTAATATTAGAATTTCTATCCGCGACTTAAACATCTGGTACGCTAGCGCGCGGGCGGTAAAGGATGTAAGCCTTGATATTGAGAAGAACAAAGTTACAGCTATTATTGGGCCGTCAGGGTGCGGTAAGTCTACATTAATCAGAGCTGTTAACCGGATGAACGATATTATTCCCGGGGTGAAGGTTAAGGGAGAGATTTTATTGGATGGGAAAAATATTTATGATGAGGATATAGATGTGGTAACAATAAGAAAAATGGTCGGGATGGTTTTTCAGAGATCAAACCCATTCCCAAAAAGCATATTTGAAAATGTTGCCTATGGGCTTAAGATCAACGGTTTTCCCGGAAAAAAGAAACTTGCCGAAAGGATTGAACAGTCCTTAAAAGACGCCGCTTTGTGGGATGAGGTGAAAGACAGGCTGGGTGATTCGGCCCTTGATCTATCGGGCGGCCAGCAGCAGCGTTTATGTATCGCGCGCGCCCTGGCGGTGGAGCCGGAGGTGGTTCTTTTCGATGAGCCGTGTTCCGCCTTGGATCCGGTCGCTACGGCAAGGATTGAGGAGTTGATTCAGGAGCTGAAAGAAAAATATACCATAGTCATTGTAACGCATAATATGCAGCAAGCGGCCAGAATTTCAGATTTCTGCACTTTCCTTATGCTGGGGGAGTTGATAGAATTTGATAAAACTGATAAAATATTTACCACGCCTTCCAAAAAAGTTACCGAGGATTATATTACTGGGAGGTTTGGATGATACAGAAGAAACCAGATACCAGTTGCCAGTAACCAGAAAATGGAAGATCCAATATCTGGTTACTCTGAACGACTGAAAGGAGTGAGAAGAATGGAAAGACATTTTGATGAGGAGTTGAGCGGGTTGAAAAGCCGGTTATTGAAAATGAGCGCTCTTGTTGAAGAGGTTATCAGCCGTTCGGTAAAGGCCCTGGTGGAACGCAAGGCTGAGCTGGTGGAGGAAGTTATTAAAAATGATGAGGTGATAAATATGCTGGAGATTGAGATAGATGAGTTGTGCCTCAAGCTTTTAGCCCTTTATCAGCCGGCGGCGGTTGACTTAAGGTTTGTTTGCTCGGCGATGAAGATTAATAATGAACTTGAACGCATAGGCGATCAGGCGGTTAATATTGCCGAGCGCGCGCGGGAGGTAATTAAAGAGCCGCTCCTTAAACCTTTAATAGATATACCCCGTATGGGTTTATTAGCGCAAAAAATGGTAAAAGATGCCATCGACGCTTTGGTTAATAAAGATGATGTTTTGGCCGGGGAGGTTTGCCGGAGAGACGATGAGGTAGACAGCTTAAATAATCAGATATTCAGGGAACTTCTTACCTATATGATAGAAGACCCCAAAACAATTACCAGAGCGGTGGAACTTATCCTGGTAGGAAGGCATTTGGAGCGTATAGCGGATCACGCTACCAATATCTCCGAAGACGTTATCTACTTCTTAAAAGGCAAAAACATAAAACACCACTTAGAAGATCAATAAAAAACGCAGTAATTGCTCATTCCAATTAGCCCGCCTTACATGCTTCCGTGAAGAATAGTACAACTTTCCCGGTTTTAATTCAATTGCTTTTTACGCTGATTTTTGATATAAATAAACTTACCGGAGATTTGATGTTTTTTATCGCGATTTCCGGCAGCGGGGTTGTAAGGAGTAATCTTAAAAATAGACCGAGATTCGGGGGGATAAACCAATGACTTTAACGGAGATGTTAAAAGAAAATTGTAGAATTTATTCCAAGAGAAATGCTCTTATCTTTGGGAAGAAACGCATTGGTTACCGTCAGTTAAATGAGCAGGTCATTGCGGTAAGTTACGGGTTAATCCGGTTAGGAATAAAGAAAGATGAAAAAATAGCTATTCTATTGAAAAATTGTCCGGAATATATTGTAAGCTATTTTGCTATTCTAAAGGCCGGGGGAATAGTTATCCCTTTGAATTTTATGCTTAAGGAAGAGGAGTTAAAATATATACTGGATGACGCTGAGGCTTCTACTATTATTACTTCGCCGGAGTTTATGCCCGTAATCAATCGCCTGAAGCTGCGGTTGGAGAATTTAAAACAGGTAATAGTAGCGGGAGGGAAAACTCCGGAAACCATAGATTTTTGCGATCTGTTGAATCAACGCGGCTCGCCTGTCGCGCGGGAACCGGGTGAATCTTTGGCCGGTGAGGAAGTTTTGGATCTTAAGCCTGATGATGTAGCGGCTATCCTCTATACCTCCGGCACTACCGGACATCCTAAGGGGGTAATGTTAACCCACAGAAATCTTATCTCTAATATTATCTCATCTATAAAAGCAATTAAGTTCACTAAAAAGGACAGATTCCTGTGTCTTTTGCCGATGTTTCATTCATTTACCTGGATGGCTTGTATCTTGGCCCCTTTATATTTAGGGGCATCGATTGCCATTGTGGAATCGGTGAAGCCGTTTGGGAAGGTGATCAGAAATATCATCAGAAATAGGATAACTATCTTTGTGGGTATTCCTCCGATATATAATGTGCTCTCCAATATTCCTGTTCCCAGGATACTTATTTCCAGGTTACTGCGAATACTTAATCCTTTACGAATATATATATCCGGCGCTGCCAGTTTACCCGTTGAGGTATTAAGGAAATTTGAGGAAAAATTTCGTATCCCCATTTTAGAAGGATACGGTCTTACTGAGGCTTCACCTGTGGTATCCATTAATCCGCAAGCTCTGAGAAAGCCCGGCTCTGTAGGCTTACCCATAGTCGGGGTTGAGGTAAAAGTAGTGGATGAAAATAGTAACCAACTGCCCACCGATAAAGAAGGTGAACTTTTAGTTAAAGGCGAGAATGTGATGAAGGGCTATTATAAACTTCCCGAGGAAACTAAAAAAACAATAAAAGATGGCTGGTTATATACAGGAGATGTCGCCAAGATTGATAAAGACAACTATATCTATATTGTGGATAGAAAGAAGGATATGCTCATTGTGCGGGGCTTAAATGTTTATCCCCGGGAAATAGAAGAAGCGCTCTATCTTCACCCCAAGGTTGCTGAAGCCGCGGTGATAGGTGTAAAGGATAAATTTAAGGGTGAGATACCCAAGGCATATGTGGTTTTAAAAGAAGGCGAACAGGCAGAAGAAGGAGAGCTCATTAGTTTCTTAAGAGAAAGGCTGGCTTCCTATAAAGCGCCTCGTACTATCGAATTCAGAGATTCTTTACCCAAGACCTCTACAGGCAAAATCCTGAAGAGGGCGCTGAGGAAAGAGAATGTTATATAAGCTTTTTGCCGACGCGATTGTTGTTATACATTTTGCCTGGATATTATTTATGCTAATAGGATTTATACTCACCCTAGCAGGTTTTTGGCGGAGGAGATTTTTTGATAAGTGGTTATTTAGGACACTCCATCTCTGCGGCATACTCTATGTCGGGGCTTTAGTCCTCTTACGGCAATATTGTCCTTTAACCATACTGGAAAATATTTTAAGAACAAAATATAATCCTGAAGTAACTTATCCTATCTCGTTTATAGTTCATTATATTGAGAAGTTAGTTTACCCGGATATCAATCCGTTAGTAATATTAATACCCACAGTAATTATCGCTGTTTTTACTATAATAATGTTTATAATTAAACCTCCGGCAAAAATAAGGAGAATGTTTAAATAGAAAGAGGTTTAAAGAAAGAACTTACTCTTTTAACAGAGACTGCAAAAGGTTTTTTTGCCGGAGAGGAAGAAAGAGAAAAAGACTGTAACTAAGAGAGGAGTTGTGCTATGAGAGAGCAGTTGCTGGAGTTTTTTGAACAGATTCCTGAGAGCGATGATATCCTGATCAAAGGATATGAAAAGGACGCGGTTCGCGAGATTAGCTGCCGGGAGTTCCGCGAAAGGGTTTTTAGCATTGCCTCTTTTCTTAAAGATAAAGGCATTATTTCACAAGACCGCGTAGCCATTATTGCTGAGAAGTGTCCGGAGACCATTGCCGTTTTTTTCGCCATTTGGTTAAACGGCGGCATTGCCGTACCTATCTGCGAAACGCTTCAGCCGAGAGAACTTTCTTTTATTTTAGGTAATTCAGGGGCAAAGATGATTCTTTCTTCTGAAAACCTGAAAAGACGAATTGAGGAATGCCTGGCTCCTTTGGAAGTGCCAACCTATGACTTTTCATCATGGAAGAAAATAAGCTCATCTGAAATTAATAAGCAAAACTTCGCGTTTCAGGTAAAACCCGAAGACATAGCTTTTTTGATATATACTTCAGGTTCAACGGGGAATCCCAAAGGGGTTATTCTTAGCCACCAAAACGTAGCCTTTAACGCGGCTGTGGGTGGCGATTATATTCGAAAGAAAAAGACCGACGCGGTGATGTCTGTTTTACCTTACTGGCACTCTTTCGCGATTACTGCCGAGATTTTTACTATGATGCACACGGGCGGGAAGATATATATTCCCAGGAGCAAGGCAACATTTATGAAAGACATTGCCTTGTTTGCCCCGACAATCATTTTGAGCGTACCCCGGATAGCCGAGATGATAAAAAAGGGTATTGAGGGTTCCATAAAGAAAAAATCACCGTTAGAGCAAAAGATTTTTAAGTTTGCCCAAAAAACAACTTTAAAATATTATCTTACACCGGCAAAAAAAAGAGGCCCGCTGAAAAAAATGATGTATCGTCTTACGCGAAAAGTTGTTTTGAAAAAAATAAAAGAGGGTTTTGGAGGACATATACAATACTTTGTTGGCGGAGGCGCGCCGCTGGATATTTCTCTGGAGAAGTTTTTTCTGAGTATTGACATTCCCATATATCAGGGGTATGGGTTAACCGAGGCCTCTCCCGTCATTAGTATTAACGCGCCTCATGATTTCGCGGTGGGTACCTCCGGAAAAATGCTTTCGTGGATGACAGAAGAGTACGATGGTGATTATACTTTTGAGGATGAGAGCGGAAAGAGGGATAAAAGGTTTAAAGGAGAGCTTTTGGTTAAGGGAAGGTGTGTTATGGCGGGGTACTGGGGTATGGAGGAGGAGACCTCCATGGCGCTAAAAGATGGCTGGCTTTATACGGGAGATATGGGTTATATTAATGAGGGGGGCTATTTAATATTATTTGGACGGAAAAAGAATTTATTGTGTTTGAAGGGGGGAGAGAAATTTTATCCGGAGTTTATCGAGGAGCAAATAAAGACCTCACCTTATATTCTTCAAGCCATGATTATTGGAGAAGGATGCGCGCGTTCATCCGTTCTTGTAAATATTAATCAGGATTTACTAAAGGGGAAAACCGCCGAAGAGATTGATAAGATTATTGCTCAGGATGTCCGGCAGTTGACCCATGATTTTGAGACATACCAACGGCCCGCCCGGCACCTGGTACTGCCGGAGTTTACTGTGGAAGAAGGCTTGCTTACCAATACGCTGAAGATAAGAAGGTACAGGGTGTTAGAAAAATATAATAAAGAGATTGGCGAGTTGCTTAAGAGGATTAAATAGGCGGTATCTTTTTGCTTCGGCGTATTGACATAAGGATATTAGTAGCATATACTTTAGATAATAGGCCTGATTAGTCTATCAAAATTTTCGTGAAAGAATTTAATCTGAAAGCCAAACGGGTATTATCAAAAAATATGGGAGGAGTGAAGTAATGGATAAAAAAAAGATATTGCTTATTGATAATGATAAAGATTTTGCTGACGTAGTAAAAATGGCGCTTGAGGCAACGGAGAAATATGAAGTTACAGTAGAAAATAAAGGCGCGAATGGTTTTGTTGTAGCCAGAGCGATGAAGCCCGACTTGATATTGCTTGACATAGTAATGCCCGACATGGAAGGTTCTGCTGTGGCGGCTCAGATGAAGGATGATGAAAGCCTTAAAGATGTTCCGGTTATATTTCTGACCGCGGCTCTAACAAGAGAAGAAGTAGAAACTCAGGGACGTGTTATAGGAGGCCATCCTATTATAGCTAAGCCTGTAAGCAAAGAAGATCTTATCAGCTGTGTTGAGAAAAATATCAGTTAAGAGGTTAAATTGTTTTGATGCGGAGAGGGATTATAATGAGCAAACAGAAGATTTTAATGATCGAAGATGAGATTGATTTGGCGGAAGTTGCTAAGATTGGACTTGAGGATGCCGGCTATGAGGTTATTTTAGCCGGCGACGGTGAAACCGGCGTTAAAAAAGCCCGCGAGGAAAAACCGGATATAATCCTGCTTGATGTCGCTCTTCCCGGATTGATGGATGGCCATGAAATATGTAAATGTTTGCAGGAAGAGGACAACAAAGATATCCCCATCATTATACTGACCGCGTCTGCTGTAAAGGAAGTTGAAGAGGAAAGCCTTATGTCCGGCGCGGTAGGTTTTATAAAAAAACCTTACGATTTAAATGATTTGATAAAGAAAATAAAAAGAGTGATTTAATAATAAGTTAATACTTAACCCCCGCCTTAATTTTACCGGATAGATAATTTTTTCTATCCCGAATTTCAACCCCCGATAGTCACATCTCTTTTTTCCTAAGGATTTCTTGACAATTCTTAAAATTTAGTGTATATTTTAAATGACGGACTGGTCAGTCCGCATAAAAGGAGGCTGCAATGAAGATTACAGATAAAGCAAAGAAAAATGAACTTACCCGAATGAGGCAAAAACAAATACTTGATGTCGCATCCGATGTTTTCTCTAAGAATGGATATGCCCGCACCCAAATTGATGAGATCGCGAACATAGCGGGTTTAGGTAAAGGTACAGTTTATAGGTATTTTAAAGATAAAAAAAATCTCTTTCTCTCTGTCGCGGATAAAGGTATAGAAGATTTAAAAGATCTGGTATTAGAAGCGATGGCAAAAGAAAGAGAGCCGCTGGATAAGATAAAAAAAGCGATAGAGGTATATTTGAGGTTTTTTGAAGGCAACTCAAGTCTTATTGGAATACTAATTCATGAACAGAGTGAATTTCAAAAGAGGATCCAGAAAAGATACTTTGATCATTATTATGAACATATCAATAAAATGGAGGAGGTATTCCGCCAGGGTATAGCTAATGGCCAGATTAAGAAAATAGATGTCAGGGGCGCGATTGGCATTTTGACAAACATGCTAAATGGCCTTGTATATATGTGGCAGATAGAAGGCAGAAAATATCCAATTGTAGAAAAGCTCCCCATGCTTGTGAAAATATTTTTTTCAGGGATAGTTAAATGAGAAAGTCAATGATATTGATAATAGTTAAGAAAAAAATAAAATACGCGGCTGGTTTTATTTTATTAATTCTTTTACCAGTATATTCATATGCTGAAGAAACTAAAGTAGAGGCCGAAGTGTTTACTTTAGAAAAAAGTATCAGTATGGCGTTAGAGAACAATTACGGATTAAAAGCCGCCTCAGAAAAAATTACCGGCGCCGAAGAAAAAAGCTGGGAAGCAAAAACTTTGTTTTTCCCAAAATTTAAAGCGGAATCTTCCTATGTCCATTTAAACGAATCTCCAAGTTTAGATTTAGAAGCAGGGGCACTTGCTCCACAGGCACTATCAATAGGGGTCGGCGATGATAATATGTATAATGTGCAAGGAGTGGTTCAGCAGCCGCTCTTTACGGGGGGCAAGATTCTTTCCTTAAATAAACAAGCCAGAAATAATTTAGAAGTTACAAAATATAATTATGAGGAAGTAAAACAAAATCTAATTTTACAGGTTAAAGAGGCTTATTTTGGAATATTGGTAACTCAAAAGTATAAGAAAGTTTGTCAGGACGCGGTAGAGCAGATGAGCGCTCATCTTGAGACTGTAAGAGGCCTCTATAATGCCGGCACTGTCGCGAACATTGACCTTCTGAGGACTGAAGTGCAATTGGCAAACGCGGAGCAGGCACTTATTAAAGCTGAAAATGGGGTTGAGTTAGCAAAATCTTTATTTAATACCATATTAGGCAGAAATCTAAATTCG
>JAGLLT010000012.1 GCA_023140385.1 Candidatus Omnitrophota bacterium
TCGCACTTGTGATTACAATTTACAGATATGAGCTCTATTTAAAAATGATATTTGCTATCCACCCTAAAACAATTATTTGCGGAACAGTTATAATTGGCAGCCATATAGCTGTTTTTTTACCAACATTATGCCACAGAAGGCCTATCTCTGTGTAGTCGGTTGCTACACCTGCCATAAGAAAGACAAGGCTGTTTCCAATGGCACGTGTTTGTCTGAATATCTCAAAAGCCATTGGAGCGGAGCCTTCGGAGCATACTTCAATAACAGTGGCAACAAGCAATGTTACGAAGAGTCCGCCGACAGAAGCGCTCATATAGTTCTGGAAAATATGTGAAGGTACATATGCTCCCGCGAGAGAAGCAATCCCCATGCCTATAAGTATCCACCATAATACCATATTGCTTAGAGACATCGCTCCCCGATAAACTCCCTTCATATCGTTTCGCAGGCTCTGCCATGATAATCTGTATTTTTTAAGCCGGCTCCTGATATCTTTTTTTATGGAGAAATCCTTATCGTATTCCAGTTGATTTGTATTTTTTTCAATAATATTCTTTCTCTCAAGTAACTGAAAGATAAGGCCCGTATTGATAGCAATTATAATTGCCGAAAAAACTATATACAGCGCTTTCATCCCGAAAAAACCTATAAGCATTATAGTCACGGCCACATTTGCCCACGGAGAAGCGAGCAAAAACGCGACAACCGCGGCGTTTGACGCGCCTTTCTTATGAAGCTGTATCGCGAGAGCCAGTATGCCGTGTGAGCAAGTGCTCATCAAAAAACCGAGAAAAACAGAATAAAAAATAGTCTTTTTCTTCGGTTGCGCCAGGAGATGCGAGATGTACTCCCGGGGAACATAATGGTCTATTACTCCGCCAAGAAAAAAGCCTAACAATATCGCCCACCATATAATTTTAAAATATTCCCACAGCGCGATTCTGAAAGGCTCAAGCAGCGGAACCAGGTAAGATAGGAAGATGGTAGAAAGTAAGATTAAGATGACAATAAAATTTTTGTTTTTATAGATAGATTTCTTTTGGTTTGTACTGCAGGAGATTGTGCCATGAGTCGAAATACCATTTTTTTCCGCGAATTTGTTCATACAGCTTTTACTGCAGAAAAAATAGGTGTTTCCATGATGTGTGACGCGCAAGCTGTCCTTTTCGTTAACCGTCATTCCGCAAATTGGATCTTTAGCCATATAAATTTATCCTATACTTATTTTTTATCTAACAATTAATAGACGAACGTCGTTTTTCAAGGAATTTTACTTCATACACACATATTTTACATCACCGGTATATACATTTCAAGTTCAATTGTTTGATTCTTACATCAATACCATTGGGTACAGCCCCTATTTGACATTACTTATATTTCCTGTATTTGACAAACGCGTTATTCTGTGCTACGTTTATAACAGCTTCTTTAGAGAAAGATATTGAGAGCCTGAAGTGATGGTTAAAACATGAAAAAATGTATACGAGTACTCTCTGTATTATTTTTTATCTTTTTAATCGGCAATCAGCTTGATTACTTAAAAGCCGCCGATAGCCTCTTTAATGAACGCCGGGAAATGGTTGAAACTCAAATTAAAGAAAGAGGTATACAGGACAAAGCCGCTTTAGAAGCTATGCTTTCCGTCCCAAGACACAAGTTCGTCCCGCCGGCTCACAGAGCCTATGCTTACGCGGATCGCCCCTTGCCTATAGGCCATGGGCAAACCATATCACAACCTTATATCGTAGCCCTTATGACTTCCCTATTAAACCTCGATTCCAAGTCGGTGGTTTTAGAAGTGGGAACCGGCTCCGGCTATCAAGCCGCGATTTTATCCGGGATATGCAAAGAAGTCTACACAGTGGAAATCATTCCTCCTTTAGGCAAAAATGCCGCCGCTCTTCTTAAAGAGTATGATAATGTTACGGTTGAGATTGGTGATGGTTATTACGGCTGGAAAGAATATGCCCCTTTTGACGGCATCATGGTTACCGCGGCAGCTACCTACATCCCCCCTCCCCTAATCAAACAGCTTAAGCCCGGCGGCAAGATGATTATACCAATAGGCGGCGTTTTTCAGGTCCAGAGATTGATGCTTATTACAAAAAAACAAGACGGCACTTTGGTGAGTGAAAATATCATTCCGGTCCGCTTTGTTCCCCTAACCAGAGCAGATTAACCGTAAGTAATTAATTATGATAATAACATTTATAACTCTTTTTTTAGCCGCTGTTACTTTCTTAGTATATGAAATATTATTAATGAAAACCTTAAGCATAGTCGGCTGGAGCCATTATGCTTATATGGTTGTAAGTCTTTCTATGCTGGGTTTGGGCTTTAGCGGTGTACTTTTGAGCCTCTTCCCAAAATTTTTCCGTCAAAACCGCGACATCTGCATACTAATCGGCGGCTTCCTGTTCAGTCTTATACTGCCCTTAACTTTTTACATAAATCAAAAACTACCCCTAAACTATCTTTATCTGGTATGGGACTGGCGGCAGTTTATATACATAGGAGTAAGTTATTTTTTATACGGAATTCCTTTTCTAATAATCTCCACCATATTAGCGATTTTTTTCCTCAGGCACCCCAAGAAGACAAATCAAGTATATTCGGTAAACCTGTTCGGTTCGGGGTTTGGTGTTTTCTGCGCCGTCCTTATTATGCATTATGTTCAGCCGGAAAAGTATATATTTGTATGCAGCGTTCTAAGCGCTTTAATGGCTTTTGTTTGGGGATTAAGATACAAAAAGTTAAGCAAGCGGCTTATTCTCAGCTTCGTTTTTATAATAATCTTTTTAATAAACTTCTTTCTCATCCCCTCTTCTTTAATACAATATATCTCCGAATATAAAGGATTACCTTCACTTTTAAGATTACCGGGAACAAGAATAGTAGATACATACTTTAACCCCTTCGGCTGCCTGCATATTGTAGAAGGCGAAAAGATAAGAATAGCTTCGGGCTTGAGCATAACCTACAAAGAAAAGATACCGTTACAAAAAGCTATCACATTTGACGGCGGCGCCCCCTCTCCTATTTTAGATCCGGATAATATAAGTTCCGCCTTTTTTGAAGATCTAATTTTTTCAGCCCCTTACAGCGTTAAGTCAAATCCTAAAGTACTTCTGATAGGAGCCGGCGGTTTTGGCAGCGCCCTGCTGGCTAATTATCATAACAGCAGATACATTAAAGTATTAGAGATAAATCCTAAGGTTATTTCCGCGTTAGAAAAGAATATGACAACTTCTTTTGGCCGGTGGATAAAAAAAGCAAATATACAAATAACCAAAACAGACGCCCGAAGCTATATAGAAAAGTCTCAAGAAGAATTTGATATTATCCAAATGGATCCTGCAGGTACCCTGACTTCATCCGCTTCCGGACTATTCGCGCAAAATGAAGATTACTTAAATACCGTCGAATCATATAAACTTTTTATACAGAGGCTTGCCCCCGACGGTATGTTTATGATAAGCCGCTGGATGAGCACGCCGGCAAAAGGCGGAATAAAATTATTTGCTACCGGAGTTAGAGCATTAGAAGAGCTTGATATAGAAAACCCTGAAAATAACTTAGTTTTGATAAAAAATTGGGACATCATAACCCTGCTGATAAAAAAAGACCCTTTTACCACTAACGAACTGAAGAATATAAAAAATTTCTGCGGCAAAAAACATTTTGATACTTCGTATTTTCCCGGGATAGAAAAATCGCGGACAAACCGCTTTCACATCCTGCCGGAACCCATATATTATCTGGCGGCGCGAAGTATAATAAACAAGCAAGACAGAGAAGATTTTTTTACAAATTATACATTTAATGTTAGGCCGGCTGTTGACAATAAGCCTTATTTTTCACATTTTTTTAAATGGACCTCCCTGCCCTATCTTATTAAAACTTTAGGCAGAGAGTGGATTCCTTTTGCCGAATACGGTTATCTAATACTCCTGGCCTCTTTCATTCAATCTTTGGTGGTAGGCGGATTACTTATACTTTTGCCTTTAGGAATTTTGGTTTTTAAGCGCGGGAGAGAAAACAGCGTTAAATTTAAATTCAATACCTGGCTGTATTTTGTATTTTTAGGTTTATCATTTATGATTTTAGAAATGGGCTTGATTCAAAAATTCATCCTTTTTCTGCATAACCCTATATATTCCGCCTCTATAGTAATAGGTTCGTTTCTTACTATCTCAGGCATCGGAAGTATGCTAAGTAAAAGGTTTTTTAACAAACAGGCAAAATATCAAATAATACCTTTTATAATAATAACAATATTGGCCGTTTTATACGCTTGTTTTCTTGATTCACTTTTTTATAAGTTAATGGGACTAAACATTTACACCAAACTCTTGCTTTCGATTATAATTATTGCCCCTCTGGCCTTACTCTTAGGCATTCCCTTTCCTCTCGGGATGCGGAAAATATCTCCTACGGGTGAAGTCAACACAGGCATCGCCTGGGGATGCAATGGGTTCTTCTCGGTAATAGGTGCTATTCTAACTCCTATCTTAGCCATGCTTTTGGGATCTCAAATCGTGATTTTAATAGGCGGGCTGGGTTATCTTTTAGCAATGTTTATGTGGAAACTTAAATTTGACTAAATAGTGACGACAATCCCATCGGATTTTTATTGGAACCGGATTGTCATAGAGATTAAAACTCTACTCTCCTTTGTATTTTACCAGGCTAAAAACTTCTACTCCCTGTGATTCAAGATTTTCCCGGCCCTTTAAATCCTCCAATTCTACTACAAAAGCCGCTTCAACAATACTAACCCCTAATCTTTGTAATATTTTCACAAAGGCTGACGCCGTGCCTCCCGTAGCTATCAAATCATCTATAATCAAAACTTTGTCCTCTTTGCCAATAGCGTCTTTGTGAACTTCTATCTGGTCTTTGCCATACTCTAAATCGTATTCTTGACTATATGTAGGAGCCGGCAGCTTCCCTTTCTTTCTAACAAGAACAAAACCAACATTTAACCTGTCTGCCAGAATACTGCCAAAGACAAACCCTCTGGACTCTATTCCCGCGATTAATGTTATATCTTTATCCTTGTACCTGCCGCATAAAGCTTCCATCACTTTTCCCATAGCTTTGGTATCTTTTAATAAAGTGGTTATATCCCTAAACATTATTCCCTTTTTAGGAAAATCCGGAATTGTTCTAATACTATTCTCAACAACATTCTCCTTATCTGCGATCATCCTAACGGCTCCGGTAACTATTTTTACCATGTTTCCTATATTTTGAGAGAACATCTCTTTAATTTGAGGCCACGACACAGGAGCCTCATCTTCTTTCCAACTGTCATAATCCGTAACCATGGCTATGGCCGCGTACTCAAGCCCTATTTCTTTTGCTAAAATAGCTTCTTGAGCCACTGTCATATTAATAACATCGCCGCCTAACATTTTGTACATTTTTGATTCTGCTCTGGTAGAAAAGCGGGGGCCCTCTATTGTCACTACACAGCCTTTTTTATGATATCTAATACCAAGCTCCTGACAACTTTCCGCCAACTTGCCTCTTAAAAATCCCGAAAACGGGTCACCCAAAGGAGCATGTACCGGCTCACCCTCAAATTTATCATAAAAAGTTGACTTCCTGCTTTTTGTAAAATCTAAAAATTGGTCTAAAACAACAAAATCGCCTCTCTTAATTTCCTCCTTTAAAGAACCTACTACAGTTGTTGCTATAATATGCCCTACGCCTTCGGCCTTTAGAGCGGAAATGATGGCTCTAATATTGACCTGGCTTGGCGGAGTTTGGTGCTCTTCGCCATGCCTCGAAGCCAAAACAATCTCTTGCCCGGATAAAAGTATTATATTTAATTTGACGGTTCCATAAGGCGTTGTTATTACGCTTGTTCTCCCCTTACCGATACTGTCCATTTTCTCTAAACCGCTACCGCCTATCACGCCTAATTTCATTTCAACTCCTCAATTTCTTATCCTCATAATTGTATCATACATTATAATTCAAATAGAACCGTCTCTTTTACCCTCCAATTTCTGACAGGATATTTTCAGGGGATGGCGGGATAGACTTGCCTAGAGAGCTCTTTATATATTTTCCCGAACGCTTAATGAGATATTCCCCCTGCTTTAGCACAATATCATTAATAGAAAAAGGACGCCGTCCTGTATTGATAATCATCTTATCCTCAAGTATCCATTTTCCTTTTTCAATAGCAATTTGGCTAATATCTATTGCGCCGCTTATAACTACTAAATTTCCATTCTTGTCAGCGTATATTGGGATAAGTTTAATATCCATTTCATGCGACAAATATTTTCCTTTCTCTACGATTTGCTCACTTGCCTTGCTTAGCACGTAAGCTTTTTCGTTGGATTCTCTATCTTCAAGGATAGCTTCAGGAAGAATTCTTGAAACAACCGATCCTTTATCATTCTTAACTATGATTTCCCGATCATACACTACAGTATAACGTTCTCCAGATTCAGAATTTACAGGAACTTTATAATTCCAAACGGACAAAAGAAATTTATCTTCAGTCTTATTTTCATTTGTTTGCCCTTTTGATAAACATTTCATGCCTTTCATTGCAATAAAAAGTTCAATGTGGCCTGTGGGTACACACAGCGCCCGGTCGGCAGTGTCCATTAAATTTGCTATCATACCAAATGGAGTGACCATAAAAATAAGCTTACCTGTCATTTTGGCTATAGAGTCTTTGTCGACGATTAGATCTTTTTTTACCTCGCCTGAATCCATATGAACATATATTTTTGGAATATACATTGTGAACTTATCTACGCGACTTTCATAGCGAAGCTCAGAATATGGGTCACCATCCTTAAGGGACGCTGATTTTAGGTTAAATCTTGTTGCACCGCAACCTGCTAATGCCATGGTCGTTACACTTATGGCTAAAATAGTTAACATGCGGGTAGTGTTAAATATAACCAATCCTGGTTTCATGACTAAACTCCCGTTTATTTGTTTTTAAAAATGATATCGTCCAGGGCTTGATAGAATTCATAGATTATTTCGAGCAGTCATTCTATCTATCTCAATGCCAAAACAGCTTTCTTTCTTATTGCTTTTTTTGATCTTCCGCCCCAATAGCCTTGCTGTTTCCATGACCATCTCGTAAACATTTTTTTGTCCATATCATACGCGGGGGAACCTAAAAAATCAATGTCATCCTCCCGCATGGCGCTGATTTCAAAGGGGCGTCCGGTTTTTATCTCAACTGTACCATTAAATATTTTCACAGTATCATTAGTTTCTTTGATTTTGTTGTTTTTCTCATTTTTTATTACGAGCCGCCTTTCTTCGTGGTAGGTAAATACGGATTTTACTCCAACGAGTGTTATCATATTTTCTCTAATGCTGATTTGAACTTCCTTTCTGTCATTTTTATTCGCGCCCGACCAGACATGATTGGGTATGTTGAAAGCACGAAATTCCTTTTCCGTAATCTCGTAAAGTTTCAATTTCTCTTTTTCGGCTTTGGTTTTTCCAATCAGTCCGTTCTTAACTTTTATAGCGACAAAAACAGGGTGTTCTATTATATATCTATGATTTCCCGGGCTATTTGCAATCGCGTAGCTTTCTCCTGAGAGTGCAAGATTAACAATATCCACCTCACAGCCATGCTCAATTTTTTTTACTCCATGCTGGGGATGCCATGAAAAAGCGTCTTTGTTATCTGTATCAAAGTCGCTGACAAACTTTACATATCCTTTGGGCCCCTCATGTGGAATCTCACCTAACCTATCCAAGTGGGAAACAGACGCGCAGCCATTTAATAATGTGATTAATGTAATCGAGATAACAAGGTACATTTTTTTCATGTGATTAAATTCCTTTTAAGTATTATTTAATTAAACAATCAAGCTTAAATCTCTGGTTTTATCTCACTTTTTATCCATAATAACATAAAATAAAGAGTTTTTGGCAAAAAAGAGAGGATATGCCTATTTATGATTTTTATATACCACAACAAAAAACCCGAAAGGACTCAATCTTCCGGGTTATAAGCATGGTAGAACTTTTGCAATAATCAATTCCTACGAAGCCAAAAACGAAAGCATTTTGGCGTAGTAGAATGGTAGCCCCAACCCGCGCTGGACACTAGGGACACTTTATTTCTATTTTCAGTTGCTGGCATATAACGCTAGAGCTCACGGGCCACTGGACCGAAGGCATAGCGTTCCTTGTGCAGCAATTGGCTGGGCCATTTTACTCAGTTACTAAAAAATCCGGCCTACCATGCCTGCTTGCTGACTCAGATATTTTTCTCTGTTTATCATCTAATGCATTTATTTCTACTGTATAGTAGTGGCTTTTTTTTAATTTAATGCCTTGCTCAGTAATATTTATAAAAGCTTCCTGAACCGTGGGGCGTTTCGACCAGTTAAATAAATACTTTTGTTCCATATAATCACGCGGATTTTTTTGCTCCATCAGTTGGATTCTATAAGTACTAGCGCCGGGATATGGTTCCCAAGTTACTATGATTGGTTCTGACAAAGAAACCTCACCTATTGGTCCTGATTTTATAACGGGATCAACATAATCTAAATCAAGCCCCCTGCCTATTTTCTTTTCATTAACTAGCATGATTTCACTTGCATGAGCATTGCGGGGATTACCTATTTTGCCCGCGAGAATTAAATCTGCTGAAGAATGATCAAATTTATACCCATCAATTCTGTATTTCCCAAAAGGTACATTTATGGTGTACTCACCATCTGAATTTGTAACACCCCATTGACTCATTACGCTTCCATTTAGAGCAAGTCTCAAACGTAAGCCCTTAACCGGCTTGCCATTTGATGTAACTTGACCAATAATTTTTCCCCGGCCTTCTGTAAGAACTTTACTCCTATTATCGGAGAACTCACCGGAGTAAACTGCACTAGAGCCAAGAAAACGTTCCTTCTCAGCAATCTCAGGTAGCACAGTTACGGTTTCTTGTGATAGTGAAGTGAAATCCGAGCTTAAGAGGGGCTTGTAAAATTTGTAATAAGCAAAGCTTATTACTACTGTAATGAATAATAAAATCCCTCCAATACCTGATCCAATCACTATCAAAATTGTTTTAATTGTCTTCCTGTCCATTTTATCCTCCTTCCGAACAATTAATATACGGAATACGTTTTTTGCTATCCATTATAGATATCTGCCTACAAATTTAACAAACTCCATTGACTTAAATACTTTTCTTTAGGATCATCAAATTTTCTCATTTGATTATCATTATGTTTTTGACCCTTTTTGCCTGGCGTTTTCAACCAGTTTACATGCCCGTCTTTAACATATTTTGCAACGACATTGCTTGGCACTACAAAAAAATCTGGATGCTTTTGATTGTTATTAAGATTCACAAAAACATAAAATAAATTATCCGCAAAATAATCCTCTGCCTTTTTGTTGAGTATCCAAGTTCTCTTTGAGCTACTATTTGTTTTTACTTGAATGCTAATAGTTTTAGAGGCATTTGAATTTGAACAAAGAATGTCAACTCCTTTTGTGTTTCTCAATGTTATTGAAGCGATATATCCTTGCATTGATAGTTCAGCAGCTACAAGATACTCTCCAGATACTCCTGCCAAAACTGTATTTAATTTTCCCATGTCTTGCAACTTATTCCTTTTAATAGTTTCTTAAAATAGTGTTGAGTAATATTATTAATACTATATGACATAATTATACCAAACACTACGGATAATCTATCTCTATAGCAGTTGATGCTATATAACGCTGATATTATCTGTTAAAAATGGCGTAACTTTTTTTGTCAGGTGCATTCTTTTATTGGGCATCTTTTTTCTTTTCGGTTGTAATAGCATCACGAAGCCGATAGTCCTCGACAACCGCCAGCGCCTTTTTCTGAATCTCATTGGCAGCCGTCGTATCTCCCAAAGCAACAGCCACTTCAATTAAACGAAGACTTTCTTCAACAAAATGATCTTCACTGTATGCTTTGAAGTCCATTCTTCCGATTTTCGGATCGTTATAGAGTGTAGTGTCATGATCGTATGCTGCCTTCACGCGAGTGAATTCTCGGACTAGATTGCCCATATATTTCCGCGCAAGATCGAAGCGTTTAGCATCAATTACTTCGTCTTTTGCGATATTCCAGCATTGCTTAGCCAATTTAGGATTCTCCTTGTCAAGGTATTCAAACAATTCGATCGTTTTGCTCCCTTCCTCAAGCGTCTCGTTTAAAGACGATACATCATGAAACAACGAAGAGTTGCCTTCACCCATTTCTATTTGATGTGCCTTTCGGTCACGTGTCTCTATGAGGGCCTTTTTTGCTGGTGGATAGACGTCGCCAAGGTCCTTCCAGTAGCCCAAAGCAAATGACAAGCGCACCCCGTACATCGCAGGCTCATGTTCAAGCGCATGGTCATGAAACCAGATATACCTCTCAAGGGCTTCCTCATGCTTTCCTTGGTGAACCATTTCCCGGGTGTCACTCAGATAATTATTCATATCCTCTGCTTGCACCTGAGAAGACAGCACTATCAATGCAATGATCATGCCAAGTAACGTTCTCATATATCCTCCTTTGTTCAATAATTAACACACTATCTTTGTTTTTTAAGGAATTTTAATACTATATTCTTCACCTCTTTCTCTCAATCTAACCAAATATCAGTAACTATATCAAATAAATCCACATTGTCATAATCCGCCGGTAAAATATTCCATGCCGGTTTATCAAACAAATTATAATTCTGTTTAAAAAATCCATTTACTATCAGCTCTGAACATATCAATTTTTTATGGCTATCAAAAAGATTATGAACTTTTACATATGCATTGCCAAACCCGAACCACCCGACAAGGAAGTTTAAAAGTTGAGGAAAATCATAAGGTGTGTTGTTCATTGCGGCCCACCACAATGCTACCTTTATTTTATCTTTTTCCTTTTCCCAATATTTTTTTCTCAAAACTCTTATTTCAATACCTTTCTCAACATAGTCCTTTTGCAAATTACAAGTTCTTGATTTTGGAACCTGGCCTTCAACCAAATCATAGCCTCCAATGCTTCCCGCCACATGCGTCCATTTGCTACTTTCGCCATACCCATATTTTTCCTGAATCTTAATAGTAACTCTAGTCCCGCTCGCAAATAGTATCACATCTCCTATTTTAATCTTATTAGGATCAATTTGTTTACTGTTCTGCATCATATTAACCTCCTACAAGAATAAGCCTTGTATCTATCCACCCCATATATCACCCTTGTAAATTTTTAAATTTAAACAAAAATATTCCAAAAATTACGACATTTACTAAATCAACAAAAATCCAAAATTCTCGACCGAAATAAAGTGGTATAACTGGATTAAACACAAGAGCGAGCAACCCCATTATCCATGCCCAGCGAATCCTTTGTTTCTTGTAAGAAACCCATGCTAAGAAAATAGCCGTAAAGCAAACAACAAGCCTTAGTAATGTATAGTAACCATAAGGCAATGGTAAGATTGCCAATAAAAGCATTACAATTGATGCAATAACAGGTGGTTTTATCGAAATCTTTGTGTCCATATAACCCCTTTGCCTTAATTTGCTTTGAGAGTAACTTTTTAGTCCCAATTTTTATTTTGATCAAAATCAGACCATAAACCGGTTCCCTTTAAATCTGGTTGTCCGAATTTTGCATTATATTCTTTTGTGAATTTCATTTGTTTTTCAACGGCATTATCAAGATGGCGTTTCCATCCCCTCACATCAATACCATATTTTTCTTTATCATTATCTTGCAAGTCAAGAGACACAAGGGATCCTATTCTTATATTTGTTTCTTTTCCGTTCAAATCCTCAAAATATATTTTCGAATTACCCATAACACTTTGAATCTCTGACCACCAAAAATGTGGAAGTTTAGACTTAAATATTATTTTATAGTACCTCTTTTTAAAGAATGAAGTACCCTGCAATAAATAAGTATATACGTAAATATGGCTTTCTTTTTTCATGTCAGCAAATTCTAAAACTTTTAATTTCATTAAATCCTCCTCTAAGAATTATTCATCATATTTAACATCATCTACGTCAGGATCTTTATTCAAGTTTTTATCCTCTTCGATTAAATCAATATCTTCAATTTGATCAGTGCTATCTGAAGTGCCCCCAACATCAATAACATCCTTTGATTGAATAAATTCGCCTGATATTCTTTTTTCCACTAGCGTTAATAGCCAGATCCCATAAAAGCGCATACCATAGGTAAAAATAAGTCCTAATATTATTGAAAACCCCGCACCCCATTGCCCCTTAAAGAAAAGTCCAATGGCCGCGATTGGTGATACTATTTGAAACATAAACATAAAAAAGAAAGCTATCCATCCTAAATAATAAAATATGGTCAAGAAAGAAAACATGAATACTGATGCACCAACTATATGAGAAAAAATAATCGATAATCCTGCGAGGTGATTATGAAGGCTTTTAAATAAAGACAATGGCAAAATAATTAACAGGAACAATCCTATGGAAGCGCCTGCTAATACAGATATTATTGGGTACAGAAATTCAGAAACCTTAAGGATGCCGAAAATGAAGATAAATGGGATCATGAGAAAACCCAGGAACATAAGGACACCTAAAATGCCTGAACCTAAACCCTTAATTTTGTCCTTAATATTAAATCCGGCCATAAAGCCTCCTGGTTACTTCAGAAAAACCATGCTCTATTCCTAATGATAGGAATTAATACTGTTAAAATCGGCATAACAATTAAAAATGTGACTATCTTAAATTTTCTGAATTTCACTTGTTTGTTCTTAACTGCTTCAATTCCTATAGCAAATAGTTTTAAAGAAACGGCAAGCAAAACAAATGGTATTAATATAACTATCAAAACGCCCACAAAATATCCCTTACTAAAAAAATCTGACCAATTACTAACGTCGGTAATCGATTTGGAGCCAGTATAGAAAGCAAAAACTGATAATTTGCTTAAAAACTCAAGTATAGGGTTATAGGCAATAGTCATAAGAAACCAGAACTTTTTTGATAAACCGTAAAAAAAGAAATTAGTCCTATCTTTTTTATCTGAATAATCAAATTTGGCAGCTATTTTTGCCCCAATGAACGATCCAATTAAAACGGCAGTTATCTGTATTATCAATATATAAAGAAGTGAATCCGGCCAATCGCCTTCGAAGAATTGACCTTTAAAAATAAAAAGACCTGCCAGTAGCAAGGCTAACCAATATTTCATTAAGAGGCCTACCGTCAAATATATCCATGTTCTCAAACCTTTAAACCAATAGGCGAATAAACCGACAAAAAATATGCTACATATAAAGTCGAAAATATATATTAAGGAATCAATGAAATGGCTTTGGAATTCTGAACTGAATATTTCAAGTTCGATGGATCGTTCATAAAATACTGTAATCACATGACCTATGTTTGTGAAATACGAGAAACTCAAATAGAGAAGGAATATTGCCGCAAAACTGATCTGCTTGATAGTGCGGGAGGATTTATTTTTCTTTACTTTAGCCGGTTTAATGGCGGGTAATTGTGTTCCACAAAATCCGCAAAACTTTGCTTCTACGCTTATATCTTTATTGCAATTAGGGCATTTCCTAAGGTTCACTTAAAACTCTCCAATATAATTTTAAGATGATATTTAATCCTCAAAAGTTATATCTTCTTCTGAAGATTGTGATTTATTTTTTGGATGGTCTTCTACTCCTATTAGTAATTCCGTATCGCCAAACCCAATAGTGTCCCCTTTTGTCAACTCAATTTTTCCATGAACTTGACAATTGTTTACAAATGTTCCATTTGTACTGTCGAGATCCTCAATTAAACAGATATCACCCTCCCAATATATAATAGCATGCCTCCTCGAACAAAAATCGTCATATCCTATACGTATATTTGCTTCCTCACTTCGGCCTATTAGAATCTTGGAATCTGATTTTACGAAGTATTTATGCCCTTTTAGGGGGCCTGAAACAACAAGCACAACAACAAGTTTTGTCACATTATTACTCCCTTTTTCCAGTTATTTAATGTTTCCGCGTATTTTCCCTTCAAATGTTTTTGATGGTCTTTGGGATGTTGCGCTATAGACTCTTCCAGTAGTTTAATAGCATCATTAAGCTTCGTATATTGCTTCCCAAGCTGAAGCGCTTTTTGTATATTTACATTCGGTACTTTAATTTTTTGAAGCTCATATTGCTCTATTGCGTTATAAAATTCCCTAGCAGTTGAAAAACGGTTTTTCATATCAGGTTCTAAGGCTTTTAGAATAATTTCATCCAGCTCGCCATCTAAATCTGTATTGAATTTAGAAGGTGGGTCTGGCTTTTTATTACGGGATGCCTTTATGGCTGATTTCATTTCATTTTTCTTAGTTGCCTGATAACCACTCGGCATTTTATAGGGAGGAATACCGGTTACCATAATATAAAAAATAATTCCTGATGAGAAGACATCGCTGGCCGGTGATTCATAGTCCCAGAAACCTTCAGGAGGCAAATAGGCCAGTGTTCCGGCTGCTTCTGTAATTCTTGTAACCGGATCAACATGTTTAGCTAAACCAAAATCAGAAACCTTGGCAACAAGATTATTGTGCCGTATTGATAACATGATGTTTTGGGGCTTAACGTCTCTATGAACTAAAGGAGGCTTTGTATTGTGCAGTTTTGATAAACCGCAACAAATATCCTTTTGAAGCTTAATCGCTATATCAATCGAAAGCTTAATCTCAGATTCAATATAATCAGCTAGCGTGCCACCTTCCACATATTCCATCGCAATATAGCAATATCTATTACCATCAAATTTAAAGGTATTTGCTTCATATACTCGCACAACATTTTCATGCGTAATCTTTGAGAGGATATAAGCTTCGTTAAATAACACAGGTTCTTGCTCTTTTGATATGCTTCCCTGATGGAATATTTTCAGTGCCTGAATACCTAAATATTTGTGGCGCACCTTATATACGCCACCGAAAGCTCCTTCTCCAAGGAATCGATCAATACTGTAGGTCTCCCGTATTTTCGTGTACTTTGGTATTAAAATTCTCTTTATTGTCATATTTTCCGTATGCCTGCGTCACTCACCCTTTCACTTATCTTTTCTTGCTCATCTCGCGGCATTAAACTCCACAATTCAAACATTATGCTTTTCAATGAATCTAAATCTTGACGTTGCAAAGCAGCGCTTCCTTCATCAATTAATTCTTCAGCTCTGTTTTTATCCGTAAAATTGCCTGGATCCTTTTTGACTTCTTGAAATGCAGAAACCCAAAACCCTGGCTGCCTGAACAATACTGCCCATCTTATATTGATTATCTCTTCTGCAATCTTCTTGATCCTGTTAATATCTTTACTACCAATTGATTTCTCTGCCTCCTTTTTCAAGCTATATAATTGATCTTTATCATCATTGTTTCCATAAGAAGCGGTTATCTCTTCACAATCACTAACTATTTCATTGTATTCTTTCAGTGCTACTGGCCACTTGGCTAACTTCTCTATAGAATCCAATTTTTGTTTTAACTCTTTCAAGTTTCGATCTGCTTTTTCCACAGCGTCAGGATCACCACCTTCAGCAGCTTGAATATCTGTTCTTATCTCTTTTATGCCTTCAGAAATATACGATTCAGACAGTTTATTCTCTATTGTCTTATCATTTGCCTGCATTATTTCTTGTTTTAATTTATTGAGCCTTTTTTCTTCACCATTGAGATCTGCCGCAATATGACCAGGCTCAAGCTTAGGTGATATTTTTTGAGTAACTATTCCGCTAATCTTTTTATCTAATAGCGGAATAAAAGCTTCTGCAGAAACAGCTCGTGACTGATCTACGCTAATTATTATTTCTACTTCACTATTTTCAGGAAGCGTTCTTGTAACGTCCGCCCCTTTAATCTGTAACGTCCCAAGATGCCTATTTCTGTCTGCTATATCACTTTCTCCCTCCCATAGATGTATTTTTAATACGTCTTCATTCTCACCTGGCCGAACAGTTCGTGTTGTAAAATAGGAGAACGGCTTACTCCTTGCTGGCAAAGACTCACTTTTGGTCAAATGTTTACTAAGGGCTCCGTTTTCTAACTCTACCCCTATTGAACGGATCAATGGTGGTTCCGCAACAGAGATACCCTGGGTAATCGTAAACGAATCTGGTTCAATTGGCACTTTATTTCCAGTTTTATCAAACAGCGCTAATGTAAAATTATTAACTTTGTTTTCACGTAGATTTACATTTGCGAAAAAGGCATTATCTTTTATTTCTATCATACCGCTTTCCCAATCGCCGCCTGTTCTGTTTATTTGAACGCGCATACCCTCTGGCAGCTTCTCTTCTTCTTTGCTGGCGAAAAATCTACCTCCCACGGCGGGATCTATTTCTGTGGTCATCGGATTATACGCAAGCTTGACTGAAACTTTAGAATAATCCCTCTTTGTCAATTCATCAGGAATCAATTGCGAAGCCGCGAATATGGCAGCGCCTTGGGCAACAACTATTATCGGATCAATCTTGCATTCAATTGGAATGCCAAAAGCATCCTTTAGTCTTTTTCGCACATAAGGAATTTGCGTGGGGCCGCCAACTAAAATAAGTTGAGATATATCAGTAGGAGATAGCCCTTGGTTTTCCAAAACCGTACTAAATAATTGGATAGTTTTATCTATATAACATTCTATTAATGGAATAAATTCGCTTCTCTTAAGCGGAATAACGATATCAATTACCTTACCATTATTATCTTTATACCTATCACTATACACAACAATATCTGCTTCTTCACTTTGAGACAATTGTATCTTAGCGTCTTCGGCTGCACTTTTTAACCTCGCATTTAAGATTTGGTATTCTTTTGTCCTCCCTAATCCCGGTAAATTATATTCATTTGACAATACTGGATGTATTATATTTTCAACAATTTTCCAATCGAAATCTTTTCCGCCCAAATGATTATCGCCAAAGTGATCAACAACACTTAATCTTCCTTCTTTTGCTGACATGATAGCTACATCGAATGTGCCTCCTCCAAGATCAAATACGATCCAATATCCTTTTGGCATTTTCTCAAGAAAACCGTAAGCAATTGAAGCAGCAATGGGTTCTTGGAGCAAAGGAGCATATTTTATTCCTGCGATTTTTGCTGCTCTTTGCGTTGCTTCACATTGGACTATCTCAAAATTGCAAGGAACTGTAATTACTGCGCAACTAATTTCATCTTCCTCTGGTAAATTCTTTTTCGCAGTTATTTTTAAATCCTTTAAAATTTCTGCTGAAAGCTCTTCAGGGCTGAGTTTTTTATTACTTAAAACAAATTTTTTAACTTGTTGCGTCCCCATCCACCTTTTAAACTCTTCTACAGTATTATCGGGGTCATCAATAAGCCGTTCGTATGCTTTTCTCCCCACTCTAACAGTACCTTTTTCGTCTATCCTAACAACTGATGGGGTGAATTCTTCCCGCTTATAATTTTTAAAAACACGTACCTCACCATTTTCCATACATGCAATTTCTGAGTTAGTTGTGCCTAAATCAATACCAAAATCTATTGTTTGTCTATTCATGCCTCACTCCTTTTTAGCTTTTTCTTTAGATTTTCCAACTATAACTTCTCCATGAGATATAATTTTTCCTTTAAAATAAACAGATGGTTTTACTGTTTCCAGCATATTCATCTTACCATAAGGAAGATTATCAACCTCTTCAACATGAAGTACTTTGACGGACATTCCATCGTTATAATCAGTATTTGCATGCTCAACAATTTCAATATCTTGTTTCTTAAAAATATCTTTAATTCGTCGAATTTGGTCTACAATTGAATTATCGATAGCGTTTTCACTAGCCTTACTTATCCTTTTATCAAGTCTCCACATCTCAATTGCAAATAAAGAAATAAGTTCAATGGATGATATAAGTTCTGAGGCATCATGTGCATTCTCAGGTGATATAAGCTTACATCCGCTAGCAATACATCTTTCAAATTGAGCGCGGTCTTTGAAGAAATATATCAATCCTTTGTCATTTTTATTGGAAACCATCCTAATTTTTGGCTTTTGTGACATGCAGCCCTCCCTATTTAACTTTTCTGTTGTAAGATTTCACTAAATCATCATGCGTAGAAATATCTTGTTTATACGATTCGAATAGTCTTTGGTATTCTGAATATACATTATTATATGATTCAAGCATTGTGTTGTACTTATTGATTTTTTGGTTGTATTTATCGAACAATTTATCTTTTCCAAACGACGTTCTCTTGATTTGCAAATCAAGTGCGTCTATTTCTGATTCCAATGCCTTTAGTTTGACGCCACTAGATTTCAGCGTTGCTTCCAAATCAAACAATCTACTTTCCTTCTCCTTTACTGTTTCAGCTAAAGCCTCACTTCTTGACTTCAGTTGGTACAGGCTTGGGCTAGAACTAGAAGATTTACTTTTATATGAAGAAGTGCTTTTTGAAGTGCCGCCATTCGATGAATCATCATTCAAATTAACCATAACGACAATAAATCCAATTAATAATATCCATCCAATAACAGACTTCCAATTTGAACCTGATGATGACTTTTTAGATGGATTATAACCTGCGGAACTTGAGGTTGATTGAGTAGACGCCCCTTCGTCATTATATTTACTACTCAAACGCGCACTTTCCATATTGCTTTTTGCAATTTCTTCGTCCTTTGCAAATTTTTGTTTAATATATTGCGAACTAGCATACTCAAGTGCCTTTGTTACCATTTCATAGGCCTTTTGATAACCCCATTCACGCTTCTTTGCGGATATTGCTTTGTCTGCTGCCAGCATATTATTAAGAATAATGCCCATATCTCTAAGATTACTTGCTAGCCCATCTCGGGCCAAGCCATAATCTGATATGCAATTAAAATCCACGATATTACCTTCCGCAATTATTTTCGAAACATTTTCTTCAAACCTAGAATATATATCTATAATAGTGTTTATTGGCTTGTTTTCTATTTGCTCAAATTCAGCAACTTCTTTAGATGAATTTTGACAATGTCTATTAATTAAAGTAACATGCGAAGCTAGTATTTCATTAAACCCTTCCCTTAAATATTCATATGAAAATGAGGATCCATTCAATAAGGCAGCGTGCTGTTTAGTTCTTTCATAATCCTTAGACACAAGTGACTGAGATAAAAATCTGAAGTTGGGATTAGCTATATCACCTAAAAAATTATCGCGTATTTCTTGGATCTTCCTCACGGATAATCTTGGGTCATTAATTCTCTCGGCCTTTTCTCTTGTTCTTTCCCAGAATAATTCATTCGATGCAAGCAATGAAATTCTGTTAATGGCAAATCTCCAATTTGTCCAGTGAGTTTCCGATAAATTGACGTTTCTTTTTTTCGCCGATTCGCTTTCTATTCTTAATTTTTTTAATCTATTGCCACACTGTATGCAAAACCTATAATCTTGTCCAAACTGCATATTACACGTTGGACAAACCTCTTTAGTGAATGCGTCTACCTTATATTTAAGGTTCATCTCTCTTCCTATCACGCTACTATGAGATAAAATCATCTGGTTAACTAAAGCTGATACTTTCTCTTTCTCTGGGACATCAGAAGCAATAGTAGACTTCCATAATTCATAAGAAGATTGGCGATTCTTATTAAACAAACAATCAAGTGCTTTTCTGTCACCGTCTGTATCAATCCAAAACCAGAAAATTTCTTCTTTTAGCCTAGAAATGGGGTTTTCCAGTCTTTGCAATGCATTAATAACACTTTGCTCACTTCTATCAACTTTTCCCATCCAAGAAAAGTCAAACTTATATGACACACCGATACCCAATGACTTTTTTACTTTTATCTCATTAACCCGCTGCATTATCTCTCCAATGGAAGCATCAGAGGTTAACCCTAGCACTCTAAAAGCGTTATTTTGATATCTATACATTCATTCTCCTGCGAAATATTTTAATATTACTTAATTCTTGCTCTTGTTTCTTCATCGTGTTTGCGCTTTACATACTTATCAATTTCTTGTCTAGTTATCCTATAGCCACCGCGCCTACCTTCCTTATAAGCCTTTATTTTCCCAGCTCGAATAAGCGCGCGTAAGTATTCTTCACTAACTCGTAACAAATCAGCAACTTCTCTTGTTAAATATATTTCTTGCACTTCAAATCTCCCTTTTTAAAAAAGTATTTAAAATAACCATAAGCACAATTAAATACCATTATATGCAATCTAATACATTGTGTCAATTATTTTTTCAATCTTTTACTAGGAAAAAACAGACGCAAAGGGCGGTGTGCACATCTCAACGGAACATTAGGAGACATTCTCTGACTACCTATGCTCTATGGGCATGACTGTTGCATGGGTTTTCATTCTTCCATCCTATTCAATATACCCTTTACATACGCATAATGCTTTTTTGGATTAGAAGTGCTCTTTTTGGCCACAATAGCAAACGCCTTCTTCACTTGCTCTTCACCAAAGGATTCCATCATCATTATGATATCTTCTACCGTCTGCGAGTCATTCTCCTTAAAGACTATCTTTGCGTGCTCTCTTGCTCTATTTAAACTCTTTGAGCCATAGGCTAACTCTAACCTATCCCACTCTGCCTCCAGCCGCTCCGGGTCATATAATGGTAATAGCTTATAGGATTTGGCTAAAAGGGTTTTGTAGGAATTTCCTTTAGGGCTGTCATAGGATACGTCTATAAGATTTTCTCTTCTTAGCTCCTGCATCCCTCTACCTATAACCCACTTGCTTACATTAAAACGTTCAGCTAAGACATCCCCTGAAGAAAACCACCAGGGATTAGCATTGCTTATGCTTACATAGGCTAAGTTAATAAAATAGCAAAATTTCGCCCTCATAGAGAGCTTTCTGCTCCATCCGTATTCCCAAAAATTATCCGGCACCTGGAAATACCATTCCTTTGGCGTTTTATAAATCTCGTCAGGATTATCATAATTTAATAACGTAACAGTCGCGTCCTTGCCATATTCCGGTTCAAATCTTATAATCTCATAGGTGTCTTCAAGTTTTCTCAGGCTTTTTATAATCTGTCTTCTATAGCCGGTTCTTGTCATTTTATCACTCAAGCCTAAATCATCGGCTATTTTTTCATAATTTAATATTATTTTACCTTGAGAGTTCCCATCAAATTCCCTTAAAAGTAACAAATATATATTAAAAGCTCTTTCATCGCGCTTTGTTAACATCCGGCCGGCTAATTTGGGATTCTCCAAAAGTTCCCATGATACAGGAACACTGCCCTCTGATATTGGCATACGAACTTTTTCATCTATCTTAATCTTCTTAAAATACTCATAAAGCTCACTTGCTAATCCTTCTGACTTTATCAAGGTGTTAGTCTCTACGTTTTTGCTAAACGCGTTCTCGCTCCAGTTAGCACTGCCTATTATGACAATCTCCTTATCTATCACTATTGTCTTGGCATGGGTATATGTGGTGAGGTTATCGTAATAAACGTCTATGCCTCCCTCATTGAGCATTTTAAAGCACCAGGCATTCTTACCCTCAGCTATCCATTTACCTTTATCCCGACGGTTAACAAAATCTATATTTTGATCCAGAATAACCCTTACATCCACTCCCCGCTTGTGAGCCTTCACCAACTCATCAACTATTTTATATACTTTTGAGTTTTTATGATAAGGGTTTAAACTTACCTGAAACATCACCATATATATTGATTCTCCTGCCTGCTCTATCGCTTTCTTAACGGCCGGATAATACTTTTTTCCACTTATATCCAGAACACCCGCGGAATATGAATTTTTTATGGGGGTATTTTCAGATATTTGCGCTGTGGAAGGAGTTGTGGTATATAGAGAAATACTTGATATGAAAAGGATAGCTGTCAAAAACAGAGTAAATCGTATTTTCTTTAACTTAGCTATCAATCTGCTTTCAGCCATTACCATTCTCTCTAAAATTTTATTTCCATGGCCCGGGAGCTTTCCATTTTTCATTAAACCTAATACCTTTATTGATTGCAACTAACGGCTCAATAAGAAACTTGTCTATCTCTCTAACTGTTGTGCTCAACTTTTCCGGCGCATGTTTAATATCTCCCTTCTTTAAAAAAGCCTTCCATAATGTTTGCCGGTCAGATTTCTCATTATAAATTTCTTCAGCAAATAATGGCTTACATTGCGGCAAAGAAGTTTTACGGTTTTTAAATGTTCTTTTTAACGCCTCGGAAAGTCTTGTCCCATCAAAGTTAAACTGATGCATAATAAGCCAAACATCATAAAAATCTTTCATTCTGCTGTTTAAAAAACCAAGTTTTACCATAGTCTCAAATTTCTCACTGACAACACTCTCCGCCGGATATCCTTTAAGCTTAGGTTTTGGAAAATCTAAAATAACAGGATATTCAATTATTTTTGGCTTTGGATAAATAGTATCTCCAAAACCTATATCAACCTGCATAGAAATACGAGAACGCTCAAGTAATCCCAAAAACTTAACTCGTACCCCTTCATAATCGGCATCTTCTTTTATTCGTTGACCTTTAATGTTTTTACAATCAAAGATAAGCCCATCAGAAACCACATCGATTTTACAAATATCCTTTATCATTTTCTCAATACTAGATACCTGATTATCATATTGCGCTGAAAAGTCTATATCAAGGGTTGTCCTTCGTTCAGGCACATGCCATGCAGTAAACATCAAAGCCCCCTTAAGGATAAACTTATCCGCATATTTAGACTGACTCACACGATAAAGAAATCTCTCCATGCCGTAATATTGGAGAACTTCAGAAAATGGGCGATTCGTTTTTTTCGCTTTATTCTGAAGCTGAGCCTTAATGGAGGCTTCTATATTTTTAATATCTTTTTTCATATCATTGTTTCCAGCATTGGTTTAATAATTTTATGTACACGGCAGATTTTAGCGTATTTCATTATATCGAGTGGTTTTATGCCCTTCTCGGTAACCGCTATCCTAAGCGCGTCCCTGGCAATATTTACACCTATTCTATTGCGAAACTTAAAACAATCAGCAATCGTTTTAGCAAGGCTGTAAACTCTAATTTCATGTCCTTCAGCTTGATGTACATCAACGCCAGCATTCCAAGTTTTAACTGAAAAACGATAAAATCGTACTGGTGGGTACTTAATTCTATTGGCACGAGTCCCCGCGGGGATTGCAATATCTACATACCCGGGTATCTCATTCGTTGCTTCATGAAAAAAAAGGGCAGACACAAGACAAATAATCCCTCTTGGCGCCTGAAGAGACGCAATGACAAGATCAGGATATGGCCCAAACGTATAATGAGTCATCCGGTAAAGCCCCCTGGCAATCTTCTCTATTTTACCTTCTTTCTCAAGTGCTCTAAGCGTATCTGGATGAAACCCCGCTTTTATAATTGAAGAAAACCGTGCAATGCCGCCATTTTTTTTGAAATAGTTGAGTATTTTTTCTGTTTTTTGTTTCATAACCTCTCCGTATAAATTGTCACTACTTGTTAACAAGTATATACGTTTTATACGAACATGTCAACACTTTTTCTTACCTAAATAATATGGTTTGAAACAGTTTCATTTTGTCAATATATTATAGTCATTTAAGAATAATTATAAACCCTAAATCTATACCATTGTCCCACCTCGTAGGTGGGACGCAGCGCGCAAAAAAAAAGGGAAGTTGCTCCGCATCGTATAGTACGGAATAACTTCCCTTAATTTATGTAACCCCTTGTGATCACTTAAGTCGCAAGAGTATCCGTAGTGATGGTAGCCCCAACGGGATTCGAACCCGTGTTACCGGAATGAGAATCCGGCGTCCTGACCAGGCTAGACGATGGGGCCGCGTCACAAGATATTATCATTACGCTAACTTCATGTCAATCAAAAAGTAGCAATAACGTCTCAATCAACCCTTCCCTACATACCCATACCCGGAAGATTAAATCCTCCGAGAGACTCCTTCATCTTGCTCATCATTATCTTCTTTACTTCACTGGATGCTTCATTAATACAGGCCTTTAAATTGGCCTCAAGGAGCTCCTTATTCTCTTCCCGGAGGAGATCTCCGGCTATCTGAATATCTTTGATGTTATTTTCCCCGTCAAAGACCATCTTTATTTTGCCGCCCAACTTCTCAACCTCCACTTGCGCGTTTGCCAACTGCCCCTTTATCTCTTTGGCCTTTTTCTGCATTTCAAAAAGCTGTTTCATCTTACCTAACATTTTAATCCTTTCTCTTAAATATCGTTTTCAGTAATAACCTTAATCTTATTCTTCATTAGCAAGGCGCAGGTAACGCCATTGCCCTCCTTCAGCTTTCCGCTAAAGGTTCCATCGTAAATCTGCCCCTTGCCGCAGGCGGTGCTTTTTGACTTTAATATAGCATTTTTTATCTTATACTTTTTAGCTATCTCCAATGCCTTTCTTGAGCCTTCAATAAAATTCTTGGTAACGTCAGCTCCCTCTTCATTGATAACCCCGGCCTTTTCTTCCAGGACATCCTCACCGGAACCATCTATCATTTCAGAAGGCAGGCGCGGCGTCAAAAGGCCGCCGAGTTCTTCCGGGCAAACACATACAGCCTTGCCTTCTTCAAGCATCTTTTTTATTTTTTTATTAACTTGATTTTTTCCGTTAAAGCGGCAATTTATACCCGCCAGACAGGCGCTTACCAGTATCTTCATCTTATCTGCTTTCTGTAAACTTCTCTTATGGCATTTAGTGTTTCTCTGTACTCTTTTGTAGCATAGTCGGGATATGTCCACTCCCAACTGACAAACCCTCCCTCTTTATATCTCAGGGCGCACTCCGCGAAAATACCTTTCTTAAGATATATCCTCTGCTGTTGATTCTTGGTAGTTGCTAACACAAATTTACCCAGGCTCATATAGCCCGGGTCTATATTTATCCTTCTCTTATTATCTATCGCCAGCTTTCGCTCAAGGCTATTAGTATATATTTTGATGTCCGCTATTTTACCACGAGATATGAGCCTTTTGAAAGCATAAAATTTTCTTTTCAAATCAGAACCCATTTCACCGGCATAATAGCCTGTCCTGTTTATCGGCAGAAAGTTACTTTCCAGATCAACTTCACCCAACTTCTTCTTCAATACAGCTATTGCTTTATCAAAAAACTCTTCCCGGTTAGAAAAAAGCGAGATAACAAGTTTTACCTTATCAGGCGAGTTGACAGTTCCCAATTGTAACTCCTTTTAGAGGACAAATTTCGCAGGCCGGCTTGACCTTGCATATATTCTTACCCAGACTCACTATCAGAGCATGGTACTCATTATAAAGCCTTACATCTTTCTTTAAGTTTTTATAGAAGATATTCTGAATCTCATCATAGCCGCTGCTTTTTTGAACAATCCCCAGACGGGAAAATACTCTTTTGGTATAGGCATCAACCACAAAAACCGGTTTCCCTCCGCCGTAAAGGAGAATTGAGTCCGCGGTCTCCTTGCCTATCCCGTTTACTGCAAGAAGTTTTTCTCTTAAAACCTCAGTCGAATCATCAAACATCTTCTTTAAAGAACCACTATATTCACAAAAGATAAAATTAATTAGGTTTTTAAGGCGTTTGGCCTTGATATTATAGTAGCCGCTTGATCTGATAAGCCCCGCGAGCCTCTTTATATTTATCAACTTCAGCGCTTTTAGGCTTAATGCCTTTTCTTTCTTTAGATTGACTATAGCTCGCTCAACATTCTGCCAGTTGGTATTTTGCGTAAGTACAGCGCCTACTATTATCTCCAAAGGACTGTCACCCGGCCACCAATGCTGAGATCCAAACTTTCTTAACAGCTCATCGTAGATACGGTTGATAGCTTTTTCCTTACTCAAGGCCATAGTATTTCGTACTTTCTTTTCCGACCTCTATAGTTTTTAAACAGGCCTATTATCCCCAGCCCAGCCAAAAATCCTCCTATATGGGCCAAAAAAGCAATCCCCTGATACTGCGGCGAAGCGGTGTATATCAATTGAAATATAAACCAGACGATTAAAAAGAAGCTTGCCTTAATCCAGATAAAACGCAAAAAGAAAAAAATCGGAACTATAGTCAAAATCTTCGCCCCGGGATATAAGAGCAGATAGGCGCCAAGAATTCCCGAGATAGCTCCACTGGCGCCCAGCATAGGCACCCCTGATGCGTGGTGAATAAGGGCGTGTGTCAAAGCCGCTATAACACCGCAGACAATATAAAAAAATAAATATCTGAAATGTCCAAGCGCGTCTTCTATATCATCGCCAAAAATCCCCAGAAATAACATATTTCCGATTAAATGCGCCGGGCCCCCATGCAAAAACATAGAACTTATAAGAGTTAAGAACGGAGGCGTACCCTGGCTGTGAAAAATATTCCGGGGAACAAGGGCAAATTTGTAGGTAAACATAGCTCCCTCCTTACCGGCAAAAAGCTGATAAAGAAAGATTATAACGTTTAAACCAATAAGGATAAAGGTGATATAAGGAACACGCTCCAGATAATTATCATCTTTTATCGGTATCATCCTTCATCCCCCAGCCACTTTTTTTCTAACTCATCGGTTATTTTCTGTTCGTCTTCATCTTCCAGCTTAGTCTTTGAGGCTTCATTAGTAGACGTCTTTCTCTTTGACATTTTCCCGGTAAACTCTGAAACCGACATAACCTTCCGGCAAGAACTTCCCACTTTAAACCTTATCTCCTTGTCGTCGGTCACCACAACCACCCTTCGCGGATTGCTGTCCTTTGAAGCTAATCTAATAATCAAATTATCCGCCGGTTCACCCTCGGAAAACAGAACAACAAAACTGCTCTTATGCGGCGGCGCCACAACATCGCTTCTCCCGTCAAAAACCACCGTTACTTTATTTCTGCCGCACAGATTATGCCTTTTGATAATATCCAACAACTCCTGCCGTCCATCACTCAACTCCTTATCGGCAAGGCCGTTAATCTTATGCAAAACATTATAACCGTCTATCAGGTAATGAAGAGACATTATTTTCCTTTTCGGCTTTTAAAATAATCGCTTAATATCCGCCTATGATCAAAGGTAATCTCATCCGGCAGTTCGCCTTCTCTAAAAAACTCCGCCTTTTTGGCATCGCTGGCCGCCTTTGGTTCATCTTCCGTCCCGGCCGTAAAAACACAGGATATGGTATGAAAACGTGGATCCCTGTCAGGCTTAGAATAAACATGAAACTGCTTCAGCTCCCTTACCTTGATACCGGTCTCCTCCTCCGCCTCTCTGCCGGCCGCCGTTTCTACCGACTCGCCCACCTCTACAAAACCGCCCGGCAGAGCCCAGCCAAAAGGAGGATTTTTTCTCTCAACAAGAATTATCGCGCCGTCTTTCTCAATAATGATATCCACTGCCGGCACAGGATGCCTCTCTATCTTCTTTTTTATTCTATCAAGGTGCTCCTTAAATACTTCCTTAAAAGTCCGGTAAGCCTTCTCATTAAAGAGAACAAAAATTATTTTTTTCAAGCCGCGGTTATACCAAGTGAACCCCACTACCTCTTCAAGCATTATCTTGGCGGCCTGCTCCGGTGAAAACCCTCCTACTCCGCAGCCAAGCGCGGGAAAGGCAATTGAGGCTATATCCTTCTCCCTCGCGGCGCCAAGAGCGCTCCTGGTTGCCTCTCTGATAATGGACTGGTCTGTTTTAAAATCTACTCCCATCGTAGCCGCGTGAATAACATACCTGGCCTTTAAATTGCCAGCGCCTGTTATAGCCGCTTCTCCCTTTTTTATGGGGCTGATTTCGTCCGCCTCCTTCTGTATTGAAGGCCCGCCCTTTCTTTTTATAGCTCCCGCGACGCCTCCACCCATAAGCAGTCTGTTATTGGCGGCATTGACAATAGCGTCAACCTCTATTTCCGTAATATCTCCTTTTATTACCTCTATTTCAATACCGTTTGTTTTCATTCAGTATTTCTCCTTAATCTTATCTCTACACACAGAGCAAAACTGCCCCCTTTTAAAATCAACTTCTCTAATACTCTCCGAATAAGTCATTACGCAACTTTTATTATGACAATGGACCAGGCCCAGAAGATGGCCGATTTCATGCGCCGCCTCCTTTGAGAGGCGCATAAGAAAGAGGACCGCGTTCTCAGGCAGATTATAAAAGCTCTGATAAAGCCGTTTGGCAGAGACAAGGCACACTTTACCCCCCACAGAGTCTGCCTGTCCAAAAACAAAATTAAGATTTGCCGTATACAAATCTTCATCCACTATCCCCAAAACCTTATTATAGTCCTCTAAAACAGAATTATCCAGCATACCGCGCAATATCTCCGGACTGTTATATTGCCTTCTTTTTTTATTGAAAGCGGCCAAGGGCAGCGGCAGTGACAGCACACTGTCTGAAAAGTCCTCACTTTGGAAAACACCCTCCAGCCGGCCTTTTAACTTCGCGAAAAGTTCATTATCCGCTTTTTTAAAGAAAACTATAGCTATCATCCTGATAAAATACCCGCTAATCTCCGATTTTCAGCCTATTATAACATACCCAACTTCCTATCTCAAATCTTTTATATTCCGGTTTTTTCTAATTACAGGGCACTATTGACAAGTCACCTTTTATGTGCAATTATGATGAGAGAGAATAATCAACCACCGGGAGGCAATTTATGTTTGACGACAGAAGCAAAAAGTTTAAAAATCAGTACGTTCCTCTTAAAAGGATGGACGTTGATAAATACATTCCTTTTGTCGGCAAAGATAAAATTAACCACCTTAAGTTTCTCGCCGAACCGCTCCTTCATAAGGTCTGGGCCAACGTCAACTCTACTATAATCGGCGGCGGTGTAGCAGAAATGCTTCAAAGCACCGTTCCTTTTGCCAAAGGACTGGGAGTTGACTGCAGGTGGTTTGTCATAGAAGGCACACCGGACTTCTTTCAGGTAACCAAAAAATTCCACAACCTCCTGCAGGGCGTAAAGCAGGATATCACTATGGAGGAGGTCTTTCACGCCTATCTTGACACCCTCAACTGGAATACGGAAAAAACCAAGATAGTCGGCCATCTGGTGGTCATCCACGACCCTCAACCGGCGGCTATAGTAATGAGCGGCAACGTTTATGGACACATCCTCTGGAGATGCCACATCGATACCTCTCAGGCATCAAGAAGAATCTGGAGATTTTTGTTACCCTACATTAATCACTTTGACGGAGCCATATTCACCGCCAACGAGTTTATCAAGGAGCAAATTCAGGTGCCAGCCTATGAGGTACACCCCTCAATTGACCCGCTGAGAAAGAAAAATCACCTCTTTACGAAAAAAGAAGCCCGTGATATACTATCTGATTTATTTAATGAGCATAATATAGACCCTCATCGCCCGATTGTGCTGGCCGTCTCACGTTATGATATACACAAAAACCAAAAAGGCATAATTCGCGCTTTTAAGCTCCTCAAAACGACTCTTTCAAAAAAGATTAAGCCCTATCTGATTATCGTCGGAAACACCGCTTCGGATGACCCCGAAGGAGAGCAGATGTACGCTGAAATTGAAAAAGAAATAGGCGGCGACAAAGACATTCAGACATGGCTTAATATTAAAAACAATGATGAGGCCATCGGCGCTTTAATGTCACTGGCGGACTGCTTCGTCCACCTTTCAACCAAAGAAGGTTTTGGCCTGGTAGTTACCGAAGCTATGTGGCAAAAAACACCGGTCATAGGAAGCAAAATAGGCGGCATTAAACTTCAAGTCATAGACGGAGAAACAGGCTATCTTGTCGAGCCTTCAGATTACAAATTAGCGGCCAAAAAAATACAATCTATATTAGAAAACCCTGCCGAAAAAAGAGAGTTTGGCAGGCAGGCTCACGAACACGTCAGAAACAACTTCCTTCTGCCCTCTCTGGTAGAAAAATACCTTATCCTCATGAGATACTATCTTGAGATTGACAACAAGATACCGCCCTTCAGGCTTAATGAACTCACCTATAAAGAAATAAAATCAGCTCTTTATGGAAGAACTGTTTGGCCATTTTCTTCTAATGACCTGAAGAAAAAGATTGAAACAATTCTGGAAGGGATGCTCTAAAAGGCTGTCAGCCGGGAGGCCAGGTAAATTTTCTACCGCCTAAAAGATGCAGGTGCAAATGAAGAACTTCCTGGCCGGCGTTTTCTCCGCAATTAAAGACTAACCTGTAACCATCTTCATTGAGGCCTTTATCTCTGGCAATTTTGTTGGCCGCCAAAACCAGTTTTGAAACAATATAACTGACATTCTCATTCAAATCCGATACCTTCTCAATATGAACTTTGGGCACGAGTAAAATATGAACCGGTGCCTGAGCCCTAATGTCCAAAAATGCCAGTACATCGTCATCTTCATACACAATATCCGCCGGAATCTCTTGTTTAATAATCTTACAGAAAACACAATTGTTATTCATTTTATCACCTTTCTTATTACCGCTTTTACCCGCCTAAGCGAAAACTACAGTGCGCCTGTCGTAGACAAGAGTCTTTCTTTTCAAATGATACCAAATAGCCCTGGACAAAACAATCTTTTCCAAATCACACCCTTTGCGAATAAGGTCTTCTATGCAATCCGAGTGGCTAACTTTAACAACGTCCTGCTCAATAATGGGGCCTCTGTCCAATTTTGAGGTCGCGTAATGACTTGTGGCTCCAATCACCTTAACCCCGCGCTCATAGGCCGAGTGATAAGGCTTTCGGCCGGGAAAGGCTGGCAAAAAAGAATGATGTATGTTAATAATCCGGTTGGGATACTCTTTAATAAAATTATTGCTCAAGACCTGCATATAACGCGCCAGGACAACGAAGTCAACATTATGCCTCTTTAATAGCTTGAGTTCCTTCTCTTCCCGGGCCTTTTTATTTTTCGGGGTAATTTTAAAAAGATGGTAAGCAATGCCAAACTTATCGGCTACGCGGCGCAGGTCGGGATGATTGCTGATAATCAAGGGTATCTCCATCCGGAACTCACCCGATTGACAGCGTGATACAATATCATACAGGCAATGTGAAAGCTTAGACACAAAAATGGCCACTCTGGGGACTTCATAAGAAAAATGCAGCTTCCACTTCATTTTAAATTTGCGGGCGATTAAAGTTTCAAATTCACCCGCGATATTCGCGGCCGGGATTTTAAAGTCTGCCAGCTCCCATTCAACACGCATAAAAAACACCTTTTTGTATACATCAACGTGCTGGTCAAGATAAAGGATATTGCCGCTGTTTTCTGACAGAAACTTGGTAACCGCGGCTACCAATCCTTTCCTGTCGGAACAATGTATCAGCAAAATCGCGGAGCCGGAGCGTTTTTTCTTATTCAGTTTAATACCCATATTTTTCCCTTATTGTTTATCCTCAGAGGGCATCCAGGGCCTGCTTCCTGATTTTAGTATAACCCTAATCATCAAAAATATAAAGGCAAAAAAGCTTAAACTCCCAAACGGTGAAAAACACGTACTTATATCTCCCGCCTTTCCCAAACCATACTGAACGACACCATAATGGTAACTTAATAAAATAAGGAGTAAAAAATTAGAAGCAAGGTAACCTTCGCGGTAATAATAGAAGCTATGCTTTTTGCAGATTCTCTGATAAAGGATGTCCATATAAAAAAAGAGAAGACAGCCGGCGGAAATAAAAGACGTAAAATAAAATATAGCGGCTTTATGACTGAGGAAATAACTCCCGCCTGCAAGTATTAACTTAACTGGCAGTGAAGAGTTGGGTGAGTTGTAAAAAACAATGCTTAAAATTAGTGAACTAAGCGCTATGGCGCCGGGAAAAATTTGTTTTCTAATTCTCATTTTTAAACTCACCGTAAGCCCGCGGTAAACTGGTGCGAGGAGGGGGATTTGAACCCCCACGAGATTTAACTCTCACTAGGCCCTCAACCTAGCGCGTATGCCAATTCCGCCACCCTCGCAATGTGATTTTTTACTATTCTATTCTTCTTTTTCCGCCGGTGAATATGACGCGCTATTTCCGGCCCTGGGATTGGCGCCATTGCTGATAAACAACCTGTCCGTCACGCACCATTTCTTTATAAACTACGCTTTCTTTTTCGACATCATAAATAATATCTGTCCCTACAATACTCCCCCACCAGACACCAATCTGTAAAAGTTTTTCATTAATCCATGTAAGAGTGGGCTCAGAATTGCTATGGTCAAGCAGGGTAATTTTAATCAGGTCTTTCCGCTCATTATAAATAAAAATAACTGTATTCCAGGGAGGCTGTCCCGTATAATCGGGGGCGCTGGCCGAAAACCAATAGGCTTTATTGGGCGAGAAGTGCTTTTCTCCCGGTACCAATTGGCGCGGAGAATCCTCAAGCAGTATGCGGGAGGCAAACCTCTCCTCAAACGGCGTATGATAAAATCTCACCCTTCTCCATTTATCCGGC
>JAGLLT010000013.1 GCA_023140385.1 Candidatus Omnitrophota bacterium
GTTCAAAACATGGCTGCCCTGCCTGGATTTGAACCAAGACTAACTGAACCAGAATCAGTCGTGCTGCCGTTACACTACAGGGCAAGATTTTATATTATCAAGTGAATCTCTAACAATCAATCTTAAAGATTTTTTGCCTTTTGTGGTTTTAAAATATCTTTCTCGCCTAAGAGCATCTCGCTTAGATAGAAAGCATTCATAAAATATCAAATTTAAATCTGAGTATCGCACTGTTGTATGCACTAAACCTGCTTTATGCTCTTTTATTCGCCTATTCAGATTTTCTGTATAACCAATATAAAATTTATCGTCCAGTTTACTCAACAGCACATAAACGTAATACATAACTTTAGGTAACCAAAAGTGTGAATCAAATTTGTTTTAATTTACAGCGGTCATGAACCAGCCCTGAACCAGTACAAGTACGATTCAGGGTTGCCGTGAATCAATCTTTGATTTGGTTCACGGCAGAATCAGTCGTGCTACCAGTTATTTTAACCCCATACCGTGCTCTGCTCTGGTATAGGGCACTACAGGGCAAACTTTTAAAACTAAAAGCGCAAAATACCGCGCAAGCTGTGCCTGTGATTTTTGAAGAGAAATAGCCCCGCAGGGGCGTAGCTTGCTGATTTCGATGAAAAAATTATAGGCACAGCGCTTAATTTTTCTTAACAACTACTAAAATAATACTATAAAATTAAAAAATTATCTATACTTAAATATATAATATTTGCAGGTTATGTTTTTGGTTTCAATTTTGAATTTTACGTTTTGCGTTTTGCGCTTTTCGCTTTACGCTTTCTTATTAATCTTCGCCCAGGTATCTCTTAAAGAGACAATGCGGTTAAATATTAACTTATCTTTAGCCGCGTCCTTATCTAAGCAGAAATACCCCAGCCTTTCAAACTGATATTTGCTATCAGGTTTTGCGTTTTTTAGGCTGGGTTCTAAATAGCATTTGTTTAATATGATAAGTGACTCTTTATTGAAATTATCTTTATAATCTTCTGCTTCATTGGGGTCTCTGGTTAAAAAGAGATGGTCATATATTCTTACTTCCGCCTCTATGGCGGTTTTTTCTGCTACCCAGTGCAGGGTGCCTTTTACTCTTCTACCGTCAGGCGAGTCTCCGCCTTTAGTTGCCGGATCATAAGTACAGCGTAATTCTTTGATTTCACCTGTTTTTTCATCTTTTATAACCTCTTTACAGGTTATAAAGTAAGCATAACGCAGGCGGACTTCCCTATCAGGAGCTAAGCGGAAGAACTTCTTATGAGGAACCTCTTGGAAGTCATCTTTTTCAATATATAATACCTTTGAAAAGGGAACCTTTCTTGTGCCGCTTGCTTCATCTTCCGGATTATTAATACAATCTAATTCTTCTTCTCTTTCCTCCGGGTAGTTTTCGATTACCACCTTAAGAGGGTTTATGACAGCCATTACTCTGTTAGATGTCTTATTTAATTCCTCCCTTAAGGAGTTCTCTAATAAATTCATCTCAATAATAGAGTTTATTTTAGTAACTCCGATTGTCTTACAGAAGTTTCTAATAGACTCCGGCGTATAGCCTCTTCTTCTCAATCCGGATATCGTCGGCATTCTGGGGTCATCCCAGCCGTTTACATATTTCTTTTCTACAAGTTCTAATAGTTTTCTTTTACTTAAAATAGTATGGCTTAAATTAAGCCTGGCAAACTCTATCTGCTGGGGATGATGGACTTCCAGTTTGTCTAATATCCAATCATACAATGGCCTGTTATTCTCAAACTCTAAAGTGCAGATAGAATGAGTAATTCCTTCAATTGAATCTGAAAGGCAATGGGTAAAATCATACATAGGATAAATGCACCATTTATCAGCTGTCCTGTAATGACTTAGTTTGCGTATTCTATAAAGAGCGGGGTCGCGCATGGTTAAATTTGGAGATGCCATGTCTATCTTAGCTCTTAGAGTCCTGCTTCCTTCTTCAAACTCGCCCGCTTTCATTTTCTTAAATAAATCGAGGCTTTCATCAAACGGACGTTCACGATAGGGGCTGTCTTTTCCGGGTTCGGTTAGGGTGCCGCGGTATTTTCTTACCTCTTCGGGGCTTAAGTCGCAGACATAGGCTTTACCCTTTTTAATTAATTCAAGAGCATAGCTATATAACTGCTCAAAATAATCAGAAGCATAATATAGGCCATCCCATTTAAAACCCAGCCAGCTTACGTCTTCTTTAATGGAATTAACATATTCCATCTCTTCTGTCTCAGGATTAGTATCATCCAGCCTTAAGTTGCAGGGGCCGTTGTATTTTTTAGCCAATCCGAAGTTAAGGCAGATGGATTTGGCGTGTCCTATGTGAAGATAGCCGTTAGGTTCCGGAGGAAAACGGGTATGAACCCTGGAGTCATTTTTATTATTTTCCAGATCTTTATTAATTATCTCTTCAATAAAATTAGATGCTTTTTCTTTATCCATTATATTTTTATTCCGCGGCTTTTTCCATTCTCTTTAGAACTATCTCTTTACCCAGCAACTCCATCACTTCAAATAACCCCGCCCCTTTAGTTTTACCGCTTATGGCCATGCGGGTGGGGTGAATGATATTAGCCGGCTTTAGATTATTTTTATCAGCTAAAGCTCTATATAGTTCTTCTATCTTCTCATGCGAAAAATTATCTATATGCTTTAGCTCATTTAGAGCTAACTTTAAATTCTCTTTATTTTCTTCTTTATCTAAGTATTTTCTCTTTCCTTTTTCATCAACTAAATAATCATCTTTGAAAAAATAATCCGTCAATTCAATAAACTCGGTTAAAGTTTTTATGCGAACCTGATACAAACCGATTATTTTTTTCAGTTTTTCCTCATCCACATTTTCCCGCTCTATGCCGCTATTGTCTAACTGTTCTTTAAGAAGAAGGTAAATATCTTCAAGGCTTTTCGCTCTTATATATTCTCCGTTCAGCCATTTTAATTTATCTATATCAAATCTCACCTGAACTTTATTTATATTTACAACATCAAACTCTTTGACCGCCCCTTTCAGGCTTACTATCTCCCTGCCGTCTTCAGGCTGCCAGCCTAAAAGCAGTAGATAATTACTAAGAGCCTCCGGCAGGAAGCCCTGGTTTTTATACTCCGACACCGCTACTCCGCAATGCCTTTTAGAAAGCTTAGCGCCGTCTTTTCCCATCATAAGCGGTATGTGGGCAAATTTCGGAGGCTCCACCCCAAGGGCTTCATAAAACATTATCTGCTTGGGTGTGTTGGAGATGTGGTCATCTCCTCTTATTATGTGGGTTATCTTCAAATCGGCATCATCAACTACGCAGGCAAAATTATAGGCCGGTGAACCGTCTGACTTCATCAACACCTGGTCTTTAATTTCATCGGTACTGACTACTATTTCTCCGTGAACCAAATCATCAACTTTTATTTTTCTTCCCTTTTCTACCCTGAAAATTATGGCCTCGCCTTCTTTGTAGGCCAGGCCTTTAGCCAGAATATCTTCCGCCATCTGTTTATATAAGCCAAAGCGCTCAGACTGAAAAAAAGGGCCTTCATCCCAATCAACCCCCATCCACTTAAGGTCATTGAGGATGTCGTCTAAAAACTCCTTTTTAGAGCGTTGTTTATCGGTATCCTCCACGCGCAAGACAAACTTACCGCCTGTGTGCCTGGCATAAAGCCAGTTAAAAAGAGCCGTTCTGGCGCTTCCCAGATGCAAAAAACCCGTTGGACTCGGCGCGAATCTAACTCGAACACTCATTGACTAACTCAGCCCCTTTTTTTAATGCTTGTATGTTTATGTCTATAAGGCCGTGGCGGTGAAGCGGCAGAACTAATTTAAGAGCATCACATAAACTATTCAGTGACACTAGTCCGCTTACTCCTTGATAGGCGCCAAGGGCCACCATATTGGCAACCTTACTGTTACCTAACTCCCCGGCCGTTTCAGTAGCGGGAATTCTTATCACTTTAACATCTTCTCTTTTAAGTTCATCGTTTATCAAGGAACTGTTAATAATTACAGTGCCGCCTTTTGCCACAAGGTTTTCAAACTTTAAAAATGAAGGGCGGTTCATAATAATGCAGTCATCCGGTTTCAAAAATAAACCGGAGGCAATTTGGGTATCTGAGATAACTACCTTTGAGTGAGCGGTACCTCCTCTGACTTCTGCCCCGTACGAAGGCATCCAGACAACCTCTTTTTTCTCATCCATAGCGGCTCTGGCTAAAAGCTTACCCATTACCATTATTCCCTGGCCGCCAAAACCCGCGCATATTATTTTTTTATACATCTTTTATTACACCCAGAGGTACTTTTTTGATAATATCTTTCTCAATCTTTTCTACCGCTTCAACCGGCGAAAGGCCCCAGTAAGTCGGGCACTGAGAAATCACCTCAACCATTGAAAAGCCCTTCTTCTCTATCTGATTTTGAAAGGCCTTTTTTATAGCCTTTTTTGTTTTAATAACCGCGCCGGGATTATGAACCGACGTCCTTTCAATATAACAAACACCATCTAAAACAGCCAGCATCTCCGACACCTTCAGCGGATAGCCGTCTCTCTTCGCGTTCCGGCCATTAATACAGGTGGCTGTCTTTTGGCTTAAGAGGGTCGTGGGAGCCATCTGCCCCCCGGTCATTCCATAGACGCCGTTATTGACAAAGATAACCGTAACATTCTCTCCCCTGTTAGCCGCGTGTACAGTCTCCGCCGTCCCTATAGCCGCCAGATCACCGTCTCCCTGATAGGTAAAGACAATCAGTTCCGGACGCGCCCTCTTTATGCCGGTCGCTACCGCCAACGGCCTTCCGTGAGCGGCCTCAGTAGTATCAAACTTCCAGTAATCATAGGCTAAAACGGCACAGCCGACGGGAGCTATAGCAATCGTCTTCTCCATAATGCCAAGCTCTTCTACCACCTCGCAGACAAGGTTATGTATAATGCCGTGCCCGCAGCCCGGACAGTAGTGAGTAATAGCATCTGTTAAAATATTGCTTTTTTTATATATTTCTTTCATTTGATTACTTGTTTTATCTTTTCCATAATATCTTTCTCTTGAGGCATTTCGCCCCCCGTCCTGCCGTAGAAATGAACCTCTGCCTTACCGCCTACCGCCAGTTTGACGTCTTCTATCATCTGCCCCATATTCATCTCCACCACTAAAAACTTAACCTTCTTCGCGGCCGCCCGGGAGATAATTTCATAAGGATAAGGCCAGAGGGTTATGGGCCTTATCATACCCACCTTAACGCCTTCTTTACGCGCCTCCTGCATTACCTTTTTGCATATACGGCTTGAAATGCCAAAGGCAACCAATACGACCTCACTATCATCTACGTAAAAACTCTCCGAACGGACATCTTCCTGTTCAATCTTATCATAGAGCTTTTTAAGCTCTAAATTATGCTTTTCTAAAACGCCCTGCCCTAAATATAAAGAGCGGATAATTTTGGGCTTACCTGTCTTATTGCCCGTCAAAGCCCACTCCTTTTTTTGATGCGCCGGCTCATATTTTATACCCGGCTTTAACTTCACCGGCTCTGCCATCTGGCCCAACACCCCGTCTCCTAAGATAAGCACCGGCATCCTGTACTCATCGGCTAAGTCAAAAGCAAGGCGGGTCAGATCAAAAAACTCCTGTCCGCAGTTGGGAGCCAAAACAATAGTGCGGTAATCCCCGTGGCCTCCTCCGCGCGTTGATTGAAAGTAATCAGCCTGGCCCGGAGCGATATTGCCCAGGCCGGGGCCTCCCCTTGACATATTAACTATTACTGCCGGCAGCCTACAGCCCGCCAAATAAGAAATGCCCTCCTGTTTCAGGCTAATCCCCGGGGAAGAGGAAGAAGTTAAGGCTCTTTCTCCAACACAGGCCGCCCCAAAAACCATACTTATAGCCGCCAGCTCGCTTTCCGCCTGGATAAAAACACCGCCGGCTTCAGGCATATGCCTTGACATATAGGCGGTAAGTTCGTTCTGGGGAGTTATAGGGTAACCCGCGTAAAAACGACAGCCGGCCCTGATGGCCGCTTCAGCGATTACCTCGTTGCCAGTTATTAAAACTTTTTTATCCTTATCACTCATCAATAATCTCTATCGCGCTTTCCGGACACATTAAAGCGCAAAACCTGCATCCGATACACGCGCCTTTTGAACTGTCAAATTCAACGGGGCAAATACCCCTTTTATTTAAGATTTTTGACTCTTTTATCAACCCTTTGGGGCAGTACATCAGGCATAAGTTACAGCCTTTACATTTTTCCGAGTCAATTTTTACTTTTATCATAAAAACCTTTAGCGGGGTTTGCCCCATTTAAGTTTTTCTTGTAATATCTGAAAATAATCTCTTTTTGATGAGTTCACCAGTCTTGCACTTACAGCGGCCTTTTTCACCTTTATCAGGTCACATGCTTTTAATTTAACCGCCACCTGTCCATCAGCGGTCAGGGTTACATCCTGCGCTTCCTTACCGTCTATCTTAACACTTACCTCTCTGGATGAAGGCAGAACCAGGGGGCGGTTGCTTAAGGTATGTGGGCATATCGGTGTTAAAATGGAGACATCCAACTCAGGGCTCACAATAGGCCCTCCGGCCGAAAGCGAATGCGCCGTAGAGCCCGTAGCAGTAGAGATAATCAGTCCGTCGCATAAATAGGTCGCCAAATTTTCTCCCTTCGTCATTACCGATAATGTCAATATGCGCGAAAGCGAACCTTTATTTATTACCATATCGTTTAGGCAAATTAAACTTTTAATTAACTTGCCGGATCTGTAAACTCCGGCCTTAAGCATGCTTCTTTTACTTACAGAATACTTATTTTCAAGAATACTCTTTAAAGCGGAATAAACCTCGGACTTCTTAATATCCGTCAAAAAACCAAAAGCGCCCAGATTAACTCCCAGAATGATAACCTTATTGCTAATATATTTGGCAACATTTAAAAGAGTGCCATCTCCTCCCAATGTAATAATCAAATCCACCATCCGGGCGATTTCTTCTCTTGAAGCCTCTCTATCAGTATAAACCCTGATATTCCTTTCTTCAAGAAACTTCTTGATCTTTTTCTGATACATCAAGGCTGCTTTTTTGTCCGGATTAGCAATGATACCCGCTTTTTTTATCATTTAAAAAATTCCTTTTTTACAAATTCCGCGATTTTCTCAGCGCCTAAACCATATTTATCAAGCAGCATCCGGCGATTGCCATGCTCAATAAATTTGTCAGGTAACCCAAGTATTCGCAGGTGTACGTTATCTTCTTTATTTGCCTGAAGCATCTCAGCCACGGCGCTTCCAAACCCGCCAAGCATACTGCCTTCTTCTATAGTAATCACCTTACGGCCGCATTTAGCTATATTTTCTATCATTTTCTCATCAAGCGGCTTAACAAATCTCGCGTTTATAACCTCGGCCCCAATGCCCGCCTTTTCAAGAATTACCGCCGCTTCAACCGCCTCCTTTACCATGGAACCGTACGCCAACAGGCAAACGTCCTCCCCTTTTCTTAAAACATCCGACCTTCCCAGCGGTAAAATAGGATGCTCTTTGACTTGGGGCGCATCAACTTTATCCTTTGGATATCTTATAGCTACCGGATGTTTTATGTTGACAGCCGTAGCCAGCATAGAAATCAGCTCATTGGCGTCTTTTGGCGCCATTATAACCAAATTGGGCAGATGACGCAAATATGAAATATCAAATATACCGTGGTGAGTAGGCCCGTCATCTCCCACCAAACCCGCCCTGTCAAGACACAAGATAATCCGCGAGTCCTGCAGGCAGATATCATGAAATATCTGGTCGTAACCTCTCTGTAAAAAGGTAGAATAGATCGCCGCTACCGGAATAAACCCTTTAACAGCAAGGCCCGCGCAAAAAGTAAGCGCGTGCTGTTCGGCAATGCCCACGTCAAAAAATCTCTCAGGAAATTCAAGGGCAAATTTATCTAACCCCGTCCCATCGGCCATAGCCGCGCTCACGGCAACAATTCTTTTATTCTCGCGGCTTAATTCCGTCAAGGCGTTACTAAAGACCTTCGTATAGGTTGTCTGTTCTTCCGTCTCTTTATTATCAGCGGGTACATCAGCCGCCCGGCCGTTTTTTACGCTAAAGGGCTTAGAGCTGTGAAATATAGCCGGGTTTTTCTCGGCCGGCTTATAACCCTTACCTTTTTTAGTCAGCACGTGAATAATCTTCGGCCCCTTGATGCTAACTACACTCTCAAAAGTACTAATCAACTGTTCTATGTTGTGCCCATCTATAGGGCCGAAGTATCTAAGGCCCAGCTCCTCAAAGAACGCGCCGGGGACTATCAAATTCTTTAGCCCCTCCTCAAACCTCCTGCCGGCCTCGCTAACCCTGGAGCCCAATTTCGGAATGCGCCCGAGGAAAACTTTTAGTTCGTCTCTTACTTTATTATATAAAGGATTGGTGATTATCCTGTTTAAATATTTGCTTAAAGCGCCCACGCTAACCGATATTGACATCTCATTAGTATTAAGGATTATAATTAAATCTTTCGCGAGTTGGCCGGCATTATTTAAACCCTCAAACGCCTCTCCTCCCGACAGAGCACCGTCCCCGATAACTGCTACAACTTTTTCTTTTCCTTTTTTAATATCCCTTGCCGCCGCCAATCCCAGAGCAAAAGAGACTGAAGTTGAACTGTGGCCGGAAGTAATAAGATCATACTCGCTCTCATTTTTATTGGGAAAACCGCTTATGCCGCCGAACTGGCGCAAGGTATGGAACCTATCTCTCCTGCCGGTCAAAATCTTGTGAGAATAACACTGATGGCCCACGTCCCAGATAACCTTGTCTTCGGGTATATCAAGAACATAATAGAGGGCAATCGTTAACTCTACAACACCCAGGTTAGAGGCTAAATGCCCGCCTGTTTTAGAAACAGTGTCTATTATCAGCTTCCTTATCTCCCGCGCGACCTCCGGAAGCTTCTCTTTGGGAATTTCTTTTAAATCCCTGGGACTATTAATCTTTGATAGTAAATTATCCATTTCTTTACTCTTGCCTTAAGATTAATCCTCTTCCGCCAAAAAAGGTTTTGTAACGAGTTTACCTTCCTCTTTTGTTAATATTTCAATCTTCTTCTCCGCTTCATTAAGTTTTTTACTGCACATCTTAACAAGCTTCACGCCTTCTTCATAAGCTTTCAGAGAATCATCTAAACTCAAAGAGCCGCTTTCCAAATCATCAACAATCTTTTCCAAACACTCAAGCGCTTTTTCAAACTTTGTCTCAGCCATCACATATCTCCTCTACCACACTGCTAAATTTACCGTCTGAAAGCGTCGTCTCTAATATATCACCTTTAGTTACATCCTTTACGCTTTTTATTACCCTATCCGTTGTCCTGCCTCTAACAATACTATAACCCCTGCCTAAAACAGCAAGGGGGCTTAACACATCAAGTTTAGCGCAATGAGCCTTAAAATCACTTTTCTTTAGCTGGATGAAATGCAAAAATGCCTTAGCAAAATAATTTGTTATTCCATCTAACTGCTGCTGCTTCTGTCGAACTAACTCTCGCGGATCTTTAAAAAAGCGGCTCCTCGCTAAGGAGGAAAAGTCTTTTTCCAGCTTTTGAAGACACTGCCTTAGCCCCGTCACCAGCCTTCTGCTGTAATTGAGCAGTTTTTCACTCAACTCACTTTTAGCGCCAATGACCAACTCAGCCGCCTTGGTCGGCGTCGCCGCTCTTACATCAGCTGTAAAATCACTTATCAGGTAGTCCTTCTGGTGGCCGACCGCGGAGATTACAGGAATCTCCGAAGCGAATATTGCCCGGGCAACAACCTCCTCATTAAAAGCCCACAAGTCCTCCAGGCTTCCTCCGCCCCGTCCAATAATTAAAACATCTATACCTTTAAGCCGGTTAAACTCCTCCACCGCCCGGGCTATCTCCAAAGCGGCGCCCTCTCCCTGAACCCTGACCGGATTTAATATTATATGAACATTTGAGAAGCGCCTGTCAATACTATTAAGTATGTCCTTTATGGCGGCTCCGGAGGAAGAGGTAACCAGGCCAATTTTGCGCGGCAAAAGAGGTATGGGCTTTTTGCGCTCTTCCTTAAAGAGCCCCTCTTTTTCAAGCTTTTCCTTTAACTGCTCAAAGGCCAGCTGTAGAGCTCCGTAACCCTGGGGCTCAACCTTTTCAATATACAACTGATACTTGCCCTGAACCTGATAAACGCCTATCTTTCCGAAACAAAGAACCTTTAATCCGTCTTTGATCTCGAACTTTACGCGTTCACCGGCACCCTTAAAAATCACCGAGCTTAACTGAGCTTTTTCGTCCTTCAGCGTAAGATAGGTGTGGCCGCTTATGGGGTGTTTTTTGTAATTTGATATTTCACCCTCTATCCAAACACTCATAAACGAATCAGTCAAAACATCGTTTATCCGTCTATTTATTTCACTAACTGTATAAACTTTCGCGTCTTTATTCGGCATCTTAGATAATAAGTTTAACTCTTTTTATACCGCGCGCCCTTCCGCTGTTCTCATCAATATCTAAAATAACTCCCTGAAGCTGAAGGTTTTCCTCCGCTATTTCAAACCTGCCCGGCATACCGTTTAGAAAATGTTCAAGGACATTATCAACCCTCCTGCCCAGAACGGAATCTATCGGACCGGTCATCCCTAAATCACTTATGTAAGCGGTACCTTGGGGCAGAAGGCGTTCATCAGCTGTCTGAACGTGGGTGTGTGTGCCTAAAACCGCTGAAACCTTGCCGTCAAGAAACCAACCCATAGCTATCTTCTCACTTGTCGCCTCCGCGTGAAAGTCAACGATAATTATGGGTGTCTCCTCTTTTATCTTCTCAATGAGCGCGCCGGCTGTTTTAAAAGGACAATCCAGCGCTTTCATAAAAACCCTTCCGACAAGATTAACGACAGCTATTTTAAGGCCGTTGTTTAAATCTAAAACAACATAGCCATGGCCTAAAGCGCCATCCGGATAATTCGCGGGCCTTAAAAGCCTGTCTTCTTTATTAATTATCTCAAGAACGTCTCTTTTCTTAAAAACATGGTCTCCTGAAGTTATAACATCGATGCCAAAAGATAACAGTTCATCGACAACTTTGGGGGTAAAACCCGAGCCGCCGGCCGAGTTCTCACCGTTAGCGATAACAAAGTCAATCTTTTCTTTGTCTTTCAGCCTCGCGCGCCAAAACTTAACCGCCCTGCGCCCCGGTTTCCCAACAATATCCCCAATAGCAAGAATCTTCATAAATACCTCAATTAGCGGATAGCGGATAGCGGATAGCGTAGAGCGAATAGAAAAAACAAAAGAATTTTACTATACGCTATCCGCTAAACGCTATTCTTTATTTAGCATACTCAATAGATCTTGTTTCTCTGATAATAACAACCTTTATCTGGCCCGGATATTCAAGCTCTTCCTCAATCTTCTTACTTATTTCCCGCGCCAGAGCTACCGTCTCCATATCGGCTACCTTGTCCGGCAAAACCATAACCCGTATTTCACGTCCGGCCTGAATGGCATATGACTTTTGAACACCGCCAAAAGCGTTAGCCAGAGATTCAAGCTTGTCCAACCGCTTGATATAAGATTCTAATGTCTCGCGCCTGGCGCCGGGCCTTGAAGCGCTAACGGCATCTGCCGCCTGGGTTAAAACAGCAAAAAGCGTTTTTGGCTCCGCGCTTTCATGATGAGCTTCAATCGCGTGTATCACCTGATGTGATTCACCGTATTTTTTTGCCAGGTTGGCTCCAATCTTGTCATGCGAACCTTCAACTTCATGATCAACCGCCTTGCCAATGTCATGCAGAAGGCCTATTCTTCTTGCTAAGTTAAAGTCAGCTCCCAGCTCAGAGGCCATCACGCCCATCAAATAGGCCACCTCTTTAGAATGCTGGAGGACGTTCTGTCCATAACTTGTCCTGAATTTAAGCCTGCCTAAAAGCCTTATAATCTCCGCGTGCAAACCGTGGACACCGGCATCGAAAGCGGCCTTTTCGCCTTCCTCTCTGATGGTTGCCTCCATCTCTTCTTTAACTTTTTTGACAACATCTTCAATCCTGGCCGGGTGTATTCTTCCATCGGTTATCAGGCGTTGTAACGAAAGACGCGCTATTTCCCGCCTGACCATATCAAAGCCGGAGAGAGTTACCGCCCCCGGCGTATCGTCGATAACCACATCCACGCCGGTAGCCGTCTCAAAGGATCTGATGTTCCTGCCTTCCCGTCCTATAATGCGGCCTTTCATTTCGTCATTGGGAAGATTAACCACACTTACCGTCGTCTCCGTAGCGTGATCTGCCGCGCAGCGTTGGATAGCCAGGCTTATAATATTTTTTGCCTTCTTCTCCGCCGTCTCTTTCGCTTCATCCTCTATCCTCTTAATTATCACACTAGCCTCATGCCTGACGTCGGTTTCCATTCTTTTTAGCAGTAAATTCTTAGCTTCCTCGGCGCTTAACCTTGAAATCCTCTGCAGATTTTCTTTCTCCTCTTCAAGCAGCCTCTCCAGCTCAGCATTCTTAGAACCTACTTCCTGCTGCTTGCCTTTAACCATATTTTCCAGATTAACTACTTCCTTTTCTTTCTTATCTAAAATATCAACCTTGCGGTCAAGGTTTTCTTCTTTCTGCTCAAGCCGCCTTTCTAAATGGGACAGCTCCTGCCTTCTTTCTTTAGTTTGTTCTTCAAAGTCCGTTCTTATACTGTAAAGCAACTCTTTGCTTTCTAACTCCGCCTCTTTCTTCCTTGCTTCAACACTCCTTTCGGCAGTTTCAAGTATTTCTTTCGCTTTATCTTCTGCCGCCTTCACCTTCTTTTCGCTAAGAAATCTCCGCAAGAAATATCCCGCGCCAATCAACAGTGCTCCGGCGGAAAATAAAATTACTTTCATCAATATTGGGTTTGCGTTTAATGTATCTATTTTAGACACCTCCTTAATATAGACTATTAGATTAATATTTTTTGATCTTATAACAGCTAACAGCTGTAGAGGAGGCAGGAAGTTGATTTGGTTAGTTCGAAAGTACTTCTTTTACAGCGACATCATGAGAAAAAGTGGGGAGAAAGTCAATTACCTGAAAGTCGAACGCCAAACCTATCGTAGGCACATTCTTCGCGATTTTGCTTAGAAATCTGTCAAAATAACCTGTGCCGTGCCCCAGGCGGTTGCCTTTTCTATCAAAGACAATGGCGGGTACAATTACTAAATCTATCATCTCCAGTGGAACGGGCCTGACAAAATCGCTCTTAGGCTCTAAAATCCCGTAAGGCCCCCTTGTCAGCTCCTTATCATAATCCACCAGCAGTGAAGCTATTAACTCATTTCGACTTACTACAGTAATAGGAACAGCTACCTTTTTCCCGCTTTCTAATGATTCTCTAATCATACTTTCAGTATCAACTTCAATATCCTCTGCAATGTAAAACATAACCATCTCGGCTGTTTTATACTCAGGGTGCAAAAAAAGCTTATCCTTGATTTCCCGGCTCTTAATTCTCCTCTGTTCTATATCCTGGTTCTTCAACCTGGAAAGAAACTCTTTTCTTATGTCCTTTTTATTCATCATTTATAAACATTATAATAAACATCTCTAATAGTGTCAAGGAAATAAAAAAATCCCGCCGTAATTTCAAGACATTTTGCCACTTTCAGCCGATTTTCAAATTTAACCTCAGCTAATCTTTATTTCAATAAACCCCAAATTCCCATAATGAATAACCCCATGGTGTATCGCGTTGAGTTCCATACACTCTTATATATCTGGAGGTTTGAGCTCCTACTTCAATCTCATCTACGCCGCCATCCCCATTCATTTCTTTATAAATGGATGTCCAGTGATGGGTATCATTTGAGATTTGTATTTCATATTGCCTGGCAAATGCATTTTCCCAGTTCAATTTGACAACACTAAATGTCTTCGGTTCCGCGAATTCAATATAAACCCACTGGGGATCACCCACCTCAGATGCCCAGCGCGTTTCAACATCACCATCAACAGCTTTATCTGCCTCAAACCCGTCCCCCTGTATTGAAGAAGCAACGGCATTCTCAGGTAATTTTCCTAAAATTTCATACATTCTTTGCCGGTTACCGACCGTATCCAGATAATTGGAAAGGAGATTCAGCAAATATTGCTGTGCTGCAGGATCTTCTCTTCTTGAATATAAACCAGTACCTGGATCAGACACCTCGGTCAGCCTGCCTCTTATCTGAATTCTCGAAACAACAATCACCCCGCCCTTCCAAATAGTTTCCAATACATTGGGATGTTGAAGCCTAAGCCCGCTTTTTGCTAAAACTAATCTTTTCGAACCAATCTCAACATTACTTTGCGAAATCATTTCACCGCCTAAACCGCCGTTAAACATCTTCAAATGTTCTTTATCAATATTATTCCATAGAGGGGAATTCGGATTTTCCGCGAAACAATAAGAATCATAGCCGCCTACCCACTCATCCTTACGTTTATTCATTACTATTGATAAGTCAGAAAATAGAGAATATTTCGCGCTTTCGTAATTAGTAATTCCATAACTGGGCTCAATAACTATCAGGGTGTGCCCTTCTTTAACAAAACTGTTAATCTCTTCCATCCGAGAATTATAGCTATCGTCCAACAGCACTCCTTCTCCCAAAATTAAGATGTCCTGCCTGGATAACTGGCTGCTGTTATAATTACTGACATTTTTTAAGCCTATTGAAGTAAGATAGTCCAAGATTTCATTGTCAGGATCATAGACCATAATCCTGGCAGAGGATAGATTATCGGGAATAATCGGCTTAATGATATGGGCTATCTTCCTGCTTACCGCAACTACTTTTGAATTCTCAATCAACTCTGCTTTAAGATAGTAGCTGCCTGTTTCAGTGGGTATTGTCCAAGTCACACTTTCAATATGTTTATCAACGGCGGGAACACTTATATCTAAGCTTTTTTCAAAAAGCACATGGGAACCATCTTCGCTTGTTATTTTACAATTCAATACACCGGATTTGTTTTGATGGGTGTCATTAAAAATATAAACATTTATCGCTCTTTTTTCTCCCGGGAAAAAATGCCTGTCCCACAGCTCAATGCTTACGCCAAAAGGAGCAAAGGCATCTTTTAAAGCTGTCATTACAGGCTTAAGTCCCGGATCGGCAATATCGCCGGTAAACCAGTTGGAAGTACAACCGCCTTCCTTGCTTAAATAAACGAAAGGAGCAATACCATCTATATCCAACCTTCTCCATAATTCACACAGGTCAGAAGCAAGTTGTGCCTGATGGGCAAAACGTTGTTGAGGAGTGCTGTTCTTTCCAAGCCAGCGCGGAAGAACTTCTCTCAGAAGGGAAGCAGGGTTTCCATCTTTATCCAGCCAGAACCATATGAATTCATTTAACAAAGTTGGAGTGGAGTTGTTTTTCAAATCATCTATAGACTGTGAAAATCCGAATTTCCGATCATTTAACACCATTCCAAGAGAGTAAATATATGGATGGTCTTCAAAAAAATCCACACACTCCCAGGGTCGAGTCGGGTCCAGGGCTTTCATCTCCGGTATAATCACCCGCGTAATTTTATCGCTTCGCGGATCTGAATGAGATTCGTTTAGAGCGTCCCAGATAATAATGCTGGGATGATTCCAGTTGTCATAAAGCCATTGAGTAAATTCTTTTCTTATCTGTTTTTCCGTACCTGTAATAACCCAAAATAACCATTCGTTTTGAATCAGCATCCCGTATTCATCCGCGATATCATACCATCTGCTATACATCTGGCCTAAATGATTGCGGAAAAAATTGAAATTGTGCTCTTTTGGAATATCAATTAAGATCTTCTTTATCCAGGTCTCATCCCACGGAAGTTCTTTCCTGTCAGGATCAGACAAAAATCTATGAAAAGCTATATTGCTTCCCTTTAAAAAAACGCGCTTGTCATTTAGATAAAAGTCAGAACCAACTATTTTAAATTCTCTCATTCCAAAAGTTGTGAACTCAATATCTGTTTCTTTATTACCAACCTTAACTTTTGTAATCAGTTGATAAAGAAAAGGGTTGTCCGGCGACCATAACCGCGTTTTCGGTATAGGTATGGCTAGCGTAAAAGTCTTCTCTTCTTTCGCCTTTAAAACGCGCTTTATGTTTACTTTCTTTGAAGCAGGCAGATTCAGAGCTTTTTCAAATACTTTTGAAGAAAGAGTAAGATTTTTATCCGCCTCCTCCAGGTTTTTAAGAGTTATCCTTGCTTCAGCAATACCGGTATCAATATGGGGGATAATCTGAACTCTTTCTACAATCGGACCTCCGCTAAGAATTAAAGAAACATCGCCCCAGATTCCCGGAATATACAATTTTTTTTCGTGATCTCCGCCTACAGCGCAAATCTTCGGAAGCGCTTCCTTGATGCCAACCTTAACTACAAGAACGTTTTCGCCGTTATAGTTTATAGCTTTTGTGGCTTTATATTTATGAGAGGTGTAACAGCCAAGATAACTGCCGAGGTATTTTCCGTTAAGCCATACTTCAGTGCCATACTTGGACTGACCTATTTTTAAAAACGCGTGGCCGCGGGTTTGAGAAGGAGTTAGAGTAAATGTTTTTTTGTACCAGAACCATTTTTGAGCTTCCCAATTAATAGGAGGACTAGCCATGTCTACCAGACTTGGAACAAGAATTGAATGATGCCAGGCTTCCGGCCGTTTATCAGAAGCCTCTAATTGCCAGGTACCATTAAGACTAATTGTTTCCCTGGCCGAAAAAGAAGGCTGGATAATTATTCGAACCAGGAAAAATGATAAAGAAATAAGTATTGCCGTAACAAACATTATAATTGCCAGATATGCCTTCTTCATAGTCTCTCTCCTGAACAAGTTAAACTCCTTTTATTCGCTATCATTTTATTCCCGGATAATTGACATAAATCGGTACATACTTGCCGCAAAAATCACCAATTTTTACAGGGCCGCCTACAATTCCTCCTCCACCTCCATTATCAAAAACCCGGAGAGCAATAACATTATCGTCATCAGCTTTAATTAACTCTTTTGGTATCGGATATGATCTATTCCGGCCAAAAGCCGTTTCATAGTCCGGAGGCAATGTTCCGGAACTATTAACCTTTTGCCCGTTAAAGTATAATTCATCGCAGTCATCAACGTTTTCTATATATAAAGTAATCTTCTTTTTAATCCATTCCCCGGGAATAGAAACATGCTTGCGATACCACGCAAAACCATCATATTCTCCATGTCCCTGCTCCTCCCAATTTCCAGGAACCCTGATCTTCCCCCAATCCTTTTCGCTTATATCAACCTTGCAGTATGAAGGATCGTCCCCTTTTTTAAAAAGCCAATCGCCTGATAAATCTTTCACAAATTTATCTTTCTTCCCTACTCTATAAACAAATCTATTGGTTGAAAGAATTTTTCCATCAGCGTTTTTTAACTGCGCGGATAACTTAAAAATATCCTCCGGTTTTGAATCGGAAGGAATAATAAAAAAAAGATCTTTTATTTTTTTTGAGGAATCCTCTTCCAGGTTTATTTTCATCTCATCATCTAAATAAGATATTTTATCTTTACCATCCTTTATTTTATAAGAAAGAGTGCAATCATTGATTGGGTACATATAATCATTAACGCACCAAAGAGAAATTTCAGCTTTATCCCCCGGTTCAAAAAAACGCTCCTCCCACCTAATGCTCAATAATACAGGCGACATAGCTTCTTTCAAAGCATAATAAGCGGGTTTTGGTTGACGGTAATAATCTACTATCGCCCATGTAATTGACGGCCAGCAATCTACAAACATAAACTGATATAATCCTCCGCATGGATTATATTTCGTTCGCCTGAAGTGTTCCGTCGCGAATTTAAGTAAATCATATTGATATATAAGGCTTGTTTTCGCGAATTCTTCGGCGGAATCATACAATAAGTAACTGCCAATCCATTTTTCCTGATTACTTAACTGAAAATTGTGATACTTCCATATATCTTTTTTTAGGGGCCACTGCGCGGACTGCGGAATAAATCTTTTATACGACAGCGGTACTCCCTGCGCGCCATATTCGCCCACAAATTTTTTACTGCTGCTTAAATAATCTTTAAGTTTTTCTCCGTACCATCCATGGTATATATGGCTGTCCCAACTGGAAGAATTTTTATTAAAAGCCCTCTGCTTGTCTATATTACGGCCTGCGAGATAAATAAAATCATTTAATCTTTTGTTACTGTCCCCTTCATTGCTGATACACCATAACCAGATACTCGGATGGTTATAATACTTCCTGATGTACTCTTTAAACTGTCTGCGGGCCTCTTTTATAAAATCACCATCTTTCACATAACCCCATATAAGCGGGAAGTCCGCCCAAACCAGCATCCCTTTTTCATCACAAACCGTGTAAAATTCCTGAGGCAAAACGTGGGCATGAACTCTAACAGAATTTAGATTGGCATCCATCATCATTTGAACGTCTTTTTCAAACTTTCTCTTATTAAAGGTGGATAGCCACTGAGTCGCGATATAATTTGTACCTCGTTGAAACATGCGCTTGCCATTTAAATAAAAAAATCTCTTATCGGTGTCGAATTTTATTTTCCTGACTCCAAAAGTAATATCTCTGGTATCACTTACAGAGTTATCCAACGCGACAGATATCGAGGCGTTATACAGATTGGGTTTACCATGATCCCACGTCCACCAGAGTTTAGGATTTTTTATAGAAATGGAGAAATCTACTTTAGACTCGCCCGGTTGGATAAGAAATGATTTATTAACATTTATTGCATCTATCAAAAAATTCTTTCCACCGATACGGATTTTAAAATTTACTTCCTTTTCTAAGGGCGTGTAATTCTCAACTTCAAAGTCAAAACAAACTTCCGCGTCCGAAAAATTCTCGTTAAGTTTAGTTTCGACAAGTACATTTTGGAAACAAATCCAGCCGGTATTTACTAATTTAACATTATTCCATATGCCGCCGGTATTTCCATCCTGTTCGGGAGGCCGGCAATCATGATGGACAAAAATACCTTTAACCAGTTTTTTTGTCCAGAACCCGTCCTCTTTTGGACTATCTACACAAACTACCAGAACATTAGTTGAATCCGGATTTAAATACTGTTTAACATTAAAATCAAAGGGGATAAAATAGCCCTCATGTTTTCCCAGATAATGGCCGTTTAGCCATACACTGGCAAAGTAATCTACTCCTTCAAATTCAAGATGGATTACTCTGGCATTAAAAAAATCTTTATCCACCTCGAACTCACAGCTAAACCAAACCTTACCCGCGTAAGAAAACATTTCCGGATTTTCCACTGCCCAATTACCGGGAATTTTCATCTTTTCCCAATTAGAATAATCCATTCCATGCTTAAAATACCCATTCTCTACACCAATATCTTCCGGATCCGAAATGTATGCCCAGATTCCATTCAGAGATATCTCTTTTGCACTCTCTGCTCCTGCTGGTACAAAAAAACAGCAAAGTGAAAGAAATACAAGCACTGACATCAAAAAAGATTTACTTATTTTTGTCTTTATTGCCATTTTAACCTCCACGTTATATTTAACAAAGTAAGGGGTCAAGTCTTAACTTTTAACTTAAGCATCTCTTCCAGTTCAGTTGTCAATCCCCAAAGTCGCGGTTAATGCCTTGCTTTGACTTACAGAAGACCTCAATTAAATCAATGGTTTTCTTAGCCGCTCCCCTTGACTGCTCTAAAAACGCCAGGGCGTTTTTACCTAACTCTTCTCTTTTTTTCGGGTGAGAGAGTAGAAAAAACGACTTATCAAATAGATCCTCTTCATCTTTTACCATCAAAGCCGCCTCTTTTTGCAATAAACCCTCCGCTAAATTATGAAAATTATCGGTATGGGGTCCAAACATAAGCGCTTTTGAAAATGAGGCCGGCTCTATCATATTTTGCCCGCCCCTTTTGGCAAGGCTGCCTCCGACAAATACTATATCAGCCCGGCTATAGGCCGCCTTTAATCTACCCATAAGATTAAGAATGATTACCTCCCGCCCTGCCTGCCGGGATAAAACCTTTTTTCCTTCAATTAAATCAGAATATCTAACAGGCTTTAAATTCATCCCGCGCGCCTCATTTTCTATTTTGTCCACTCTTCTGATATGCCTGGGCACCACCACCATCTTTAAATCAGGGTAATGCTTTAAAAGCCTGCCGTAAACCGAAAAGAGCGCCTTTTCTTCAGGATAATGGGTGCTTCCGGCAATAAAAACTTTGTCTTTTTCACTTAGTTTTATTATAGAAGCAAACTCATCAGCCTGTTTATACAGGGCTTCTTTCTCCTGCCCGATATCAAACTTTAAATTACCGGTAACTTTGACCGTTTCTTCGCGGGCTCCCAAAGATTTAATTTTTGAGGCATCACTTTTTGTCTGCATACAGAATAAGCCTACATTCTTCAAAAGAGGTTCGATAAAAGGCTTGAGCAGATTGTAACCTCTAAAGGACGAGGCTGATATCCGGCCGTTTACCAGCGCGACCGGTATCCCTTCTTTATGAAACCGTAAAATTAAATTGGGCCAGATTTCCGTTTCAATTATGATAAAAAGGGAAGGGTTTAGGCGGCGGATAACCTTTTTAACTATAGAGCTGACATCGAAGGGCAGATAAATAACTGTACAATCATCACCGGCTATCCTTTTAGCCGCTTGATTACCCGTCTCGGTAATGGTAGATATGACAAAATGTTTCCGCGGATACTTTTGCCTTAAAACCTCTATTAAGGGCTGAGCGCTGTTTGCTTCTCCAACGCTGACGGCGTGAATCCAGATAATGTCCCTGCCTTTAAGACGGTTGAAGATCTCTTTAGGCATAATGCCCAGGCGCATACAAAAACCTTTATGATACTTCCCGCTGAAGAAAAAAACCGGCAGGTAGTACAGGAGGCAAATTACAAAAAAAATATCATATATAAATAACATATTTTCTTCACCAATGTCAGGCCCGGGGGTGAGCTTTGTCGTAAACCTCTTTTAGCCTCTGGGGTGTAATGTGCGTATAAATCTGGGTAGTAGCTAAATTGGCGTGCCCCAGCAGTTCCTGGACGGCCCGCAAATCCGCTCCCCGGTCTAAAAGGTGTGTGGCAAATGAATGCCTCAGCGTATGAGGCGAAATACCCCTTTTATCACTGGTAATTTTGATATACTTTTCAACTATCCGCCGGATAGTCCTGGGGTTTATTCGTTTTTTTCTTTTATTTAAAAACACAACCCTTGCCGACTCCTCGGGAGATAACTTTCTTTTATCAAGGTAGTTTCTGATTGACTTAAGCGCCTTATCTCCTATGGGCACAAGCCTCTCTTTTTTTCCTTTGCCCCTGACCTTCACTACACCGCTGATAAAATCTATGTTTTCCGCGTTCAAAGAGGTTAATTCACTCACGCGTATTCCTGTAGAGTAAAGGGTCTCAAGTATGGCTCTATCTCTCAGTCCCGTTTCACTATTAACCGGAGGAGATTCTATAAGTTTTACAACTTCCTGAATGGTTAAAAATAAGGGTAATTTTTTTTCCTGTCTCGGCGTTGACAGGCTGAGGGCCGGATTTGTTTCCAGATAACCTTCGCGTACGCAAAATCTGAAAAAGGAACGAAGGGTAGCCAACTTTCTGGCAACTGAGGATTTAGCATACTCCTTCTTCTTTAAATAGGCCAGCCAGGTTCTCAGCTTAAGGTGAGTAATTTTGTCTATTTGAATATCGCCGATAAATCCGAAAAACTCCTTCAGGTCAACCTCATAATTTATCAGCGTATGTATAGACGCGTTTTTCTCAATTCTTAAGTAATTGATAAATTTACTGGCAAATCTTCGCATTATAAACAATTACTCTTCAGGCAGTTTATTGGTAATAAATTTACACTCGGGATATTTGATACAGCCGTAAAAAACTCTGCCTCTTTTAGAACGCCTCATAACCAACATCCCGTCACAGCCTTCATTGGGGCACTTTATTCCGGTATCAATAGACTTCGCGTTCTTACACTCCGGAAAACCCGAACAGCTTAAAAACTTTCCGTATCTTGACCATTTTATAACCATCGGCTTGCCGCACTTTTCGCAAACCTTATCAGTCATAATGACCTCTTTCTTGACATCGCGCATCTTAATCTTTGCCGCTTCCAGTTCTTTGACAAAGGGCTCATAAAATCCCTTCAAAAGCTCCTGCCAGCCAAGCGCCCCCTGCTCTACTTTATCAAGCTCCTCTTCCATTTTAGCTGTAAACTTGATATCCAGAACGTCGGGGAAGCTGTCTATCAGCAGGTCATTGACTACTATTCCCAACTCGGATGGTACAAGAGAGCGGTTTTCTCTCCTGATGTAGTCTCTAAAGATTATCGTGCGAATCGTCGGAGCGTAAGTCGAAGGCCGGCCAATACCCTCCTCCTCCAAAATCTTAATCAGGCTGGCATCGGTAAAGCGGGGAGGCGGTTGAGTAAAGTGCTGTGACGGCATAAGCTTTAAAAGAACCAGCTCCTCTCCTTTTATAAATGCCGGAAGCTCAACCTTTTTTTCATCCCCCTCTTCTTCAAATACTATTGTAAAACCCTTAAAAATAACCTTTGAACCGGAGGCCTTAAATAAACAGTCTCCCGCCGTTATTGAAATACTGGTCACGGAAACTTCCGCTTCCTTCATGCAGGAGGCCGTAAACTGCTGCCAGATTATCTTGTATAGTTCGTACTGCTCCTTACTCAGGTAGTCCTTTACGCTCTCGGGGGTACGCTTTACAGAAGTGGGCCTGATAGCCTCATGGCCCCCCTGAGCCGACTTTTTTGACTTATATCTTCTCATCTCAGCCGGTAAATACTCCCCGCCGAATTTATCAAGGATAAAATCACGGGCCTCTTTTTGAGCTACATCCGCGACAGAAACGGAATCGGTTCTCATATAAGTAATCAATCCTACGCTGCCCTCCCCCGCTATGTCAAGGCCTTCATAAAGCTGTTGAGCTATAATCATCGTCCTGGAAGCGGTAAATCTTAACTTATTAAAGGCGGCCTGCTGAAGGGAGCTGGTAATAAAGGGCGGCTTGGGGTGTCTTTTTTGAGCCCTCTTTTTTACATCACTAACAGAAAAGGTTTTTTCTTCAAGGTTTGAACAAATTTCTTTTGCTTCTTCTTCAGTCTTAATTTCCGCCTTCTCACCTTTTATTTTCTCAAGTTTAGCCTTAAATTCAGAAGCCTCAGATTCCCGCTTTTTTAAATCCGCCTCAATTTCCCAGTATTCTTTTTTAGTAAACGCCTGAATTTCTCTTTCTCTTTTTACAATAATTCTTAAAGCTACCGACTGCACCCGCCCCGCGCTCAAACCTCTTCCAACCTTTTTCCAGAGGAGAGGGCTTAATTCATAGCCGACAAGGCGGTCTAATATTCTTCTTGCCTGCTGGGCGTTTACCTTATTCATATCTATCTCGCGGGAATTCTTAAAGGCGCGGACAATTACATCCTTGGTTAACTCATTAAAAACAACTCTTTTAACAACGGCCTTCTTTTGCATTATCTCCGCGATATGCCAGGCAATAGCTTCCCCTTCTCTATCCGGGTCACAGGCAAGATATAGAACCTCTTTGCCCTTAACCGCCTTTTTTAAAGAAGAAACAACCTTCTTTTTTCTGGTAATTATTATATACTGCGGTTCAAAGTTTTTTTCAGTGTCAACGCCCATTTTGCTTTTAGGAAGATCCCGTATGTGCCCCCCGCAAGCATCAACCTCATAATCTCCGCTTAAAAATTTACTGATGGTCTTTACTTTAGTGGGTGACTCCACTATAACCAAATATTTACTCAACTTATTCTCCTTCAATAAATGTATATCCCCTAATTACCGCTTTCTTTTGAGGCCGTCTCTCTTTGAACGGAACACTCAAGATACTCCTTAAGCAAAGGTTTGAATTCATTAATAATATCTTCCGCGTTCTCAACCAATGCCGCTCCCTGCCTGATTAAATGATTTGTGCCTTCGGAATTCAAATAACCGGCGTTGCCGGGAATAGCAAAAACTTCCCGCCCCTGCTCCAGGGCGCAGTCTGCCGTAATTAAAGAACCGCTGCGTTTTCTTGCCTCAACAACAACCACACCTAAAGAAAGTCCGCTGATTATCCTGTTTCTTTTGGGAAAGTTCTGAGGATAGGGCGGCGCGAATAACGGAAGTTCGGAAATAACCGCTCCGCTGGCGGCAATCTCTTCGCAAAGAGAGAGATTTTCGGGCGGATACATCCTAGCTAAACCGCTGCCTAAAACTCCGATGGTGCGGCCCCCTGCCTTTAACGCCCCTCTATGAGAAGCTGTATCAATACCTCTTGCCAGGCCCGATACCACGCTTATTTTATACCGCGCCAAATCCGCGCTGAGCCTTTCTGTAATTTGCCGGCCGTAAGCCGAAGACTTCCTTGAGCCTACCACGGCAATGGAAACGGCGTCACTTTTTATTATACCGCCTTTTATATAGAGTAAAGCCGGCGGGTCGTATATCTTCTTAAGATTAAGCGGGTACTCTTCATCCCCAATGACTAAAAGGCGAATCTTTTCTTTTTCTATACAGGCCAACTCTTTTTTGAGCTCTTTTGAGGCGATAATCCGCCTTATCGCGAAGCAATGTTTGTCGTTGATACCGGCCCTGTGTTTTAATTCTGAGGCCGGCGCCTTAAAAATTTTAGCCGGGTCAGAAAACACTTCAAGCAGCCTCTTTATCTGGAGGCTGCCTAAACCGTCAACCATATTAAGCGCTACTATATACTCTTTGTCCGGCATTAGCCCCCTGTTGATACTTTATTTTTTGTCAAACTTACAATCTTTTCCGCGGCTTCTTCAATACTCAAAGAAGAGGTGTTAATGCTAAAATCAGCCTTTTGATAAAAGGGGCGCCTCAAAGCAAGCAGTTCTCTAATTCTCCCTTCGGGATTCTCTACCCTTAAAAGCGGCCTGTGCGTCTGACGCCTGACGCGTTCATAAATAACCTCAGGTGAAGCATTGAGACAGATAACTATCCCTGAGCTCTTTAAGCGGCTGATATTTTCCTCATCCAAAACTACACCGCCTCCGCAGGAAACAACCTGGTTATTCCCGCCGGAAACCTCCAGGACTACACCCTTCTCAACTTTTCTAAAATAAGCCTCTCCTTTTTCTTTAAATATTTCATTAATAGTTTTGTTTTCTTTCTTTTCGATGACTTCATCCATCTCAACAAAGGCCATACTGAATTTTCGCGCGACTTTTTTAGCGGCGGCTGTCTTGCCCGTTCCCATAAATCCAACTAAATATATATTCATCCCACCCTCTCTAAGTCATTTTCAACGGGATTCATCTAAAACTTTTTAATCTGCCCGATATAGCCCTTAAAGTTTCTTTTTAACTCATCCATTGAGTCCCCGCCAAACTTATCGAGATAGCCCTTTACCAGTTCAAAGCTAACGGCTGATTCAGCTACAATTGCCGCCGCGGGTACAGCTGTAGTATCAGAGCGTTCCACCTGCGCCCTAAAAGGCTTCTTGCTGTTTATATCAACAGAAGCCAGCGGCTCCATTAAAGTAGGTATGGGTTTCATAGCGCACCTGACAACAATAGGTTCACCGTTACTCATCCCCCCTTCAATGCCGCCCGCGTTATTTGTCTTATGATAAAAGCCCTTAGTCTTTTGGTAGTAAATTTCGTCATGGACATCAGAACCTGCTCTTTGGGCCGCGTCAAAACCCAGGCCAATTTCAACTCCCTTAATCGCCTGAATTGACATAAGGGCCAGCGCCAGCCGTCCATCTAACTTTCTGTCATAATGAACATGTGAACCTATGCCGGCCGGAACGCCCTTTGCCATTATCTCAAAAGTGCCCCCCAGCGTATCTTTTTCCCCTTTAATTTTGTCTATTTCCCGCCTCATTAATTTTTCAGCCGTTTTATCGGCGCACCGCAAGGATGATTTATCCGCTCTTTTCTTTATCTCGCTAAAAGCTAAGTCTTTTGTATCGGCTTCAACCCCCCCGATACTTACCACATGAGATAAAATATCAACACCGAATTCATTAAGAAAGAGTTTACAAACAGCTCCAACCGCCACTCTAACAGCCGTCTCTCTGGCTGACGACCTTTCCAGTATATTTCTTATATCCTTCTGATTATACTTTAACGCCCCGGCCAGATCAGCGTGCCCCGGACGCGGCTTACTAATCTCTCCCAGGACATCAATCTTATAGTCCCTATTTTTTATCCTCATCGCTATGGGGCTGCCCAGAGTTACATTCTTCCTTACGCCCGATAAAAACTCTATCTTGTCATCTTCAATCCCTTTTGACCTTGGGCCTCTGCCATAACCGGAAAGCCTTTTTTTTAACTCTTGATTAATAAATTCAATACTTAAGGGCAAGCCCGCGGGCATCGCCTCCAGTATAACTATCAAACACTTGCCGTGCGATTCACCGGCGCTTAAATATCTCAACATAATATAACCTCCTTAAAAACTGAACCAATCAATAATATATCCGCCCCAGAAAATAACGATGAAAGCGGCCAATGATAGAAAGGGCCCGTAAGGAATAATATCTTCCTTGGTTTTGATTTTTACTATTATACCCACAATAGCGCCAAATACGGGAGCAATAAAAAAAATAAAAAGCATGGGAATAAAGCCCAAAAAAGCTCCCATCATAGCCATCAGCTTTACGTCTCCCCCCCCCATACTCTCTTTTCGAAAAACGATATTTCCCAGCACCCCTATCAAATATATACTGCCTCCTCCAGCTAAAATACCCAGCAAAGAACTAACTCCCGAATAAAAGCGGGGAGAAGCCAAAAAATCATTAGGCCATAAACGAAATAAGGCCTCCAATGAAATAGTCGCCAGGGAAGGAAGGCCGGAGATCGCAGACTGCAGCGGCGGATATAGAAGACTCAAAATAAAACCGATAATGAGGCCGTAGACACTAATCTCATCCGGAATAATCTTATATTTTAGGTCAATAAAGCTGGCGGCTAAAAGCCCCGAGCCAAGCAAACAATAAATCGCGGCTACTGCTATATCCTTGATAAAAAACGTATAAAAGGACAAAAACATAACAGCTGTAATAAGCTCAACCAGAAAATACTGAAAGGGTATTCTCCCTTTGCAAAACCGGCACCGGCCCCTTAACATAAGATAGCTTAAAAGCGGGATATTGTCATACCAGAAGATCGGTTTTGCGCATTGGGGGCAATGAGAGGAGGGTTCAATAAGAGACTTCTCTATCGGAAGACGATAGATGCAGACATTTAAAAAACTACCGATAAGTGAACCTAAGGTGAATACGAAAATTTTTATAATCATTTTTGTTTTTGCCGCAGGGCTTCGCGCATAATTCTTTCGGAAGGATTAATACCCGTCCAAATTTTGAAAGCCCTCATGCCTTGATAAAGCAAAAGCCCTTCTCCGTTGAGGACTTTAAGGCCGCGTAGTTCGGCCGTTTTTAATAGTTTTGTCCGGGGAGGATTATAGATTAGATCGCAGACAAGAAGTTTGCTGTGCAAAAATTTCGCCTCTATTACCGGGGGGTCGGTTTTTTTAAGCCCCACACCGGTCGCGTTTATAAACAACCCGGACGACATAACAGCCTCTTCGATTCGCTTTTTACCCGCGAAAGGGATGGCGGAAATCCGGCATTTGGAAAATTCCGGCTTTAGCGACAATTTTAATTTTTTTGCTTTGCCGTCTTCTATATCAACTAAAGTTATCGATTCCGCTTTGTTATCAGCCAGTGCGAAAGCCGCCGCGCGGGAAGCTCCTCCGGCTCCTAAGATAAAAATATTTTTACCCTTAGGCTCAAATTTCGCGTCCAGCCTTAAGGAGTCAATAAAACCATCAGCATCTGAATTATAACCCTTAAGCCTGCCGTTACAATTTACTACAGTATTGACCGCGCCTATCGCTTTTGCCTGGGGATCAACATAATCAAGATATCTGATGCATTTTTCTTTGTGGGGTATAGTAACGTTTATGCCTCTGATGCCTAAGGCTCTGACAGCTTCTATGGCATACTTTAAACTTTTTGGCGGAACCTTAAAAGCAACATATTTGGCATTCATTTTAAGGGCGGCAAAGGCGGCATTATGCATCAGGCAGGAAGCGGTATGTTCAACCGGATATCCTATTAAGGCATAAATTTCTGTCAGGCCGTTTATTTCCGCTTTCATTAAAGTAATCCGCTAAAGTTTATTTTCGCTTAGATATGTAAATCAACTTATTAATAGCGTTAATGTACGCTTTGGCGCTTGCTTCAAGGATATCAGTGCTTGAACCTTTACCTATTATCTCTCTTTCCTTAAATTTAACCTTTACCGTAACCTCGCCCAGGGCGTCTTTTCCTCTGCTAACAGACTGCAAAGAGTAGTCTATTAACCTTCCTTTAATGCGGGCAATTTTATCAATAGCCTTGTAACAGGCATCAACCGGGCCGTCTCCCGAGGCCTTTTTCTTTAAGCTCTCGCCTTTAGACTCAAGCTCCACCTCTGCTACAGGAAAAGAGCCGGTCTCACTTGTAATATGCATACTTCTAAACTTCCAGACCCGCGGTATCTCGGAAATCTGCCCCTCAACAATTGTCTCCAGATCTTCGTCATATATTTCTTTTTTCTTATTAGCCAGCCGCATAAAATTACCAAAGGCCGTCTCCGCGTCCTTTTTACCCAAGTTAAAACCCAACTCCTTCAGGCGCACCTTAAAAGCGTGCCGGCCCGAGTGCCTGCCTAAAACCAGCCGGCTTTTGGAAAAACCTACATCTTCCGGCCTCATTATTTCATAGGTGCTTCTTTCTTTAATAAGTCCGTCCTGATGTATCCCGGACTCATGGCTAAAGGCATTTTTACCGATAATAGCCTTATTGGGCTGTACCTTAATCCCCATAAGATGACTTACAAGCCTGGACGTCTTATAGAGTTCCTTTATCTTAACCGACGTAGACACTTCATAAAAATCGCTTCTGGTCTTAATGGCCATAACCACTTCTTCTAAAGGAGCGCTGCCCGCTCTTTCTCCAATTCCGTTTATGGTACACTCCACCTGGCGGGCGCCATTTTTTACCGCCGACAGAGAATTAGCCGTGGCCATACCCAGATCATCATGGCAGTGAGCGCTTATAACAGCCTTATCTATATTATCTACTTCCTTCATCAGGTAAGCTATGAGCCGGCCAAAGTTTTCCGGTGTGGCATAGCCAACAGTATCCGGAATATTTACCGTCGTGGCTCCGGCATCAATAACCGCCTCAACAACCTGAACTAAAAAATCAACCTCTGTACGGGAGGCATCTTCCGGCGAAAACTCTACGTCTTCAACCTTGCGCCTGGCGTACTTAACCGCCTCAACCGCCTGCTTCAAAATCTCTTCCTTCGCCTTCCTCAACTTATACTTCATATGTATCTTGGAAGTTGCCAAAAAAACATGTATCCTTTTCTTTTTGGCCGCTTTTATAGATTTATAAGCAGCGTCAATATCTTCCTTCTTGGCCCTGGCCAGCGCGCAAATAACCGGTTTCTTGATGTCTCCGGCAATCAACTTTACCGCCTCAAAGTCCGCCTTAGAGGCTATAGGAAAACCGGCCTCAATCACGTCTACGTTCAGACGCTCCAGCTGATGAGCAACTTCAACCTTCTGCCTGATATCCAGGCTCGCCCCCGGAGACTGCTCTCCATCTCTTAAAGTAGTATCAAAGATTATTATTTTTTTCATGTTAAATTACAGATTAATTTAGAATCCAGAATATAAATTTCTGGTATCTGGCAACTGGTATCTGGTTTCTTCTTTAACTTTTCCCTATCCAACTCATCATACCTCTGAGTTTTTTACCGATAATCTCAAGGCGATGTTTGGTATCACGTTTTCTCAGCTTGTTAAAAACAGTTCTTCTTGTTCTGTTTTCTTCCATCCACTCTTTCGCGAATTTACCTGACTGAATATCCTTAAGAATCTTTTTCATTCTGCTTCTTACGCTTTTGTTTATAATTACCGGCCCGCGGCTCAAATCACCGTACTCGGCGGTATCAGAAATAACCTCCCGCATACCCTGCAGGCCTGACTTATATATCAAATCGGTAATTAGCTTAAGTTCGTGACAGCATTCAAAGTAGGCAATTTCAGGCTGATAGCCGGCATCAACCAGAGTATCAAAGCCGGCCTTGATAAGTTCGGTAACGCCTCCGCAAAGAACCGCCTGCTCACCGAAGAGATCGGTTTCGGTTTCTTCTTTAAAAGTAGTTTCTATAACACCCGCTCTCGTGCCCCCAATTCCCTTCGCGTAAGCTAACGCCCTATCGAGCGCGTTACCGCTATGCTCCTGAAATATCGCCACCAGGCAGGGAACCCCCATACCTTTTTCATACATTTCTCTTACCAGAGTGCCCGGCCCCTTAGGAGCAATCATAAAGACATCAACATAATTAGGAGGTGTTATCTGTTTAAAATGAATATTAAAACCGTGAGAAAAAACAAGAGCGTTACCCTCTATAAGATTCGGTTCAACACAATCACAGTATACTTTAGCCTGAACGTGATCCTGAGTAAGTATCTGGATTATATCGGCTTTTTTAGCGGCTTCCGCGGCTGAAACCGGTTTAAATTTATCCTTAACCGCCTGTTTCCAGTTAGCGCTGCCTTTGAGATCGCTTACTATAACATCAAGGCCGCTGTCTCTTAAATTTAAACTCTGAGCGCGGCCCTGGGCGCCATATCCAATAACCGCGATTTTTTTTCCTTTTAATACTTTTAAATCAGCATCCTTGTCAGTGTAAACCCTGGGCATCTTTTAACCTCCTCGTATAATTTGTTATTCTTTATCTTTGGCAATAGCTATCTTGCCGGTTCTTACCATCTCTTTAATTTCATATCCCTTCAGGCCATTAAATAACTCTTCCGTTTCCTTTTTACTGCCGCAAAACTGAACCAGCATCATTCCCCGGTTTTCATTGAGGATTTCGGCCTTGAATTTACCTAAGGCGGCTTTTAAGTTACTATCGCCTTCAATTTTAAAAAGAAGTAGCTCTCTGTCAACAAAGCCCCTTTTCGTCAAATCGTCAACTCTAATCACGTCAATTAACTTATTTAACTGCTTATCTACCTGCTCCAATGTCCTGTCGTCTCCCGTGACGACAATGGTCATACGCGAGATAGTCGGATCCTCTGTTTCTCCTACGGCAAGAGAGTCAATGTTAAAACCTCTTGCCGAAAAAAGGCTGGAGATATGAGCCAAAACCCCGAACTTATTTTCAACTAAAACAGAAACAATATGTTTTTTAAGCTTATTAGACATAATTCTACGCTAAGCCTCCCATCATCTTATTAATCGCGTTACCCGGCGCAACCATGGGAAAAACATTTTCCTCACCTTCAACATGAAAATCAATCAAAACCGGCCCGGCAGTCTTAATGGCTTCTTTAAGCGCCTTGGTAACATCTTGTTTTTTGGTAACCTTAATACCCTTAACTCCATAACCTTCCGCTATTTTTACAAAATCAGGATTCTTTAAAGGTGTAGATTGATAACGCTTATCATAAAACAATTCCTGCCACTGCCTAACCATCCCCAGGCATGAGTTATTTAGTATTAATATTTTAACCGGGATCTTGTACTCAGCTACCGTAGCTAATTCCTGAATGTTCATCTGAATACTACCGTCACCGGCAATATCAAAAACCAATTTATCCGGATTGCCCACTTGAGCCCCCATGGCCGCCGGAAAACCATAACCCATAGTTCCCAGACCGCCGCTGGTTAAAAAAGTGCGCGGCTTAATATGCTGATAAAATAAAGCCGCCCACATCTGATGCTGGCCAACCTCAGTGGCAATAATAGCTTTACCCTCGGTAAGCTTGTTAAGCTCTTCAATAATATACTGAGGGCGCAGCTTATTATCATCCCTATAAGTCAGGGGATGTGTCTTCTTCCAACCGTCTATCTGCTTAAGCCAGGCATTAGTATTTGGTTTTTTATTCATTTTCTTATTTAAATCACTTAAAACACTCCTGCAATCACCTACAATGGGGATATCAACTTTAACATTCTTACTTATACTTGATGGGTCAATATCAATATGGATTACTTTAGCATCCGGAGCAAACTCATCGATCTTACCCGTAACTCTATCATCAAATCTGGAACCAACGGCAATAATTAAGTCCGAATCCATTATGGCAAAATTAGCATAGGCTGAACCATGCATACCCAGCATCTTTAAGGACAAGGGATGCGTTTCAGGAAAACCGCCGAGGCCGGTTAAGGTTGTAGTAACCGGAATACCGTTTTTTTCGGCCAGTTCTTTTAATTCCTTCTCAGCTCCGGAAATAATGACGCCGCCGCCGGCATAAATAACAGGCCGCCTGCTTTCAGATATCAGGGCGGCCGCCCTTTTTATTTGGCCCGGATGCCCCGTATATGTCGGATTATAACTCCTTAGGTTAACCTTCTTAGGATAATTAAAATCCATTTCCTGCAAAGTAACATCTTTAGGTAAATCAATTAAAACCGGGCCCGGCCTGCCGGTTGAAGCAATATAAAAAGCCTCTTTTATTATGCGGGCTAAATCTTTAACATCTTTAACTAAATAATTATGTTTAGTAATCGAACGTGAAATACCTGTTAAATCAGCTTCCTGAAAAGCATCATTTCCAATCATATTGGTATTAACCTGGCCGGTTATGGCTACAATGGGAATAGAATCAAAATTAGCGGTTGCCAGGCCGGTAACTATATTAGTAGCTCCCGGGCCTGAAGTCACCATGCAAACTCCAACTTTGCCTGTAGCTCTGGCATAGCCGTCAGCCGCGTGAGCCGCTCCCTGCTCATGACGCGTCAGAAGAAATTGTATCTCCTTGCAATCATAGAGCTTGTCTAAAACAGGCAACAGATATCCACCCGGTATACCGAAGATAACATCAACATTCTCTTTAATAAGCGAATTAATTAAAATCTGCGCGCCACTTAGTTTCATAATCACTCACTCCTATTTAACTTAAAGCTAATTATAACACAAGGATATTTCATGTCAAGAATCTAAATTTTACTGGGGGTAACTCAAGGTGATCTCTTGTTACTGAGAGAGCTATAAATGCAGATGCAACAAATTATTTTTTTACTTCTATTTTAACAATTCTTTAAATACAGTACTATTTTTTATCTCTTGATAATCTTTATTTTTGTTGATTTCATCTATCATCTTTTCATCTAATTCAATAGCTTTTTTAGTCTCTTCAAAGGCTTCATTGGCTTGATTATACTTAAAATAAGCCAGGGCTAAATGGAGGTGAATTTCGCCTATGGAGTTATCTAATTTTAAGGCTTCTTGGTATAAAGATATAGCTTTATTGTAATTGCCTTTTCTGTAATAGGCGTAAGCTAATGTATCTACAATATCGCAATCATTTGACTTTAAATCGTAAGCTTTTTGAGCTAAGGAGAAGGCTTTGTTTAGATTGATGTTTTGTTTTAGATAAAAGTAGGATAACCCATTAAGCGCCGAAGGATTATTTGCGTCTATATTTATCGCCTTCTTGTAGCTCTTTTCTGCTTCGGTAAATATTTTCATTTCATTATATAAAAAAGCTAATTTATTATAATCACTGGAATTAGAACTTAAATTTGCACTTTTTTTAAAAACCTCAGCTGCTTTAGCCGTATTTCCATTATAATAATAAACATTACCTAGTCGTCTGTGTGCATCATATAGACGGGGGTCATATTTGACAGCCTTTTTGTAATTAGATATAGCCACATTGTACTTATTTTGCACTTCGTATACTAATCCTATATGGTAATATGCTTCAGCAAAATTAGGATTGTATTTGATAGCTATTTTATAAAAATGAATAGCTGAATTATACTCATTTTTATCACAATAAATACGCCCCAATCCATAATAACTTAAGGCAAATTTTGGTGCAATCTCTATGGCTTTTTTATAATAAACTACAGCTTTGTCATATTCTTTCTGTTCCACATAGACATTTCCTATGTTATGTAATGCGTTAGGAAAATTAGGCTCAAGGTTGGTGGCTTTTTTATATAAAGATAAAGCTTTATCATAATCTTCTTTATCTTGATAAATAACAGCAAGCCCATTGTATGCTAAGGCAGTAGGTTTAATAGATATAGACTTTTCAAAACATTCTTTAGCTTCATTATACAGTTCTATGTTGTAATAACAAATACCCATGTTATAATACGAATTTGAGTGTTCTGGATTAAGTTTAAGTGCTTTTTTGTATAGTTTTATTGCTTTCTCATATTGGTTGTGTCTAAAGCAATATCCCGCTCTACTATAGGGATTTAGTTTAAATATAGCATATATCAGTAGAGAAGATAAAACAATAAATCCAACCGCAATAAACAATACTACAACTTTTTTATTCCTTTTCATTACTTTTTTTTACCTTATAGTTAATTTATTCTATAGTGTGGCAGTATACCTCCGCGTATACGGTACGGAGTCAGGCACTGACCCCGTTGTTTGCTTTGTGGAAATGATTACTCATTATGCTCCATGCGTATATTTGCACGTTACTTTTTTCGAGTAATTCCTTTAGGCGGGTATATAACTCTTTCTTATCATACTCTTCTTTAAATATATATTTACCTTCCATTCCCCGGGCTATTACCTGCCTACCGTCAGGCAGGCATGATGTAACGCCCCCGGATAATCTATTCTTGCTTGTCTTGGCATGCATTAATATTAGCATCTTTTTATTTCTAGTCAACAATAAAAATGCATGAATGCATCAACGTCCCTTAAAATTCGCTCTGCGTTTAGGGTAGCTTCATAGACTTGATTAGCGGGGAGTCGCTTCCGATATTATCATGCTGGCCGTAATAATCGGCGTAGCCAATAGGTGACTGAAGTTCGGTAAGTTCCGAAGCTTCTTAAGATAATAAGTTGTGTCTTGTTTTTATACTGCGGCTTTGACAGTGATAAAGATGTTTGAAGGGGAACGCGTGCTTTTACTTGACTTTTATATCAATAGGTGACCCCCTATGCTACATGCTTAATAAACTTCAAATTCATACAAGGA
>JAGLLT010000014.1 GCA_023140385.1 Candidatus Omnitrophota bacterium
GGCCTGGAATCAAGGGCGCAGGAAGAGATGGCCAGGATGGTGGCTATGAAACAGGCAACGGACAGCTCCGACGAGATGATTGTTGCTTTGGAACTGCAGTACAATAAGTTAAGGCAGGCTGAGATTACCAGAGAGATAATTGAAGTCATCAGTGCTTCGTAAAGGAGTTTTTTTATGACAAAGGATGTTTTAAATTCAGGCAAAGTCAGGAGAATTATCGGGCCAGTGGTTGATATTTTTTTTGAAGAAGGCGGGCTTCCCGGAATTAACAATGCCATAAAAATAGTTGATAAAAAAAAGGACATCAATGTGACCCTTGAGGTGCATCAGCACCTGGGTGATAATGTTATTCGGTGTATTGCTTTTTCTCCGACTGATAGATTAACCAGGGGGATGTCGGCCGAAGATACCGGTGATTCAGTGAAGGTTCCGGTGGGAGAAGCGACTTTAGGCAGGATATTTAATGTGACGGGGGAGGTTATTGATAAAGGTGAACCGCTTCCCGAGAATGTTCCCATGAAGTCAATTCATCAATATCCGCCTGATATTGAAGATCAGGAAACAAAGTGGGAGGTGTTTGAAACGGGGATAAAGGTAATAGATCTCCTGGCTCCCTTTCCTAAAGGCGGCAAGGTTGGCCTTTTTGGCGGGGCGGGAGTAGGTAAGACGGTTATTATTATGGAGCTTATAAGGAATATTGCCGAAAAACATAAAGGTTATAGCGTTTTCAGCGGTATCGGAGAGCGTACAAGAGAAGGCAATGATTTATGGCTGGAAATGAAAAACTCAAAGGTATTGCCTCAAACCGCCTTAATTTTCGGGCAGATGAATGAACCACCGGGGGCAAGGTTTAGGGTTGGATTGACCGCTTTAACGATGGCAGAGTATTTCAGAGATGAGAAGAATATGGATATTTTGCTTTTTATTGATAACATTTTTAGATTTGTTCAGGCCGGTTCTGAAGTTTCAGCTCTGCTGGGAAGAATGCCTTCGGCGGTAGGCTATCAGCCGACGCTGGCCGCTGATATGGCCCAGCTTCAGGAAAGAATTACTTCTACAAGAAAAGGTTCTATCACCAGCGTGCAGGCGATTTATGTGCCGGCTGATGATCTAACTGACCCCGCTCCGGCGGCTACCTTTAGCCATTTAGACGCCACCATAGTTCTTTCAAGAAAAATAGTGGAACAGGGAATCTATCCGGCTGTAGACCCCCTGGACTCAGCGTCAAAGATTCTTAATCCTAATATCGTAGGAATCGAACATTATAGAGTAGCCAGAGAGGTGCAGAAGATTTTACAGCGCAATAAAGATCTGCAGGATATAATTTCGATACTCGGCATGGAGGAGTTGTCAGAGGAGGACAAGGTTGTTGTTTACAGGGCAAGGAAGATTCAAAGATTTCTGTCTCAGCCTTTCTTTGTGGCTGAGGAGTTTACGGCCAGAGAAGGCAAGTATGTTGGGTTAAAGGATACCATAGAAGGTTTTAAACAGATAATCGAAGGAAAGTGTGATGACCTGCCGGAGCAGGCTTTTTATATGGCAGGCACCATTGATGAAATTAGAGAAAACGCCAAAAATGGGATTTAAACTATCTATAGTATGTCCGGATAAAGTGTTATACGAAAACGACGAGGTTGACTTTGTGGCTTTGCCCGGCAGGCTGGGCGTTTTTGGTGTGTTAAAAAAGCACACACCCTTGCTTTCTGCCCTAAAAAAGGGTAAAATATCAGTGAAAGCAAAAGGGCAAGAGAAAGAATTTGAGATTGGTGCTGGCTTTGTGGAGGTGCTTCCTGAGGGGATAACGGTTTTAATTAACTCTTAAAGAACCATAACCCAAAAAATTTATGAGGAAGATTGTAAGGCAGTTTAAGTTAGTTATCCTTCTTTTCTTAATCAACGGGTTTGTGCCCGCGGCCGAGGCCGCGGATAAAAGGATAGAGTTGACTAATATTAAGGTGAGAAGCTCCGCTGAAGGAACAATCATCAGGGTAAATACCAGCAGGCCGGTTAAATTTTTATATTATAAAGTTGAAAACCCCGCCCGCTTAATAATTGATTTTATCAGCACTAATATTTATTCACGGGAACCTGAAAAAATTGTTTTTACTCGCGGTAATTTAAGAGAAATCCAGAGTGTTTTTTATGAGACAGAAGGCGGCCAGCCGGGATTGGATTCACTTGTTTTAAAATTTGTTCCGAATGTTACGGTAAAAGTCAAAGGGGAAAAAAGCGGAATTTTATTGAGAGTTGAAAGATCCGCGGTGTTTTCTCAAGCCGTAGAACCGCCGGATAAAAATTCCGAAGCTTATATTTTAGCCGAAAAAATTGCCCGCCGGAAAAGCCTGGCCGGCCGGGGAGATAAGCGCAACCATAGTTTGCTTTCATCTCTGTCTTATATGCTGAGCTTGTACGAGAACTCGATAAAGAAGGAGTTGGCTGTTTTTGAGTCCAGGGAAACTGAGACATCAATGGCCGGTAAACATCTATCGCCAGAGACGCTTGCTATATTAGCCGCGGCTGGAAAAACGAATATCAATCTTGCTTATAGAAGACCGGATGCTTTAGGGAGTTTAAAGCTGTCATCGGGGCAGAGGCTTAAAGATGGTGGTTATCTAACGTGGGCCGCGTTGGCCGCCACTTCTATCATAACTGCCTCGGGCGCGTTGATTATGTTGGTTAAAGGCAGGCGGAGAAAAACTAATTTACGGCAGGTTAATGTATCCCGCCTTCAAAAGAGCGACTTTAGCCGCCTGCGTATTGTAGAGAGGTTAACTTGCCGGGATAATCAGGCTAATAGATGTTTCGAAAAAAGGCAATTTGCCAGGCTGGGCGTACCGGCAGAAGGCTTTTTGCGGGTGTCTATGGATATAGAAACACAAAAGCTGTGTAAGGCGCCGGCTTGCGCGAAGAATATAAGTTTGGGAGGAATTTGCATCGAGATAGAAGGAAATATTGAAATACCCCGAATTTTAGAAATTTGGTTAAGGCTGCCTGATGTGCGGGAGGCGAATCAGGTTCTTGCCAGAATTGAATGGAGCAGGAAGAAAGACGACGGCCTATGCTGTTATGGTTTGTCTTTTATGATGTTGGGTGAGAAGGAAGAAGCAAAAATTAAAACATTCCTAAACGACAATTTGTAAAAAATGAGTAGCGAAACAGGCAATTTTTTTATAGTTAGCACACCCATCGGAAACAAAAAAGACATTACCCTTCGGGCGCTTGAAGTGCTTAAAGAAGTTGATCTCATTGCTTGTGAGGATACACGCCATACTCATCGGCTCTTAAAGCATTATGAGATAAAAAAGGCGCTTATCAGCTACTTTGAACACAATAAAACAAAGCGGGCCCCGCAAATAATAAAATGGCTTAAAGAAGGCAAGAACGTTGCCTTGGTAAGCGACGCGGGAACTCCCGGAATTTGCGACCCCGGCTATTATGTTATTCGTTTAGCGCGGCAGGAGGAAATTCCGGTATCTGTCATTCCCGGGCCTTCCGCATTGATTACGGCGCTGATTGCTTCGGGTAAGCCGCCGGATAAATTTATCTTTGAAGGCTACTTGCCCAGAAAAAAAGGCGTCCGCAGAAAAAAACTGGAAGCTTTGGCTGTTGAGGAAAGAACGGTTATTTTTTACGAGTCCCCCTACCGCCTTCTTAAATCATTAGAGGATATTGAAATTTTTTTTAAGGACAGAAAAATTTGCTGCTGTCGTGAGCTAACGAAGAAGTTTGAAGAAGTAATTACGGATACTCCGGCAAATTTAGTCAAACACTACAGAGAGAAAAGCCCAAAGGGAGAGTTTGTTTTAGTTTTGTAATGGGGTCTGACCCCGAGGGGAAGAACCGGTGAATATAGCTGTTTTTTGTTCGGGTAAGGGTACTAATTTACAGGCTATTATTGACGCCGTAAAGTCAAAAAAAGTTAAAGCCGGCATAAAATTGGTAATAGCCGATAAAAAAAATGCCCTTAGCCTTGTAAAAGCGGAAAAAGCCGGCATCAAAGCTATATTTATTAATTCTAAAAGGTTTAAAAGCAGAGAGTCATTTGATAAAGAAGCAATTAAATATCTAAAAAAGGAAAAGGTGGAGCTGGTAGTCCTGGCGGGTTTTATGAGGATATTAAGCCCTCATTTTATTAAGAAGTACAGAGATAGGATTTTGAATGTTCATCCGGCGCTCCTGCCTTCTTTTAAGGGCAGCCGGGCAATAAAAGATGCTTTTGACAGCGGGGTTAAAGTGACGGGGGTTACAGTTCACTTTGTCAGCGAGGAAGTTGACAGCGGCCCGATTATATTGCAGGAGGCCGTTAAGGTTTCGAATAGGGAGAGTTACGTGTCATTAGAGAGAAAGATTCATAAAGTTGAACACCGACTCTATCCTTTGGCTATAAGGTTATTTTGCGAAGGCAGGTTGAAAGTTTCGGGAGGAAAGGTATTTTGCGAGGAAGCGCTAAAATGAAAATTAAGTTTGGGACATCGGGGTGGAGGGCTATAATTAGTGAAGATTTTACCTTTGACAACGTAAGATTATTGAGCCAGGCAGTTAGTAACTATTTAAAAGGCGCGGGGCTCTCTAAAAAGGGCGTACTAATAGGCCACGATACAAGATTTTTGTCTTCTGACTTTGCCAGGGAAGCGGCCCGGGTGCTTGCTTCGAACGACATCAGGGTTTACCTTCCCAAAAGGTCTACTCCGACGCCCACCGTATCATATAGTGTCATAAATAAAAAGCTGGGAGGAGCTATTATGATAAGCGCCAGCCATAATGCTCCCGAATACAACGGTTTTAAGTTTTCCGCGGAAACAGGCGGCCCTTCTTCTGAGAAGGTAAGCAGGATGATAGAAAAACAGGCGGCCTGCGTTAAAATTAAAGATGTTAAAAATGATGAAAAAAAAGCGGAAAAAAACATTATAACCTTTGATCCCAGACCGGCCTATATGAGAAAACTAAGAAAAGTTCTTAATATGTCAATGCTTAAAGCAAGCAGGATGAAGATTGCCGTGGACTGCATGAACGGAATAGCTGCCGGTTATCTGGATAGATTTATCAAAGATCTTAATTATGAAGTAAAAGTTATCAACGCCCACAACGACCCGCTGTACGGAGGTAGAAATCCGGATCCTTCTCCTGAGAATTTGAAGGAATTGATTAATGTGGTCAAAAAAGAGAACTTTGATATAGGGCTGGCAGTTGATGGTGATAGCGACAGATTTGGCGTTATTGACGGGAACGGGGAGTTTATTATACCTAACAAAATTATTTCCTTGATATTTTACTACTTGGTAAATAGCGCCAAACTAATGCCTTGTGTTGCCAGGAGTGTGTCAACCACGCACCTGATTGATGAAATAGCGAAAGATTACGGTGTAAATACGGTGGAAACGCCCATCGGTTTTAAATACATAGCTGAACAACTTTTAAGCGGCGCCTGTATGCTTGGAGCCGAAGAGTCGGGAGGGCTTTCTGTAGCCGGCCACGTTCCTGAAAAGGACGGACTGTTGGCCAATTTACTGGTTGTGGAAGCAATGGTTTATTTTAAAAAACCCTTAAGGGCTATTCTGGATGAGATTTATCAAAAGTATGGCCGTTTTTATAATAAACGCATCAATATTAAAGTGGACTGGCCGTCCCAGCGTAAATTTATGGCAAAGTTGGCGCAAAAACCCCCCTTAAGGATAGCTAAAAGAAAAGTGGTGACAATTAACAAGGTAGACGGGTATAAATTTATTCTTGAAGATGGCGATTGGCTGATGTTCAGGCCCAGTGGCACAGAGCCAATGGTGCGCTGTTACATTGAAAGCCGCAGCAGGAAGAGATACAATAATCTGTTGAAAGAAGCCGGGAATTTAATAGAAACAATGAGGTAGTTTTTTGCGAATAGCGGAAAGTAAAATTTCCTTTTTTATGTAAAGGTTAAATTTGTCCCTTAAAAACACAGTTATTGCCGGCTATATATACTGTATTTTGTATCTATAAAATAAAACACCACAAGTATTGTTAAAAATCAAGGAAGATGAGGGAAGAAAAGCGACGCTTTTTTTGCGAGTGGTTAAATGATGTCTATTTTCAAAAAAGCATTTGACTTTTATGGTCGTTTAGTATATGATTGAAGGCAATTGTAGAAAGGAAATCGATGATATTATGGAAAAAGAGGTAAGAATTGCCGGGATTAAGGCAAGAGAAATTTTAGATTCAAGAGGCAATCCTACAATTGAGGCGGATGTTGTTTTAGAAGACAACTCTTTTGGCAGGGCGGCAGTGCCCAGCGGCGCCTCGACAGGAGAGAAAGAGGCGGTTGAGTTAAGAGACGGTGATCCCAAGAGGTATTTAGGTAAGGGAGTCTCCAAGGCAGTTGAAAACGTCAGGGGCATAATAGCTAAAGAGGTTATAGGCAAAAATGCTTTTTCTCAGAAGGAAATTGATAGCCTCCTTATCAGCTTAGATGGCACGGATAATAAAAGTAAACTGGGAGCCAACGCGATTCTGGCTGTCTCTCTGGCTTGCGCCAAAGCGGCCGCTGTTTCCAAAAAAGTCCCTTTGTATAAATATATCGGGGCCGGGGAGGCAAAAACTCTTCCCATACCCATGATGAATATAATAAACGGCGGTATGCATGCGGATAACAATGTTGATATCCAGGAGTTTATGATAATGCCTATAGGAGCGATAAGCTTTAAGGAAGCGCTTCGAATGGGTTCGGAAGTTTTTCACAACTTAAAAAATATTCTGAAGACAAAGGGATTAAATACCGCTGTAGGTGATGAAGGCGGCTTTGCCCCGAATTTGACTTCTAATAAGGAGGCCCTTGATGTTATTGTGGAAGCAATAGGCCGAAGCGGCTACACGGCAGGTAAAGATATATCCCTGGCCCTTGATGCCGCCGCCTCCAGTTTTTATAAGGGCGGCAGGTACGTGCTTGAAGGCAAGGAAAAAACCTCCGGGGAGATGATAGCTTTTTATGAAGAATTAATTAAAAATTATCCGATAGTTTCACTTGAAGACGGATTAGATGAAGGCGATTGGGATGGCTGGGATGAGCTGACCCGCCGATTGGGAGATAAGATTCAAATTGTAGGGGATGATTTATTTGTCACCAACACCAAAATTTTTTCCGAAGGCATAAAAAAACACATTGCCAATTCAATTTTGATAAAGGTTAATCAGATAGGAACGCTCTCCGAGACTCTGGAAGCTATTGAGATGGCTAAGATGAACAATTACACGGCGATTATTTCTCATCGTTCAGGTGAAACAGAGGATACAACCATTGCTCATATAGCGGTAGGCACAAATTCGGGACAGATTAAAACAGGTTCTGTAACCAGAACTGATAGAGTGGCCAAATATAACGAGCTTCTAAGAATTGAGGAAGAGTTAGAAGACAGCGCGGTTTACGGTGGAGCTCTATGGAAAAGAAGAGAATAATCACCATAGTATTTATTGTGGGGGGCATAGTTTTTCTTACTTCTATCTTCCTGCCTCTGGAGCTGAAAAGGGACAAGCTGGAGCAGGAACGTGTTTTGGGCGGGGAAGCGATAGAAAGGCTGGAAAAGGAAAATTCAGCTTTGAGAGAAGAGGTAAAGCTGTTAAAGGAAGACTCTGACTACCGTGAAGAAGTAGCTCGTGGTGAACTTGGGTTGGTTAAAAAGAACGAAATAATTTACCGTAGCGCGTCTAAAAAGAAAGCTGATTAATGGAATTTTAGGAAAAATTGTGGTTCGCGGGGTGGAGCAGTCTGGTAGCTCGTCGGGCTCATAACCCGAAGGTCGCTGGTTCAAATCCGGCCCCCGCTACCAATTCAGGAGGCAGACAGCGGTAATAATGGGTTTTTATCACGCCGGAGGAAAACTTCAGAAAGGCCTATCCGAGAGAAGGAAGTATGTAAGGTTAGATGCCCGTGTTCCGGTTCAGTATTTTGTTATACCGGAGAAAAAAGAAGAGGAAATAGCGAAGAATTTTTGCCATAAAGCGCAAAGCCGCAACATCGGAGGCGGCGGACTATTGATAGAAGTGCCGGTTCTGACCGATGAACTATTTTTTACCACTCACCTGATAAAGGTTCAATTCTCATTGCCGCAAAAGGCTAAATTCATTACGGCCATTGCCAGGATGATTTCCGTTGAGAAACCGGAACACGTTAAAAGCTTTTACGTAAGATTAGCCTTTATAAAGATTAGCAAAGAAGATAGGCAAAGCTTGATTGATTATATAAATAAAGAACACGGCAAAACCTGAAAAGATGCAGCTGTAAAAAGATAATAAAGGCTATGCTTTTCAACTATGCGCTATTTTGGATTGAGAATTATCAAGTTATTCATAATAATACTGTTACTGATAAATCTAACGGGTTGTGCCTTATTGGGCACGATTCTTCAACTCGCGCCGTTGGCAACTATCTTTGTCTATTACTCCGCTCCGTCTGAAGTTGAGGACGGCAAGCTCCTCTGCTTTAAAACCGTCGAAAGCTATAAAGCGGGCGGCGGCAAAGACGCGCAGTCGGCGGAGAGAGTTAAGAGTGAATATTACCTCTGTCTTCTTGACTATGAAAAGGGTGAGGTGCGGGAACTCGCGAAGATACTCAATGATAAACCTTACAGCCTGGAAGATGGTGTAATCTATTACGAAAAAGATGAAGGCAAAATCCTTTTTGCCTTAAGTGAACCTGAAGGTACATGGCAGTTGAACGTCGATGGGTCCGCGCTGGAGAAAATTTCTGAAGAGAAGATGGTGCCCGCGGGAGTTATCTGTTCGGAAGGACGCTATGTTTATTTACCCCCACCTTATTTTACAAATGATATTTCCCGCCTAAATCCGTAGATATTTCCTGGAAAAGCCGATTATAAAAAGAGGCATAATGAATATACTGCAGAGGGATTCCAGCATAACTATTATTTTGTTAAGCCCTACCGCGGTTACATCTCCGAAGCCAACGGTGGTAAAAGTAACCACACTGAAATAGAGAGCGTCTAAAAAATGGGGGCGTGAGACAAGGCCTTCTTTTAAAAGATACCCCGCGCTGTAAAACAAAGATGAAATCAGAATGACCAGGACGCAGGATGCGAATGTCCTTGAGGGGCGTTCGCCGTGCCCCCAGATAAGATAAGAGAGGGTTAGCATAAGGCAGAGAACACCCCTCTTTAAGGATGATATTAAATTTTTCTTCTCTTTGCTTTTAGTAATTGGGTGAATCTTTTTGGCGTTAAACAGCCGCCGGACTAAAAACTTTCTGTAACATTCTTTTGAGGAGTAAAGGCAATCGGAAAGGTTTATGAGTTCACGGTCTCTTTCATGGTTTATGGCTGCTTGCTTGTAGAGCAGGGAAGCGTACTCTAAATCACGGCAGGCCTCCGCGTCGCGGGCGGCGTTTTCATATAATATAGCGGCGTTATTAAACCTCTTTTCCCCCGACCTTATAGACCAACAGCTGGCAGCCATGGCGGAGCAGAAGGCAGACTGCCTAAGATTTTTATTTTTTCTATAAAGCCCCGCGGCTTTCTTAAATAGCCTGTATGCCTCGTGATACTTCTCTTCCGCGAGGAGCGCGTTTGCTTTTTCTTCGATAACTTGAGGATTATCTTGCATATTTTTAATATGGTGCCGGAGGTGGGACTCGAACCCACACGAGGGGTTGCCTCACACGATTTTGAGTCGCGCGCGTAAGCCAATTCCGCCACTCCGGCAAATTAAATTAAAGATAAGGCAAAGTACAAACCTTTTGCGCGCACTACCGAACCACGTAGGGTTCGGTGGTGGAGCTGAGGGGGCTCGAACCCCTGACCCCCACGCTGCCAGCGTGGTGCTCTCCCAGCTGAGCTACAGCCCCATTAAATCCTAAATATAACATTCATTTAATAGCTTGTCAACGATTTTTAACCGGAGTCTTTATCAATTTGCCTTGACGATATAGCGCTATTTATGATAATATAATACAAATACTTAATAGAGTTTAAATAAAATGAAGTTAGGAGCTCATATATCAATCGCGGGGGGAATTTTTGAGGCTGTAGACAGGGCTCGAAAAGGTGGTTGTGATTGTATGCAGATATTCAGCCGCAGCCCCAGAGGTTGGGAGGCGCCGGCGCTCAACAGGGACGATGTTAAAGAGCTCAAGAGGAGAAGAAGAGAAGCGGGTATCACTCCTCTGGTTATACATGCTCCCTATCTGATAAATCTGGCTTCGCCGGATGAGGAGCTTTACGAAAAGTCTCTTAAGAGCTGTATAGAGGAGCTGAGAAGGGCGGATTTTTTAGGAGCGGAGTATTTTGTAACTCACCTTGGTTCGCATAAAGGTGATGGGGTTAAAGCCGGTGTCAGTAGATTTGGCGCGGCACTTAATAGGATATATAATGAGTTAAATCCCGGGGTTATGATGCTGCTTGAAAATACCGCCGGAGGCGGCAATAGCCTGGGAGGCACCTTTAGAGAAATTAATGAAGTGATGAAGGCCTCAAGGCATAAAAAAAGGCTGGGCCTGTGTTTTGATACCTGTCACGCCTATGCCGCCGGCTATGACATTGGGCACAAGAAGGGGTTGGAAGATACCCTGTCCGAGATTGATAGTTTAATGGGTTTGGATAAGTTAAAGGTGATACACCTTAATGACTCTAAGGGTGATTTGGGTTCTCACCTTGACAGGCATGAACATATAGGGGAAGGAAGAATCGGAACAAGCGGGTTTAGGGTTATTTTAGGCCATCCGCGATTGGAAAAGCCGGCTTATATCATTGAGACACCCGAAAAAGGCCCTGACTCCGACCCCTTGAGCATAAAAAAAATCAGGAAAATCTATGGAAGGTAGATATCCGCACCGCGAAATAGAAAAAAAATGGCAGGAGTTTTGGCAGAAAAGTAATTTGATGAAGATGGAGCCTTCGTCAGCCAAGCCGAAGTTTTACTGCCTGATGATGTTTCCCTACCCATCCGCTTCCCTTCACGTCGGCCATGGCAGAAACTACATTATCGGAGATGCTGTCGCCAGATTTATGAAAATGAGAGGCTATAACGTTCTTGCCCCTATGGGCTGGGATGCTTTTGGCCTGCCGGCGGAAAACGCCGCTATCAAAAATAATGTCCACCCTAAAGATTCTACCGCCAACAATATTAAAAAAATGAAGTCTCAGTTGTATGAATGGGGCGTCCTCTATGATTGGGATAGAGAGATAAGCTCCTCCAACCCGGATTACTACAAATGGACACAGTGGCTTTTTTTAAAACTTTATCACAAAGGCCTGACTTACAAAAAGGAGGCCTCTGTCAATTGGTGTCCCGGATGCCGGACGGTACTGGCTAATGAACAGGTAATAAACGGCGCCTGCGAGAGGTGTTCTTCGCGGGTGAAACAAAAAAAGCTTAAGCAGTGGTTTTTTAAAATAACGGATTACGCCCAAAGACTACTTGATGACCTGGAACTTCTTAAGGAGTGGCCTGAGCGTGTTAAAATAATGCAGAGAAACTGGATTGGCAGGTCAGAAGGTTCCTTTATTGATTTTAAGGTTGAGGGTATGAATAAAACTTTAAGCTGTTTCACTACCCGGCCCGACACTATTTTCGGCGCCGCCTATATGGTATTGGCGCCCGAACATCCTTTTATAAATGAGATTCTCAAGGATTTACCTGAGAAAGCAAGAATTAATGATTTTTTAGAGAAGATAAAAGGCCAGAGTAGTTTTGACAGGCAGTTTGGGCAGGTTGAAAAAGAGGGAATCTTTAGCGGCAGGTACGTTATTAACCCCGTAAATAACGAAAAAATACCCCTTTGGATAGCCAATTATGTCCTTTTTGAATATGGTACCGGGGCTGTAATGGCCGTACCCGCTCACGACCAGCGTGATTTTGAGTTTGCCAAAAAGTACAGCCTGAATATTAAAGTGGTTATTGATAATCCCGAATGTCATCTGGAGGCTTCATCAATGAGCCGCGCCTTTGAAGGCGAGGGCGTATTAGTAAACTCGGCGCAGTTTAATGGGATAGGTTCAAAAGAAGCTAAGGAAAAGATGGCCCTCTGGATGCAGAAAAGCAGTATGGGCAAAAAAGCCGTAAATTATAAACTGCGCGACTGGCTTATTTCGAGGCAGAGATACTGGGGAGCCCCTATCCCCATAGTGTACTGTGATAAATGCGGTATTGTGCCGGTAAAGGAGGAGAATCTGCCGGTTGAGCTGCCGTATGATATTGAGTTCAGGCCAAGCGGCGTGTCACCGCTTCAGGATAATAAAGATTTTATTAATACCGCCTGTCCCGCCTGTGGCGGCCCTGCCAGGCGCGAAGTGGATACCATGGACACCTTTGTTGACTCCAGCTGGTATTACCTGAGATTTCTGTCGCCTGATAACGCGGAAAAGGCTTTTGATGTTGAGATGGTAAATAAGTGGCTGCCGGTTGATCAGTATATCGGAGGAGTTGAGCACGCCATTTTACATCTTTTGTACTCGAGATTTATTACCAAGGTTTTTTGTGATATGGGTTTTGTCGGTTTTAAAGAGCCCTTTGAGAGGTTATTTACTCAAGGTATGATTGTTAAGGATGGGGCCAAAATGTCTAAGTCCAAAGGCAATGTAGTCAGCCCCGATAAGTTAATCGCGGACTATGGGGCGGATACGATAAGAGTTTACACTTTGTTTATCGGCCCGCCCGAAAAGGATGCTGAGTGGAATGACCGGGCGGTTGAGGGCGCGTGGAGGTTTTTGAATAAGGTATGGAAGACAGCCGGTTCTCTCCTTAAAAACGCGGCGCCGGAGATCAGGGATGAGAAGCTTGTTAAGAGGCTGAAGAAAAAAAACAATGAGGTAATTAAAAAAGTAACTTTGGATATGGAGGGCTCTTTTCACTTTAATACGGCCATCAGCTCTATTATGGAGTTAGTTAATAAAATAAAGAGCGTGATGGATAAACAGACAAAGATTGACGTTGAATCGGGTTATTCCAATGAAGGTAAGAAAGACTATAAAAACCTCAAAGCGGCCATTGAATCAACTGTTATTCTTTTTTCTCCCTTCGCCCCCCACATAGCGGAAGAGCTCTGGCAGGCCTTAGGCAATAAGCCGAGTATTTTTGAAAATAAATGGCCTGATTATGATGAGTCAGTATTGAAGGAGGGTTCTGTCTCCGTGATTATTCAGATTAACGGTAAAGTTCGTTCAAAGATAGAACTGGCCAGGGGGTCTGGCGAGGCCAGCCTGAAGACGGCCGCTCTGGAAGATGAAACGATAAAAAATTATCTTAATAATAGAGAGATAAAGAAAATTATTGTTGTACCCGACCGGCTGGTCAATATTGTCCTTGTGTAGATTTTTAAGAGGTTAAAAAAGAGGGGCAATGTTAGAATGAACAAGGGTTGCCTGAAAAAAGAAAAGAATAAAGAAAAGAGAGAGGTGATAGATTGGCAATGGTAAAACGCCTTTTATGCTGGTTTATTATTATTTTTACAGGATTAAATTTTTGCGTTTTGGCTTTTGCCGCTACAGACAGCCAGCTATTAAGGCAGGGTCAGGAATATTTTGACAGCCAAAAGTATGAGAAAGCCGCGGCCGCTTTTCAGGTATTGATTGAAAAATATCCTGACAGCGAATATATGCCCTATGCCTTTTATGGACAGGGCTTGTCTTATTTAAAAAGCGGTGAGTATAAAAAAGCAAAGGGCAGGTTTCGCGAGGTACTCAGCGAGTATGTGGATGAAAAAAAAATAGCCGTTGATTCTATGTTGGGCCTGGCCGAATGTTACCGGAAGTTAGGGGAGTATAATTTAGCCATTTCCACCTATGATAAAATTTACAGGAAGTATCCGGGCAAGCGGGCGGAAGTGAATATGGGCAAGGCCTGGACATTTTATACAAAAGGCGATATGCCTTCGGCGGAGCGCTGTTTTCAAAAATTGATTAAGTCGTCCTCCAATCTTAAATCATTGGAAAAGATTTATATTTTAGGCACTATGTATAAAGAACAAAATGACCATAAAAAAGCGATTGAGGTTTTTAAGAAAATTCCTAAAGATTCAGTTTTAATTGATGACACATATTACCAGATGGGTGATATTGCCCTAAAAGTGAAGAACCATGAAAAAGCGATTGAATTTCTGCGCGGCGTAAAATCTCAAACTTCTTACTTCAATAAAAAGGTTAACTTGCTGGAGATGGCGCGTTACCGCATGGCCGCGACTTATTATAGTCAAGATAAATTTTATGAAGCCAGAATCATTTGTGAAGATTTTCTGAAAAAATTTCCAGCCAGCCGCCTAAAGTCCGATATTCAGGAGATTAGCGTATTAACTTATGTGGAGCAGGAAAAGATAAAAGAACTGCTTGGCTCGTATGCTAAGCTCGCGGATATTGACGCGCAAGAAAAAGAGGGGCTGAAGATTGAAAAGACAATAGCCGGTTATTTCTATTCAAAAGGTGACTATAAAAGAGCGGCGGAGTTTTATGAAAAGCAAGTTGATATTGGCAAAGGGGTTTTTGAAGAGGAAAACTTATTTAATCTGGGGAATTCGTATTTTTATCTGAATAACTTTTCTAAGGCAATAGAGGCGTATAAAGTCTTTCTTGAGAAATTTCCAAACAGTCCTCAGATGCCGCAGGCTGCCTTCAGGTTGGGGTATGCTTTTTCAGCTAAAGGTGACTATGAAGCTTCCCTCAAACTGTATAAGATAGTAGAGAGCAGCTTTAAGGATGCCGACTATATGGATCTGGTGGTTTATAATATAGGCTGGTGTTATTTTAAACTGGATGAGAGCTCCGAAGCGCTTAAATATTATGAGAAGTTTGTTAATGCCTTCCCTCAGAGCAAAATGCTTCCGATTGTTTTGTTTGAAATAGGCAATGTTTATTATGGCGACAGCCGCTTTAGCCGGGCCATCGAATATTACCGGCAGGTAGTTGATAAATTTGCCGGTGAGGAAATTGCTCCGGCGGCCCTTTATCGCCTGGGGAGAAGTTATGCTTATAGCGGTGACACCGAGAGTGCCAATAAACAGTGGAAGAGGCTGTCTCGTGATTATCAAGGGACGGAGATGGCCAAAAAGGCTAGTCTTGAGCTGATCGAGAGTTCTTTTAATAATAAAGAACATCAAAACGCTTTTGGCACCGGCAGGAATTTTTTGAATGCCTACCCCGATGATCTTTTAGCCGGCAGGGTAATAAAACAGATGTTGGACTTTTATCTTGAGAACAAGGAATATGATGAAGGGCTTGAGTTTTTCAACTGTTTAACTAAAGACTATAAGGGCAAAACACTCCTTCTTGTTGAACTGTATGCAAGCTTAGGGGAGTTATATTTGGCAAAGAAGCTTAATAAACAAGCTCTCGAATCCGCGAAAAAAATATTTCTTTTAACCGATAACTTTTCTAAGGCAGTACCTTCAGAGAGCAGTATCTATGCCATCGGGAGCATTTTGTTGACTGCCGACAGCCAACGTGAAGCGATGAACTTTTATGAATTAATAGGCTCAAAAGCGGAGAACGAAGAGATGCTTAAAGCCTGCCTCTTGGGCAAAGGGGAGATTTATCTCAAATCAAAAGATTACCGGCAAGCCGGAGAATTTTTTAAAAAGTTAATTAATCAGTATCCCCGCTCAGAATTCACGGTTGAGGCCAATATGGGGCTGGCAGACAGCTTGTATTACCGCGATATGTTTGATGAGGCGGAGGAGATATATAACAGCGTCATAACTAATTATAGAGACAAAGGGACGGTTGAAGCGTATTATAGATTGGGACAAATTTACTTTGATAAAGGTAAGTGCAAGGAGGCGCTGGCTTGCTATCAGCATATTATTGTTTTTTGTTCAGATAAAAAGGAATGGGCTGCCGAATCCCTTCTTATGGCCGGCCGGTGCCAGGAGGAATTGGGCGTTCACGACAAAGCCGCGTCATTGTATAAGAAACTAATCAGTAATTACCCGGATACCGAAGAAGCGGAGACTGCTAATCAAAAGTTGAAAGGTTTGAATATTAAGCAATGAAACTAAATAAGAATGTTTTGCTTTCTTTTTTTCTAATAGGGATTATAATATTAAAAGGAACTTGCGCTTTTGCCCTGGATGAAGTTATTTTAAAAAGCGGTAAAGTAATAAAAGGGGAAATTCTGGGAGCCGATGATAAAGAGGTGCTTATTCAGTCTCCTGATAAGAAGGTTACCTTTACGATAGTTTATACGGATATTAAAAAGGTTAATTCTCCTAAGCCCCAGCTTTTGCTTTTAGCCGACAGTGATTTTTTCATGGGCAACTATGAGCAGGCCTATAAGAAATATCTGGAGGTGATGGGTAAGTACGGCCCTTTGAGTTGGGGAGCCCGGGCGCATTTGAAGGCGGCCAACTGTTTGATTGAATTAGGGCAGGTTGAAAAGGCGGTAAGGATGCAGGAGGAGTTTATAAAGAAATATCCTTCTGCCGGAAACGTCAGTAACTTTAAACTGAACCTGGCAAACATATTTTTTAAAGATGGCAGGCGGGATAAGGCGATAAAGATATACGAAGACTTGGCAGCTTCGGGCGGCGATGATCTGCTGGGAGAGATTAATTTTAAACTGGGTGAAATTTATTTTGGAGAAGGCGAATTTGAGAAGTCGTTAATTTCCTATTTGAGGGTTGTTGTTCTTTATCATCAGGTTAAGTGGGCAAGAAAGGCTAAATTTAAAAGCGGCCTCTGTTATGAAAAGTTAGGCGATAACCTAAGGGCACTTAAAACATACGAAGAGTTTATTAAAGAGTTTCCTCAGGGTGATTTTTCCGCTGAATCAAAGGAAAAAATAAACAGTCTTAAGAAAAGGAGAAAGGGAAATGTTGAAAAGGACAAACAGGAGTAATTTTAAAAAAGCGACTTTTGTTTTAATGCCGGTTCTTTCATTGGCGGTTTGTGTTAGTGTTTGCGCGCAGGACGCGGCGGTAGAGGGGGGCAAGGGCTTGACCTTTTGGCGGTTGATATTTAACGGGGGCTGGGTAATGGCGGTTATTGGTATATTGTCCATTGTAGCTTTGACTCTGATTATTGATCTTTTTTTCAGGTTACGTTCCGCAAAGATGATTCCTGCGGGTTACTTAGACGGGGTGAAGGAAACCTTGAAGGCGAGAGACCTGAAAAAAGCTATGCAGGAGAGCGAATTGCAGGGTAGCTTTATGTCCAATGTTATTCTGTCCGGCTTAAAGAAGTGCGGCCAGGACTTAAAAATGGTGCAGGAGGCGATGTCTGAGACGGGAGCCAAGGAGGCTGTTGGCCTTCAGCAAAGAGTAAATTATCTTTCTACTATTGGTACCACCGCGCCCATGCTTGGACTGTTAGGTACGGTGCTGGGTATGATCCAGGCGTTTAACATTATTGCTTATGAAGCTGGACTGGGAAAGCCTACGGCTTTGGCCGGGGGCGTAGCTCAGGCGCTTGTTACGACCGCCTTTGGCCTGATAGTTGCTATTCCGGCTATGGGCTTTTTCTTTTACTTCAGAAACAGGTTGGAGAAGATTGTTTTCGAGGTTGAAATAAACGCCGGTGATATTAGCCTATATCTGGGCAGGAAAAACAGCTAAAGAGATATAAGATGAGATTTTTAAAACAGGATAAAAAGCAATTTGGATTTCAGATGGCTCCGATGATAGACGTGGTTTTTCAGCTGCTCATTTTTTTTATGAGTGTCTCAACTTTTCATCAGCTGGAGACTGAGAAAGATATTAAAATTCCGGTTGCCGATGAGGCGAAGTCTTTGCAGGAGGCTGCACAAAATCTAATTGTTAACATAAGAAAAGATGGGACGATAATTATAAATCAAATCATTTACCGGCCGGAGCAGATAGTAGCTATACTTGCTGATTTGCCTCTTAAGCATGTGCATCAGGCAATTATCATCAGGGCTGATAAAAATGTATCCCACGGTCGGGTTTCTGAAGTTATGAGCGCCTGCGCGGCGGCAGGCGTGTGGGATGTATCTTTTGCCGCTTACCAGGAAGAACAAAAATAGGCGAGGGTTTAGAGAAGATGAAGTTTTTACCCAAAAATGATGAGGAAATTGGCTTTGAGTTAGCTCCGATGATTGACATAGTTTTCCAGCTTTTGATTTTCTTTATGTGCGCTTCAAGTTTTTTTGTCGCTGAAAGCCTGCTTAATGTTAATCTTCCTACCTCTGTTGGCGTTCAGAAGAAGCCGGCGATAGCGGTAGACGTACTGATAAACGTTTTGTCTGACGGAACGGTGTTGATGAATGAGAAAAAGTACGATAGTTCAAAGTCAAGGGATTTGCCGGAGCTAAAAGGGATATTATTAAGCCTGTCTGAGAGTTTTGAAGATCAGCCGGTTATTATCAGCGGAGATTGGAATACGCGCCATGAACGCATAGTTGACGTATTAAATGTTTGCGCGGCCGCCAATATTAAATCAGTATCATTTCTAATCCCGGAAAAAACTATTAGCAGAATGCGAAGTAAGTGAAATAGAGAATAATATGAAAGAAAAACCATATCCGTTAATAATCGCGGTAGCGATTCATGTAATCTTGCTTTTATGTTTGGCTAATATTTTGATCGTTAAGCCCAGCGTGAGAAAAATTCTTTTTGATGCCAAGCTTATTTCGAGTAAAGACATAGGCCGGCCCACAGAGAGGAAAAAACATGATACTGTGGTTTCAAAAGAAGGAATTACACCAGTTAAAGAACTTATGGTTCCTAAACAGGATGCCATTACGGTTGATAGAAAACTGGACATGCCCGCTTTAAGTACAAGTATTGACGTAGGCACTGAGGATTTTAAGATAGACTTAGACCTCAAGGATTTAGATAGTTTGGGTATGGATAAGTCGATGACCGGTAAGCTTAAGTTTACCTCTACGGCACGAATAACAGGCAGAGGGAAGAGAATAAGAGGCCGGCTGATTTTTCCTATTTCAACTTATGCCGACTGGGATAACGACCCGACGACTATTCCCAACTTAATGAATGAACTTGGGCGCCGCACCAATATTAGGGTTTCTATTGAAGAGAAAAAGATTGATTTTACCGATAAAAAGGGGCTGTTTAAGTTTCCGATGCTTTTTATGAACGGCCACAACGAGTTTCTCTGGAGTTCAAAAGAGATAGATAACCTGCGTGAGTACCTTACCCGCGGAGGTTTCTTTTTTGTAGTCAACGACAACGCTGAAAAGGGGCCCTTCGAAGAGAGTTTCTATAAAGAAATGAAAAAGGTTTTTCCGAAAAAGAGCTTTAAAAAGCTTCGTATGAGTCATCCCATATGGCAGTCATTTTACAAGTTTAAAAAATACGGCGACCTGGGCGATGCCTTGTACAAAGATTTGCCGGTTGAGGCCTACGCGATGTATCACGACGAGAAAATGATAGTATGTTATTTGGCGACAGGTGATGCTTGTGACGGATGGGCGGAGGCCGGTGGTTTAAAGTGGCCGGGAACAAAAAAGTCCCACCATGACTATGCCCATTCGAACATGGAGTGGCAGCAAGCGGCCGGCGCGGGAGATGAGGGCATAGAAAATTCCTTCAAAATCGGCATAAACATTATTGTTTACGCTCTTACTAATATGTAGTTTACCCTATATTTTCTGTATGTTAAATCTTACCAAAGAAGAAAAGCTTATCACCATCTTTATTATTCTGGCCCTTATTTTAGGTATGGGCACTCTTCACTTTAAAAGGTCGATTAAGAGCCCTGATGAAAGCGCGAGCCAGCAGGATTTTAAGCGGGGCGCGGGTTTGATAGAGGAAGAAATTAAGAAGAGTAAACAGGTCAATATAAATAGAGCTGATGTAGACGAGCTTAGCAGTCTGCCGGGGGTAGGAAAAGTGATAGCCGCCAGGATCACGGCTTACCGCCTGGAGAAAGGGGATTTTATACACAGGGAAGACATTAAAAAGGTTAAGGGGATAGGAGATAAAAAATTTGAAAAGATGAGGGAATATATACTACTTAAATGAATAATGACCCCCTGAGAACCGAAAATTATCATAGCGTGGAACGTCCCTGGTTTTGGGTAAGTGTCTTTTTTATTTTAGGGGCCGCGGCGGCTAATCAGATTAAGCTGCCTTTTTTTATTCTATATCTCTTGTGTTTTGGCGGCCTCCTTTTTTCTTTTATCTTCCTCTTGAATAAACGGATATTTTTTTTGTGCCTGGTATTAAGCCTGTCGGCTTTTGGTTTTTTGAGGTTTCAGATTGCCTCTTTTGTGCCGGATGATAATATCGGAGAGTTTATCAGTGAGGAGAAAGAAAAGGTTATAGTAGAAGGTTTCATTGCCGACAACCCGCAAGGGACGGTTGACCGCTTTAAAAGAGAAGTAGTGGAGTTTTTATTTGAGACAGCCTCTTTGATAAAAGAGGGAGAGAGGATTGATGTTTCCGGTAAGTTAAAGGTGAGTGTTTATAATCTTAGAGCCGGAGATTTTAGATACGGAGATACATTCCTTTTAGAAGGCAGTTTGTCCAGGCCGCGGGCGCCCGAACACCCTCAGCAGTTTGATTACGGAGAGTACTTAAAAAGGAGAGGTATTTACGGGCTCTTTTACGTAAATAAAAAAGACGGAATTGTCAGGCTGGGTGGAAACAAAGGCAAATCCTTACTGAAAGCCGCCTATTGCTTAAAGAATAATTTAAAGAAAAAGTACGCCTCGCTTTTACCGCCAACCCACAGCGCCATATTAAGCGCCCTTATTTTAGGCGACCGGAAGGAAATTCCGGCGCCCGTCCTTGACTCTTTTATTCATACCGGCTGTGTCCATATTTTAGCTATCAGCGGTTTGCACGTGGGCCTGGTGATCTTAATTATTTTGGCTATTTTCAGGTTAACGCGCGTCAAGGCCAAAGCGGCTGTAGTTCTCTGTATCTGTTTTTTGATTTTTTACTGTTTTTTAACCGGAATGAGAGCCTCTGTTGTGCGTGCCTGTATTATGGGAAGCCTTGTTTTAGGGGCGATGGTTTTGGAAAGAGATGTTGACTTATATAATTCTTTAGGGCTGGCGGCGTTTTGTATGCTGCTTTTTAATCCTTATCAGCTTTTTGATGTAGGGTTTCAGCTTTCCTTTGCAGCCGTCCTTTCTATTGTTTATCTGACCCCCAAACTTCTGAATTTTACCGGTCCGGCCTTTGAGCTTGTTAAAAAGGCTCCGCTCCCCTGGCTGAGGAAGACTTTGCTGTTTACGGGGCAAGCCGCCTGTGTTTCATTTTCCGCCTGGCTGGGCGTTATGCCTTTAACTTTACACTATTTTCATCAAGCCTCTTTAGTGAGCGTTATAGCTAACCTGTTTATCTTGCCTCTGTTGACTATTTCTCTGGCGCTGGGCTTTTTGGTGAGTGTAGTGAGTTTTTTATCATTTACTCTGGCTAAGATTTTCAGTGAAAGTTTATGGCTCACTCTTTTTTCTATGGTTAAAACCGCTCAAATCTTTGAAAAAATTCCCTGCGCTTTTTTTCACTTTGAAGGCGTAACCGCCCCGCTCCTTTTTTTATATTACGGAGCTTTACTTGGCCTAACCTTCAGGCTTGATTAAAACCGAGTTTCAATCAGAAATATCTTGATAGCGGGAGAGAATGTGGTACTATTTAAAAGATATGTTAAAACAGGAAATTTTTAGAACTTTTTATGTGTTATTAATTTTGTTTTTGCCGCTTGCCGCCGGTTATGGCTTGAGAAAGAAAAACCTTATACCCGGGCCGGAGCGCGTTTCAATACGGCTTATTGTGTTTTTGACCAAAACGGTTACGCCTTTTGTGGTTTTATTCTCTTTCTGGAAGCTTGAATTAACCAGCGCCAAAATCTTTACCCTGCCGCTGGTAGGAATGGCTATTTCCACGCTGGCTTTGGTGCCTGCTTTCTTTTTTGTAAAAGTTCACGGGTTAAACCGGAAGCAGGCGGGAAGTTATCTAACCTCAGCTATGTTCTCCAATATAGGCTATACATTGGGCGGCTTTATTGCTTTTGTTTTATACGGTGAAGCGGGCTTTGGCCTGACCGTCCTTTACTGTCTTTATTTTAAACCCTTTTACTATACCATCGGTTTTTATATAGCCGAAAATTACAGTTCCCAAAAGGGAGTAAAAATTAAAGATAATCTTAAGAAGGTTTTTACTGATGGTATAAGATTATTTCCTCTTTTGGGCCTCGCCGCCGGTATTGGGCTTAACTTACTTGATGTACCCAGGCCGGGTTTTATACAACAGTTAAACGGTTTTTTGATACCCGCGACAACCTTTGTATATATGCTGGCCATCGGTATGACCTTAAAATTAAGGGCGATTAAGAGATTTAAGGTGCCGGTGCTTTCCATGAGTGTTATAAAATTTATCTGGTCGCCCCTTATAGGCTTAGCCATTGCTTATTTTTTGGGTTATCGTTTTATTCTGGGGGGTTTACTCTTTAAGGTAGCTTTGATTGAGTCCTTTATGCCCACGGCCATTACAAGCTTAATGCTGCCCGCTTTATTCAATCTTGACCAGGATCTTTCAAATTCATGCTGGATTTTTACCACCCTCCTGCTCATCCCACTCTTGCCGGTTATGTTCTGGATATTAAGCCTTTTGTAACATAAAAAAAGAGGGGGGTTAAGTTGCCCCCTCTTACTATGTCTCTTTTTTTACCTAACGGTTGAACTAAGTAACGTTGTAGGCACATAAAAATCAAAAATTTCTAATTTTTGCGCGGCCGCTTATACAACATCCACTGAATTGCTTGGTTATAAGTTTATCTACTATTTTGCGATGGCTTCTTCTAACCGTTCCGCAACCCAAACTTTGATAATAGACTGACGAGGAACCCCGAGGCGCTTGGCTTCTTTATCAAGCGAATGAACCATCCAAATAGGAAAATCAACATTTACTCTCTTTTGTTCCTGCTCCGGCCTTCTGGCTTTTGAGAGATCTAAATACTTCTTAATGTTTTTGCCTTTATCAAATTTTTTATCAAATTCTTTAGCTTTCATACATTTCCACCTCCTCTGGTCTAGAGCGACGCACAGAGATAATTCTTAATTTTTCGTTACGATAAACAATAATTCCCGACCAACATTTTTCCTCAATCTTGCCAACAACCAAAAATCTTGGTTCATCTACCGTCTTGGCAGGAATTTCAATTAAATCGGGATCATCCCATAATTTTTGGGCTTCAATAAATCAAATCCCATGCTTTTATTCTCTTAGCCAAATGTGGAATACATCTTTAAACTCTTCCATTGTTAACTCCTGCATCGTTTTTCCATATTTATCCATTGCAATTTTCCTCGTGGTACGGCCTCTGGACGGTGAATCATCTTTAGGAGTATTAGTGGTTTCACAGCACCCGGCTAAAAGAAAGATTAATAAAAAAAATAATATAATTCTCTTTTCCATTATTCCTCAGCCCTTTTTATTTTCCCGTAACATGGAGATCAGGTATTTTATGGAGCGGCTTTGCCGCGAAATAAAATTGCCTGGATTGTTTTGTTATGACCATTTAAATTGAGGTTTTCTATGTGATTGCGCGCAATCTCTAAGGTAAAGATTAATTAAGTTTTGATATGGGACGCCTGTTTCTCCAGCAAGAGATTTAAAATAATCAATCGTTTTCCGTTCAATTCTAATACTAATTTGCTGTTTTAGCCGTTTAACGTAAGGATTTTTTGTGGATTTTGAAAAATCATATTCTTTTCGCATAGTATTGTTTCTCCTCCTTCTTTGTTGCTTTTCGTGCTGATATGATTCTTATTATTTCATCATTTTCTCTATAACAATGACATACTACAAGTATTCTTAAGCGCATGCTCATTCCTAAAAGCAAGAATCTATCCTCACTTTTAGAATGATCTGGATCATAGATAATTTGAGCAATATCGTCAAGAAAAACAGTCTGTGCTTCTTTAAAAGAAACCTGATGTTTCTTTTGGTTAATTTTACCCTTATTTTTATCCCAAACAAACTGTATATCCATAATAATTATACCATAATTATAAAATAATTACCACATTAAGTCAATAAATAGTTTTTTTATGATTTTTCTATTTTATCGTCATAACGGTTGAACTAAGCCGCGTGGGAATTAACATAAATCAGCTTTCTGCCACAAGCGCTTATTCCACGTCGGCTTCAGTGATTTGTTATCTGGGAATATTAATAGGTTTTTCTTTCAGCACCTTTATTTTCAAACTTCTTATCTTATCTTCGTCTTCAGATACATATTCAATATTTGTTTCTTTTTTACCATTTATTGTTTTTTTAACGACTTTGCATGAAATGCCATTTTCTTCTAATAGAGATATAAAATATTTATTTTGTTCCTCTGTGATAAATGAAATATTTGAAGGAAGCTGCTCCCCATTTTCTTCATAAATATCTTTGATTAAAGTTCTAACCATTTTACTGTATTGGGATTCCCAAGCTATATAATCATTTCCGTCTTTATCAAATTGCTCCACGGTATATGGGATATTATTTTGTTTTAATAAATTGACTAGTTTTGTTTGTCTTTCAACATCTGAGAAATGAATATTGGGGTTTGGTTGTTTAATCTCATTATAGATAGATGGCGGTTTTTTACATGAAATTATAAACACCATACTCAACAAAGAAACCATTAAAAATATTTTATTTCTTTTCATCTTTTTACAAATAACATTTAAACTCACCTGCCTTTGAGCGCGCCGTTTTCGGCGCGGGAAAAGGCAGGTGTAGTGCGTTGTTATAGGTTATTTATATTTTAATCATGCTTCAAATGTCCAATTAGTTCTTTGTTTGTATCGGGGTATAGGATCTTCACCTTATAGTTATCTACATTTACTAGACAAGACCAGAAAAGTCTACTTCCAAGCAGATCTTTCTGAATGAAATGCAATATTTGGTGTCTCTGTTTTCCGAATTCATCATCCTCCGTTAATCTGTAATTTCCTATCAATTCAATGTGTCCCGTTGAGGACAACCCTAATTCTATTACAAGATAATGTTCTATCTCTTTTTTAGTATGGTTATCAATTTTTTTCCATGCTACTTCCAGTTTTTTGTCTGCCCCATAAGAAATAATGCTTTTCTCATTTTTTGTTTCTGCCAAGGTTTTGTTAGCAGCAGTGATAAATAAGCAAAGACATATAAACGTTATTGATAATATTTTTTTCTTCATTTTTTCTCCTATAACAATTAATATACGGAATCCGTATTTTTTTGAAACTACGTTATTGTTTTAATAGGAATGTTGCCAATCACTCCTGATGTATTTATGTTTATTGTATGATGGTTCATTCAGCGACGTACCTTTAATATTAATTATTTCATTTTTAACAACTTTTGTCAATGAATAACTTGACAAAATAGGAGCTTTTGTGGTATATTAAATTTACAATGTTAACGCGCTCGCTTACCTAATGATCCCGTTCTTGGGGAGAATGGGACATATTGCCTTTTTCGACCAAAAGGAGAGATTGTGTATGGATGCAAGCGGCTCTATCGAAAGAAGGTGTTTTTCTCGTTTTGACTGTGCCTTACCGGCGGAATATAAAACAATTGGCCTCCTTAATAACGACACGTTAACAGGCGCGATCAAAAATGTAAGTGAAGGCGGAACCCGCCTGATTACAGATGATTTCATACCGCTTAATTCAAGATTAGTTTTAGCATTTAGCTTTCCTTTCAGAAACCGCAAAATTAAATCCCTTTGCAAAGTAGTTTGGACCAAAAGGTTCGCGACCCTTGCCAAATACGATTTGGGTGTTGAATTTTTGGATATGACAGGTAAATGCAAAGATGATATGGCGGCTTTCATTAAAAGCAAACTATCCTGAGAAAAAAAGACACTCCTGCTCTTCCTTTTTTCTGTTTTCTTGACAAAGATAACCTTCAGTGGTATATTAAAATATATGAAAAAAATAGGTTTTCTTTTATCTGTAATCGGGCTCATTTTTTTGTGTTTTTCGGATTGCCATGCCTTTTGGGTTTGGACACCTAAGACAAAAGGATGGGTAAATCCTAAGCACGCGCCCAAATCAACGCCTCAGAAACAGTTTGACTACGCCAAGAGCTTTTATGATAACGAAGAATATAAAAGTGCGGCGGTGGAGTTTGAAAAGTTGGTGAACTCTTATTCCGGCTCTTCTCTGGCTCCTGACGCGGGTTATTATAGCGGGTTATCATATCAGAGGGAGGAGTTGTATTACAAAGCTTTTGTAGTTTACGATAAAATACTGTCCCAGTATCCCAACTCAAAAAGGACTTCCCAGATTGTTGAAAAGATGTATGAGATAGGCAATGTTTTTCTTGACGGAAAGAAGCGAAAAATTTTGGGATTGGAGTTACTGCCCGCCCTCGCGACGGCTGAACAAATATTCGCGACTATTGTTGACAATGCTCCATACAGTGAGCTTGGCGATGACGCCCAATTTCAAATGGGGGAGTGTTATAAAAAAATGAAAGAGTACGCCAAGGCTGTTGAAGCCTTTGAAAAGGTGATAAAAAAATATCCCGAAAGTTCTCTCGTAGATAATGCCCGGTATCAGATTGCCATTTGTTCTTTAATGGCCAGTCAGCCGTCAGAGTATGAACAGGGCAGTACCGATAAAGCAATAAGGGAATTTAAGGACTTTATTGATGAGACTCCTCCCGAAGATTTAGTGGAGGAGGCTCAAAAGGCCATAAGCCGGCTGGAAAGTAAAAAGGCCAAGCATGAGTATGAAATTGCCCAATATTATGAAAGCAGGCGCGGGTATGACAGCGCCATTATTTATTACCGGTCTGTTATAACAAATTATCCCGGGACGAAGTGGGCTGAAATGGCAAAAGAGAATTTAAAAAAGGTTAAAGAAAAGCAAAAGAAATGAAAAGGTATAAAGCGGTCATTTTTCTGCTGATGTTTGTCAGCGGCTGCGGATATACGGCCGGCTCTCTGATTCCATCGCATATTAAAACCATCTACGTGGAAACATTTACTAATAAAACATCAGAGCCAAATATTGAGTTGGACATTACGAACGCTATTAAAGATCGTTATGCCTGGGCCAGCTCTTTAAATATTGCCAACGACAAAGAGAACGCGGACTCAATGCTTCAGGGAGAAATTATTAACTTTGAGAAACAACCCGTTGCCTACGGCGCTAATAACGAAATTGCTGAATACAGGCTGATTCTAACAGTTAACCTTATCTATACGGATTTAAACAAAAACAAGATAATATGGGAAGAGAAAAAGTTCAAGGCGGATTCCGAGTACTACACTACAATGAAAGAACAGAAGTTCAGCAGTACGAATTTAGACAAACAAGCCCTGATAGAGAACGCGGCAAAGGAGTTGGCCTTGGAAGTTGTAGCCAGAACGGTGGAAGGGTGGTAAGCAGAGAAGGGGCAATGAACGCGGTTTATCTGTTAGCGGGAGAAGACGAATACTTAAGAGAAGCGGCCATAAAAGATATCAAGCATAAAGTTTTTAAAGGAATAAAGAGCCGCCAAGGATTTAATTATAAGATTTTTTATGGTGAAAATGTTAGAGCGCGGGAGATAGTTGACCGCGCTCGTTCTTTTGATTTCCTCGCGGGGCGGCAGTTAATTTTAGTCAGGAATTTTAATATTCTCACTCCTTCCGATAAGAAAAATATCCTTAACTACTCAAAGAATCCCAGCGAATTTACGGTTCTTATGCTCGAGGCCGTGGGCAAAATAAATCTAAAAAAGGATGTTTATAAAGAAATACACGATTATTCAAAGTTTATTAATTGCGGTAAACCTTTAGCTTCATCTATGGCCGGCTGGATTGTTAAACTTGCCGCCAGCAGAAAAAAACGAGTAGAGGCTGCCGCCGTCCAGTTGTTAAAGATGAGATTAGGCAGCGACCTTCGCGCCTTAGATAGCGCCCTTGAAAAATTATCTTTATACGCTGGTACCAGGGAAAATATTACCGCAAAGGACATAGAGGCGACAATCGGGTTTGATGTTAGTTACTCCGCTTTTAATTTTTCTGATGCCGTTACAAGAAAGGCGCCTCAGGAAGCGTTAAGGATAATTAAAAGCCTGGTTTTTAATAAAGGAGACGCGGTAAAGCTTATAGGAATGATAGCCTGGCAGTTTGAGAGGATAATCAAGGCCAAAAGGATGCTTGATGAGGGAGTATCCGCGCGGGATACGGCCGGCCGGCTGAACATTCACAGTTTTTTTATAGAAAAATTTATGAGCCAGGTGAAAAGTTTTGATGGGCCTTCTATAAAGAAATCACTCACGTATATAATAGAGGCAGACCTGGCTATGAAAACGGGCAAGACAGAGTCAAAAATTATTCTTGAGTCTCTTGTTTTTAGGTTGTGCTCGCTGAGGTAAGGCTGTTGAGCTTTTTCATTAAGCGGGAGGACTTTCTGCTGACCTTTTTTTTATGAATAATTTTCTTAGAAGCAGCCTTGTCCAGTTTGGTAATGTAGGTTTTAAGATAACTTTTGGCCTCATCCAGCTTCTTTTCGCCCAATAAAGCCTTCATTGTTTTGTCTCTGGTCTTCAATTCTGAGCGGACTGCTTTATTTCGCGTATGTTTTATTTTATTCTTTTTTAAGTCTTTTATGGCAGATTTTCTAGTTGGCATTTCATCTCCTTAATCGATAAATTCATTTAACTTTTTAATCTCAGCATATTATAGCAAATAATTTCTTTTTGTCAACCTAAAACAAACTGTGCCGGTGTTATTTTAAAAGAGATAAGGAGCGTTGGCCTCAAGCCTTACAAGAGCCTGCTCAGAAGGCTTGGGGCTATCAACCGGGTGAAAAGGCAGGATTAAAAGAATTAAGAGAGGCAGAGTTGATAGATGAAAAAACGGCCCGCGGCATTATTGAGTACTTTAAAAAACTGCACTGAAACGTAACCCCTATCCTTTTATTATTCCCTGCCATAGGGTTATTAAGTCAGACGGCAGTCCGGGAGGCTATATTTTTGGCAAAAGAAAGAAAAAACTACTTAAACTGGAACAAAAGTTTTTAAAAGACTGTTTTTGAAATATACTTGCAAAACAAGTCTTATGCTATATAATGATATAAAGTATATATATCGTATCAAGCAGAAATTGAAACACCTCAAAAACGAGATGGTTATCAAGCTAATTGATGCTTTAGGAATTAATATAGATGAATTAGTGAGGTAAAGTATGAATAAAATAGATAAAAAAGAAATCGAATATAATTTTTTAATTGATAAACCAGTAGAAGATGGCGAGGAATTGAAATTTGGGCATTATGAGCTTGGAGAAACCCTTGTCGATATAGTTAGAAAATGTAAAACTCCATTCACCATAGGATTATTTGGTAGGTGGGGTAGTGGGAAAAGTACATTAGCACACTTTCTGCGAGCAGAATTACAAACGCGAAAAATTCCTGTAATTATTTTTGATGTATGGAAGCACGAAAAAGATAACATATTAAGACGAGCATTTCTAAAAGAATTAGTTTCACAATTAAAAGAAGAATATGGACGCAAAAAAATAAACAAAGATATTTTTGAAATCGGTGATGATAGGTTTGAGATAAACGATAGGATTGATTCCGCAATTACCAAAAATAATGAAGGTAAAATTAAAATAAATTGGGAAAAAGTAAAACAAGCACGGGAAATTTTAGTACTGTTTGTATTAATAGGATTACTAATTGCCATTATTCCATCTTCCATATTAACTAGCTGGAGGATGTTTTGGACTATTTTATCATGGATGATATCACTAGTTTTTGGAGGCACTGTCCTAATTTGGCTACTTAAAATTACTACAACATTCTTTTATACAGAAACCACAACAATTGGGCGTGACCGCTTTCAAGATCCATCAGAGTTTGAGAAAGAATTTAAAAGGATTCTTGAAGCAATCAGGAAAGATTATGAAAAGATATTAATTGTTTTCGATAATATCGATAGGGTATCTAGCGATAAAGCATTAGAAGTTTTATCTGCAATAAAAACTTTTCTTGAACCAGATAAGAAAGTAATGAAGAGAGACGTTGTATTTCTTGTTCCATGCGATGCACAAGCATTGCGCAAGCATATTATGGACATATATCAAGTTGAAAATACTAGTGCCTATGATCCGGATGAATTTTTAAGAAAATTCTTTAGTACCACAATTCGCATACCAGATTTTTTTGTTACAGAAATGGAACTATATGTGAGAAGTAAACTTGAAAATACGAATGTTGCTCATTTTAATAACGATCTTATCTCTGCCTTAATCACTATAGCATTTCGAGATAATCCTAGGCAAGTTATTCAATTTATCAATGTATTGTTAGCGAGCTATTTACTTATTTTACACCGATGTGGAGAAAATGAAGACTTTGACTCAGATTTCTTGGACAAAAGAACTCCTGAGTTGTGTCGCTACCTATTGTTAGAAAGTCGCTTTCCAGCGATTATGGAAAAAATCAAGGAAAAGAATATCTATGATGTTGATTCTGTAGATATTCAGCAACTAAAGAATATGGGGCTTGAAGACAAAAATAGTATATTCGATAAATTTATTGATATCAAAAAACGGACTGTAAACTTGGCGCCCTTGAAAAATGCGCGTATCTTTTATACAATGCGCCGCTCAAATGAAGAAAAGGAATTCTCTGGCATAAACGATTTCTTTATAGCTCTTGAAGAACAAGAAAGCGAAAGCGCACAAGGTTTCATTAAAGGTATTGATAACTTTCAAAAGAAAAGACCGTCATTGTCTAGGTTAATAAGCGATCGCTTAGAAAAAATTACCAATCCTATAATGAAGGCAAGATTTATTGACTCATTACTTTCTGTTCTTTATAAGGAGAAGAAGGACTTAGAAGAAAGTACTGTTTCTTCCATTTATACAGCAACAGAAAATTTGGAATTGATGTGCCTAATATATATCCAACCTAATGTTTTTGCAGAAATAATGTTGAAGCACAAAAAAGAGTGGAGAAGGCCGACATTTGATAGATGGATATCAATAATCTCTAAAAAGACAGAAGAAGATAAGCAGGAGAAAATATCTGATGATTTTATGGAAATATTGCTATCAGTATTCATTTCCCGCATAGGGTGGCTTACTCAACAGCAGATAAGCAAAGTGGTGAAGAATATTGTGCAACCAGTATTTTTTATGCCTTCCTCAGGAAAGTTACTTACGGCCAATTTAGGAATTCAGGATCAACTCGTATCAGAAGATTATGTTAGAGGATTCATTGAAAATATGACTACAGGCGATATAACGCAGGAGATACCTGAGAATATCAAAATAGTTACTAAATTTAAAGACAAATTCTTCACAGAAAATACAAGTAACGAGTTATTAAGAAAGTTTACAGAAATTTTAAAAGAAGCACAAGAAGGAATAGAAATTTCAGATTTTTTAGAAAACGAAAAAGGAATACCAAGCAAAAATGTCTATATGCATCTAAATAAATTAATGTTAGAAAAAAAAGATATTTTTTCAAAAGTTGATGATAAACCTCTTTGGAATGATGTGCTCGATGATATAAATGAATTAAACTCCTCAACGGATACTAACAATAGAAAGATTTTTATGCCTTTATGCTTTTCGCTATGGCTTGTAGTACCTGATGGCATAAAAAATCAATTAGAAACTTACATATCAGATTTTATACAACAGGCATCCTTAGAGAGTGTTAAATATTTTATATCTAATAGTGGAAATCAGATTTTGTCAGAAGGTGAAGAGTTTATGGAGGGTTTAGAGAATCAAGCACTGCAAGATGACGATTATTTTAATTATTTATATAATGAGTTTTATAAAGATCCAGATTTAAAATACAATATTCTAATAAAGCTTATCAACACCGACTTAATGAGTGCTTTATCAAAAATTAAATCCGAACACGCAAATCTACCTAAAAAGGCAGATGTTATCAATAAAATACTAGATAAGTTTGACAATACGTCCAACCAAGATAAATCGGAAATAATTGAAATCTGCAACTTAACAAAATGTGCAAAAAATACAGTCCTTAGAGATAAACTAGGAGAAAAAATTAAGACTTTATTAACACAACCTAACAAAGAACAACAAGTTATTATGCAGGGGGTGGCTAGTAAACTAAACTATTTCGGTGATAAAAAACTGCGTCAGATAAGCACAGATATATTTGATTGGATAAAGCATCAAGGACTAGCAGGGAGTTATCATGTAGTACCAATTACATTTATTTATGATTTGAAACAACTTACCGCTGAAGAGTTAAACGAACTTCCGTATTATATTTTCCAGATTTTGAGAACTAGCAATGATCCGGCGGAGCTTGAATTGGCTAAAGATGTTTTACTTAAAGTTAAACCGAAGCGCAAAGATAAACAACAGGAGTTAACTGACATAGAAGGTAGGATAGAAGCTGAGGGTAATGACACTATAAAACAAATCTTACGCCAAGTACTTGATGCAGTATAAATTTTGTCAATGAGATAAAGGAAGCCCGCCCGGCTGTGACTGCCGGAGAAAATTTAAGCTGTAACCACATAGCAAACCCATTACCTATTTGTAACAGACCCTGTGAGAAGAAAGGAATTCAAAAAAACAAGTAAAAATAATTTCTGCTTGTACCTACTTTAGCCAGTGCATGTATATCAAAACAATTAAATTAATCCTACGAAATATCAGTAGACTTATTTGGTTAAATTACAAAATTTGTTTCCTTTATGATTTGGTAAACACCCTTAATGCCAATTAAATTTATTGGGGTTTTACCTATTCCCTTTGCTTCGCTAATTGCGCTTGATGTAAAATGACTTGTTGAAATAATTACTCCGAAGCTATTAAATCCTAAGCTTCCTCTTAAATTTGCTATTTCTTTTCTTCCAACAGAATGTTTCCATCTTTTTACTTGAAATTGATAATTTAAATCTAAACTAAATCTATGCCTTAAAAAAGCGCTGATATCAATACCATCATCACCGCTCTTTTTAGTTACTTTTACATCTATAAATCCAGTATGTTCAATTAGTTTAGCCATTAAACCTTCAAATTCATAGGGATTAATGGTTAGCAAGTTTTTCTTTAAGGCCTCAATGCTTTTTAATGTTTCTTCGGTTAGTTTTGGTAATATTTTTTCTTTTTCGGGTTTTTCTAGAATTACAGAATCAATAAGGGTATCTTCTGGTAAAATATCTTTCTTAAATTGGCTGTATAAAGGCAAAAAAGGTTTTGCAAAATCTCCGATTTTTAAAATTGGAATATCTGAATAAATCTGGAATTCAAAAATCCATACTTTTCTCAAATTGCTTTGATTATCTATTTGATAATCCTGATAATGTCTTAATAAAAATAAAAAGCCGATAAATTTATATTGACTAATGCCTTCTTTTATAAATCCTAATATTGGAATGGGAGTTTCCATTTGCTCAACAATTCTTTTATTGACCCCTGATATTTCTTGATCTCCTTTTAATCCTGCTCCAGTGTATGTTAAAATATCCCCTTCAATTTTATCTGCGTATGGATTTCGTGTGGTATTTTTGTTTTCTTCAGCAGAGGTAATTAGAACTATAAAATCAAGCTCTTTATTTTTTAGTTTTGGTCTAATTCCACCTAAATTAGAAACCTCCAGCGCATATTTAATTTGATCATTGTTGTAATGTTCACCTATTTTCAATATCTCAGGAACAACAAATTTTTTCATACTTATTTCCTAGCAAAAGATAAGGTGTTTTTTTGATGGATTGAAATCGTATAACCTCTTACAGTTAAAATTTTTTCTAGAACTAACAATCTAATTAATGTTCTCGCACAATAATTATCGAAATTTTGTTCCGATTCATACTCAGAGAATACTTTTCTGTATTCTGCTAACAATTTTCTATTAGATAGACTTTTCATAATTGGGAAGAAGCAACCTCCAAAACTAAACCGCCTGGACCGCAGAAAAGTTCTCCAAATTTAAAAGCAATTATTTTATTGCCGGTTCTTTTGGGGGGCAATAAAACTGTTTTTTAAAAGCGGTTGTGTCTGCATATTTAGTACCTTCGGCCTATTTAAAATAATTATAGCAGAAAACAGTATGAAATGAAACCGAAAAAATGCACAGAAAAGTATCCCAGCTTGCTCTGATAATTAATCGCTATAGAGTGTACAGCCTACCTCAAAACCCATCTTTTCGAGCTGTCGGTGGGCAGCGGTTGTGATAAATGTTGAACGGCCGATTTTCAACGTTTCAGCCAGTGCCTGTTTAGCCGGGAATCGTTTTCCATGAACCATTATGTAATATGTATTGACCCTTTCTGGTGAAACGTTTTTTAACGCCTGCTCAACATCTTTCTTTGAGCAGGTATACGGTTTTCCATTTAGACTAAAAGAAATAGCTTTTGCCATTTGTATACCTCCTTTTTATATTTACCAATTACTATTACAACTACTACTATTATACCTATTATCTTTAGGATGTCAAGGAAAATATTGGAAGCTTTCCCGCGTTTACTGCAAGGATTTCTTGCAACAAATTGATTATCAATAGGTTCGAAAAAACTGCTTAAAATAGAAGTTTTTAAAAGATTGTTTTTGAAATATACTTGCAAAACAAGTCTTATACTATATAATGATATAAAGTATATATAAACTAGTAGATTAAGATAACATATTCAAAAGTGAGATCGGTTACGGATGAAAAAGCAGGATATTTTAAATAATCTAAACCCCGAACAAAAGAAAGCGGTTATTCATGACAAGGGGCCGCTTTTGATTATTGCCGGGGCCGGGACCGGCAAGACAAGAGTTATTACCAGAAGAATTGCCTATCTTATAGCCTCTAAAAGAGCGGAACCCCAGCAGATTTTAGCCTTAACCTTTACCGATAAGGCTGCCGCCGAGATGGAAGAAAGAGCGGATGTTTTAGTTCCCTATGGATACGCGGACATCTGGGTGAGTACCTTTCATGCTTTTGGGGAGAGGGTGCTGAGCGAGAAGGCGCTTGAAATAGGCATGGACTCCAACTTCAAGGTTTTGACTAAAGCTGAGCAGATAATTTTTATCAAGGAGCGTCTCTTTGAATTTCCTATGAACTATTACCGGCCCCTGGGCAACCCGGACAGTTTCATCAAGGCTCTGGTGAGTGTTTTTTCAAGAGCCCGCGACGAGGATGTAAGCCCCGAGGAGTATCTGGCCTATGCCGAAAAGTTAAAGAAGAAGTTAAAAAAAGAGCCCGGCAATCGGGAATTAGGCGAACTGGCCAAAAAGGAGGAAGAAGTCGCTCTTTGCTATCAGAAGTATCAGGAATTGAAGTCAAAAGAAGGGATGATTGATTTCGGAGACCAATTTTTTCTGACACTCAAAATACTGAGAAAACACCCCACGATATTAAGCGAGTATCAGCAAAGGTTTAAATATATCCTGGTTGATGAATTTCAGGATACTAATTATGCCCAGTTTGAACTGGTTAAACTGCTGGCGGGAGGCCACGGAAACCTGACGGTTTCAGCTGATGATGACCAGTCTATATATAAATTCAGAGGAGCGGCTATTAGCAACGTACTGGGTTTTTTGGATACCTATCAGGATGCCAAAAAGGTGGTTATTACAGAAAATTACCGTTCGTCCCAGCCGATTTTAGATTGTGCCTACAGGTTGATAGAGCACAATAACCCCGATCGCCTGGAAGTAAAGGCGGGAATTGACAAGAGGCTAAAGGGGATAAGCAAAAAAGGCCCTCTTCCCAGGCATCTTTATTATGACACCTTATCTCATGAAGCGGATGCTGTCAGCGAACTTATAAAGGAAAAGATTGATAAGGGCAAGTATACTTATCAGGACTTTGCCATTTTGGTGCGTTCTAACAATGACGCTGAGCCTTTTCTGCAGGCTATGAATATGAAGGCTATACCATGGCGTTTTAGCGGCAATCAGGGGCTTTACTCGCGGCCTGAAATTCGCCTGGCGACCGCTTTTTTTAGAGTTCTCTCTAATCTGTCGGATTCTGTCAGCCTCTTTTACCTGGCAAGTTCGCAGATTTATAAGGTCAAGATGGAAGCCTTAACCCTCTTTATGAATTACGCCCGGAGAAGAAATAGTTCTCTTTATAGCGTATTTAAAGAAGCGGATAATCTAGCTTCCTTTATAAACGTTGAGGCTGAAGAAGCGGATAAAATAAAGCGGTTTTTGAATGATATCGATAAGTTTCTTGAAGCCTCCCGGAATTTACCCGCGGGCAACGTGCTCTATATGTTTTTAAGCGAAACAGGTTACCTCAATTACCTCACAAAACAAGAGAACCAGGATAGTGAAGACAAAATTAAAAATCTCTCCAAGTTCTTTGAGATAGTAAAAAATTTTAGCAGTCTGACCGAGAAAGACAGAGTGCCTATGTTCGTTTCGCATCTGGACCTGTTGATTAATAGCGGAGACGACCCGGCTGTGGTTGAAGCCGATCCGGATATACCGGCGGTCAATGTTTTAACGGTGCATAAAGCTAAGGGGCTTGAATTTCCGGTGGTTTTTTTGGTGAGCCTGGTTATGGGTAAGTTTCCCTGGCCGAGAAGGCGGGAGGCCATCAGGCTTCCTGATGATTTGGTAAAGGATATTCTGCCGGTGAGTGACTTTTATCTTCAGGAGGAGAGGCGGCTTTTTTACGTAGCTATGACCAGAGCCAAGAAAGAACTTTTTATGATGAGTTCGAGGGATTATGGAGGCAAGCGCCCGCGAAAAGTATCTATTTTTGTGCTGGAAGCTCTGGACTTGCCTAAGGCAGACTTTGAACCGTATAAGTCAAACGCCCTCGAGACAATAAAGAGGCATACTCCGCGGGCCGATAGCCCGGAAGCAAAGAAGACGGAGATAGCGGATGATAAAATCATTAACCTAAATGCCTATAAGATGGATGACTACCTGACCTGTCCCCTGAAATACAAGTACATTCATATATTGGGAGTGCCTATTTTTAGACACCATACTGTAATTTATGGTAAAATTTTACATGATGTTGTCGGCGAATACTTTCAAAATAAAATGAACAAAAAAAAGATTACGCTGGATAATTTACTTGCTTTTTATGAAAAGATATGGATAAATGAAGGTTATCTGACAAAGGCCCACGAGAAGGAGCGTTTTAACACGGGGCGCGAAACGATTAGAAATTTTTTTGAAAGGGAAGAGAAGATTAAGAAACTTCCCACCTGTATTGAAGAACCCTTTAAGATTATTTTGAACAAAGACAGGATTTCCGGCAGGTTTGACCGGCTGGATGAAGAGGGGGATGAGGCGGTAATTATTGATTACA
>JAGLLT010000015.1 GCA_023140385.1 Candidatus Omnitrophota bacterium
TCTGAAACTAAGATCTCTTATTCCGCGCTGGGAGGGCTTAGGTTACTTAATGAGGAAGAGTCTATAAAATTATATAGGGATACTATCAGCTCAGTGAAGGATGTCTATGATAAGGCGGAGACTGATCAAGAGGTGGCCGCGGAGAGTGAAAATATTACTATTCATGTGGAGAAACTTGTTAATCAGCAATGTCTGGGCAATAACAATATCTTAAATCTTATAAATTTACCCACGGACAGCGACTTTATTTATACCCATGTTGTAAATGTATGTATTTTATCTGTCGAGATAGGCCTTGGTTTGGAATATGACAAAGCTCAATTAGTTGAATTAGGTACTATAGCTGTTGTGCATGATATAGGAATGGTGAAATTTCGGGATTTGTATAAACTTCCCCGCAAGTTAAGCGAACATGAATACAAAAGAATAAAACGTCATCCGGAAATTGGCGCTGAAATCTTAGAGAAGTTTAAGGGGATATATAAAAAAGCTATCTCTGTTGTCTATCAGGAGCATGAGCGCGTAGACGGTTCAGGTTACCCTCGTGGTTTAAGGAACGGCGCTATAAATGAATATACAAAGATAATTGGAGTGGCGGATGTTTATGAAGCTTTGACCCATTCGCGACCTCATCGCGTTAAAAATTACGCGCCCGAATCCCTGAAGCAAATTATCAATATGAAGAATTCTTTTGAAAAGAAAATACTTAAGGTTTTGCTGGAGAGGATTGGTTGTCCGTTTAGCTTCGGCACTTATGTCAAGTTAAATTCGAGAGAAAAAGGGAAGATTGTTAAGAGAAATATAAAGTTTCCATTTAGGCCGATAGTTGAGATAACTTATGATTCTAACGGACAGATGCGGGAAAAGACTAAAACAATTGACCTGACCAAATGTCCGGCTCTTTACATCGCGGGTTTTTTGAAAAGTGAAGAGATATAAGAGACAACTACCTAAAAAAACATTGAGAGATTAGTATGAAAAAAAATAGCAGGATAGAAAACGTGAATTATTTAAAAAGGCGCTATCAGAAGAACCCTGACATAGTTTTTCGGAAGATTGCCGAGGAGTATATATTAGTTCCTATTCGGCAAAGGATGGGGGATTTGGAGAGTATTTATGTCTTAACTGAAGTATCCGCAAGGATTTGGGAACTTATTGATGGAGAAAGAGAAGTTGGGGAAATAGGAGATAAAATTATAGAAGAGTTTGAAGTAATTCCCGAAAAGGCGGAAAAAGACTTAAATGAATTCCTGCAAAAATTAGAAAAGATAGAGGGAATTAAACTTACCTAAAAGCAGAATTTCTATGAACTGTCAGCATATACCAATAATTCCTTACCACAAATTTAGTGAACGTATTCATAATAAAGCGGTATCTGTGAGAATTCCTTTGGGGGGAACCGTAGAGCCGACATTACGATGTAATCTGAAATGCGCTCACTGTTACGTTGCCTATGACCACAAGAAAAAGGAGATGACTTATAAAGAAATCTGTCATATTTTAGATGAAATTACTAACGCCGGCTGTCTTTGGTTATTAATTACCGGAGGCGAACCTCTTCTACGGGATGATTTTTTGGATATTTATACTTACGCTAAAAAGAAAGGGCTGATTATTACCCTATTTACAAACGGAACTTTAGTTACTTCCCAAATTGCCGATTATCTTAGAGACTGGCCGCCTTTTGTTGTAGAAATAACTCTCTACGGTATGACAAAAGAAACTTATGAAAAAGTTACCGGAGTCAGGGGATCCTTTGAACGCTGTATAAAAGGGATAAAGCTGCTTTTAGAGAGAAAAATACCTTTGAAACTTAAAACAATGGTTACAATCATCAATCAGCATGAGCTTTGGGATATTAAAAAATACGCGCAAGATTTAGGTGTCCAATTCCACTTTGATTCCGCTCTAAATCCCCGATTGGATGGCTCCAAGGCGCCGTGCAAGCTAAGAATTTCACCTGAAAAGGTAATTGAATTTGATTTAGCGGACGCCGAGCGGCTTAAGGTGTGGAAGGAATTCTGCCGTAAATTTTGGGGTCCGGTAAAATCGGATAAACTTTATATTTGCGGCGCCGGCCGTACTTCATTTCATATTGATCCTTATGGCGGGTTAAGTATTTGTATGATGTCGAGGGATCCCAGTTATAATCTTCGCCGGGGCTCATTTCAGGAAGGCTGGTATGATTTTATAGGTAAGTTTCGGGAGCAGAAACCAAAAACAGATTATAAATGCCGAAAGTGCGATTTATCGTTTCTGTGCGGCTTATGTCCCGCCTGGGCTAAGCTTGAAAACGGTGACCCTGAAAGCCCGGTAGATTACCTTTGCCGAATTGCTCATCTTCGAGCTGAGGCCTTTGGCCCTAAAAAGAAGTTGTTAGTTTAAGATAAAATTAGGAGGAGGATAATAATGGCGGAAAGAAAGCGTTATAATAAGCCGGAGATTAAACAGGTAAAACTTATGCCGGAAGAAGCAGTAATAGCCGCGTGTAAAGCAGCTGCTGTCGGAGCCAGCAAGAATGGTACCGGCTGTACAAACCCGAGCAATCACTGTGTTGACGGGGGATCGTAGGCCTTAAAAAGTGATCCGGCAGTGTTAGCCGGCTAAGTTGTTATGGCTATGCAAAGATAAACGGTTAAGGAGAGATAATTGGAGCAATTAAAAATAACCGTCGGAGATATTACTATTTCTGTCAGGCTTCATGATTCCGGTTTTAGATTTGAGCCGAATGATGTCTACCGGCCCTTTTCTTCCGACAATGACCCTGATGTGCTTCTTCGTGTTTGCCGCGGCCGGTTTTCTAAGCGAAGGTTGAAGGAAAAACTTTTTGACGCGGGGACCACCTGGAGCATGTTCGGGGAGAACGGTAGATATGTCTTAGATAATAGCTACCAATCGATTGCTTTAGAATCTGATTTTAAATCAGGTACAATTTACAATAAAGCGGTTATAGGAGAACAAGCGGCGCCATTTCCCTTAACTTATCCGTTGGACGAGATTCTGGTGGTAAACCTGTTGGGCAGAGGGCGGGGGATGATGGTTCATTCCTGTGGAATTAGTGACAAAGGCCGGGGGTTACTTTTTGCGGGAAGTTCACAGTCCGGCAAAAGTACTATGGCTAACTTGTGGAAAAAAGAAAAAGATACAGCCGCGTTGAGCGATGATAGAATTATCGTTCGTAAGATGAAGAAGAAATTTTGGATATACGGTACTCCCTGGCATGGAGATGCTAAAGTATGCTTAAAAGAGAAGGCGCCTTTAGAAAAAATTTTCTTCCTCAAGCATACAAAAAATAACATTATAAAAAAAGTAGGCCCGGCCGATGCCGTCTCCCGCTTAATAATTTGTTCCTTTCTCCCTTTCTGGGATAAAAAAGGTATGGAGTTTACCTTGAAGTTCTGCGCTGAATTAGTCGAGAATGTTCCCTGTTATGAACTGGGTTTTGTTCCGGATGAGCATGTGTTGGATTTTGTGAGAGGTTAGTTTGCGAAAACAGAGAGTAGATTCACTAAATTTGAGCAGGCAGATACTTAAAGGGGGAAACAGTGTCCGTATTCCGGTTGTAGGAAGCAGTATGTACCCCCTTTTTAAAAAAGGGGATTTCATCTTTATCGAACCCGTGGATATAAAGCACGTTTCAGTTGGTGATATTATCGTTTGCCGGCGAGGCAGGAGGATGGCTGCTCACCGCTTGATAAAAATATGCCGCGATAGCGGGAGAAAGATATTAGTAACCAAAGGAGACACCTTTTCTGAATTTGATGAACCGGTTTACTCTGAAAATGTATTGGGTAGAATAACAGCTATTGAAAGGAGGGGCCGGCATATAAGTATTAACAGGGGTTTATACGGCGTGATAAACATTTTTTGCGCTAAACTCTCACCTTTTAGCAAGTGGATTTATCCCCCCTTGCGAAGGATTAAATGCGGGATAAATAAGATAAAGAACAGATATGCAGTCTGAAGACCTGCTGGTGTGTTATCTTGCAAGAGTAAATATTGATAAGGACGCTGTTAGAAAGGTCAAGAAAATTCTAAGTCCAGAGTTAAACTGGGCTTATTTTTTTGATTTAGTAAAGAGTGAAGGCGTTACGCCCCTGGCCTATAAGAGTTTATCCGGAATTGACCAGGCTAAGGCCATAGTTCCCAAAGACATCTGGAAGAAGATGGAAAATTGCTATTATTCCGTTGCCGCTTCTAATACTTTACTCTATCAAAAGTTGACAGGTATCTTAACCTCTTTTAATGAAACCGGTGTTAAGGTTATTGTTCTAAAGGGGGCGGCTTTGGCCGCTTCTATCTATGGCAACGCGGCCTTAAGGGCAATGACAGATATAGACCTGTTGGTTAAAAAAGAGGAGCTGCCTTTTGTCGATACCGGATTGAAATGTCTTGGTTATTCATCTGCCGACCGTTCAGTAGAGGATATTGATATCAGTTCAGTTTCATACCTCACCACCCTTGATTACAGAAACCCAGCCAAAAACTCTCCACCTTTACATATTCATTATCATTTTGTCAACTCAACCATTCCCACCCATTCTTATATCGATAAGATAAAGATAGAAAAAATCTGGCAGGAGGCGGAAGAAACGGAGATTGGGGGTGTAAAAACTTTAGTAATGTCTCCCCATCATCTCCTTATTCACCTTGCCGAACATTCTCTGAGGGTACTTCATTCGTTGAATAAACTTTCCTACCTTTGCGATATAAATGAAACAGTTAATTTTTATGGGGAGCGGCTTGATTGGAGTAAACTTGTTAGCCATAGTTTTGAGTTTAACCTTAATCGCCTGGTCTATTTTAGCCTCTATTTTACAGCCAAATTTTTAAATACGGCTATACCGCAAAAGGTTTTGTCCGCTCTAAAACCTTCAAGGCTCAGTTGGGAAGAAAAAATTTTTGTAAAGCTGGCTGCCGAAAATAAACGTTTTCCAGGATTGAGCTACCTTCTTCATTTAGCAATGAATGAGGGATTATGGGCAAAAGCAAGATTTATTTTAAGGACATTTTTTCCTCCCCGGCATATTTTAGCCCAGAGATATTATATTCCGGAATCAAAATTGAACTGTTTTCATTATCTTTACCGTATGGGGGAGATACTTTCTCGCGGCTGTAAAGGCATTTGTTTTCTTATAGGATGGTTTTTTGAGAAATTAATACTGCGCCAGGCTTCCCTGCTGGCGCGCTTTTTTAAGCGCAAATTTAAAGGAAGTAAAGCTTAAGGGAAGAAGCAGGAAAGAAAATAAGAGCAGAAAACCTATTTCTTTTGTAAGCTGGCCTAAACCAAAACCCCTATAGACCGCCAATTCTATCGCCCTAACAGCATAAGTGATGGGAAGAAATTTCGCCGCGAATTGTAACCAGGCGGGCATAATAGTTATGGGAAAATAAACCCCGCCAATTAAACCCTCCAGGCTATTTATGAGCCAGCCCACAGGATTACCGCGCTTAAACACCATAATGAAGCTTGCCGAAAGTATTCCTAAGCCGCTAAAAGAGATAATGGTTAAAAATAGTATTACTAAAGTAGACAGTATGTTTATATTAGAAAAGTTAATTTTAAACAAAAATATACCTAAACTAATGTAAATAGCTATATCCAATGTGGCGAAGAGCAAATTCCACAAGGCCATAGAAAACAATATGGTTGATATCCTGGTAGGAGTTAAGAGTATAGTTTCTAAGGTTCCCTGCATCTGTTCAGAACGAATGCGGCTGGAAAAAGAGCCTAAGCCCACCCCTACATAACTAAAGAAGGCCATACTCAGAAGCACATAAGAGAAGTAGTTTACGCCAAATTCTTCTAAGTGCCCGACTATTTTCTGGCCGAACAGCTTATCAATAAAAAAATAAGTCAAGACGCTTACTAATACTCCAGCAATGTTGAACAAAAAAGATAACTTATAACTGGATTCAATTAGAAAATCCTTTTTTATGAAAGCCAGTGGTTTTTTAAGCATATTTTAAGGCCCCTCAGTCAATTTTACGAAAATTTCACCCAAGCCGGCAGTAGAATCATTTATCTTTTGCCGCAACTCCTCCAGTGTCCCCATGCCATAAATTTTTCCTTTATGTAATATCATAAATAAGTTGCAGAAATCCAAGGCCTCGTCTATATGATGAGTGGTGAAAATAACCGTTTTTTCTTTTTTTTTAATCAAATTTTCTTTTATGAACTTTCTTAAGTTTAAAGCGGCCGCGTAATCCAGGCTTTTGGTTGGCTCATCTAAAAGAAGAAGTTCGGGATTATTGAGCAGGCCTCTTATAAGCGCGAATTTCTGTTTCATTCCGGTAGAGTAAGAATCAAATCGTCTGTCCGCGTAGTCTATCTCGAAAAAATTGAGCAATTTTTTAATTTTGTCTTTTATATTTTTTAAATTATACATAGCCGCGAAAAATTCAAGATTTTGTCTTCCGGTAAGGCGCCAGTAAAAACTTCTTTCCTGAGAGGAGACCATGCCGATAAAAGATTTAATTTTATCATCATCAATACCGAGGCGATATCCATTTACCGTTACACTGCCTTTGTCCGGGAGTATTAAGGTGGCGATTATCTTTAGGAGGGTGGTTTTTCCGGCGCCATTGGGCCCAAGAATACCCAGCGTGCCTCCCCTTTTAAGAGAAAATGAAACTTCTTCAAGCGCCCTTATCGGCCTTTGGTGCGTAAAATCGAGTTTGATTAATTTAGTGAAAGAGAGAGGGGGTATAAAATCTTTGGTTAATTTATTTATTTCTAATATATATTTCATTTAGTTACCTGTTTGTAACTATTTAGTCTACCAGAAAAAATATTACGGGTCAAGTTTTTCCAAATTCTTAAACTGTGTGAATCTTTGAAAAAAAGAGGCGGCCTTGACAAATTTGTATTATATGGTATACTTAAAACAGTTACTTAACTTAAAGTATATGCTTTAAGTACTTATTTATCTAATGTATTCAATTTTAAATTAATCACAGCGAGAAGTGTATTATTAAGTATATGCGGAAAAATATGATTTCAATAAAAGAGATTGTGAAAAAATATAACCTTCCTGCCTCTACCGTTAACCACTATACAAATGTTGGATTGTTAAATATCGCGGACAGAAAGAAAAACACAAGATTGTATGATGAAGCAGAGGTTAGAAATAGGTTGAAAAGAATATCGGAGTTGAGGTGCAAGGGTTACCCCTTGCACCTGATTCGTAAGGAATTAAAAGAGGTTTAATTGATTTGGAGACAATATGTACGAGGAATATTGGGGCTTTAAAGAGAAGCCATTTCAGAATACACCCGATCCGCGTTTTTTCTATAAATCCGCTGAACATGAAGATGCCTTGATGAAAATGCTTTATGTGGTTGAAGAGGGATTGGGAGGAGGAGTGCTTACAGGTGTATTTGGCTGTGGGAAAACGGTTGTTAGTCAGGCCCTTTTGGAGAAACTTCCCAGTGATAAGTATAAAATAGCAGTTATTACCAATCCCCAACTTGAATATGTAGACCTTCTCAGAGCTATTGTACGTAATTTAAAAAGTGTGAAACTGCCTGTTAAAAAAACCGAACTTTCCGCGGATTCTTTGTTAGAAATTTTGGGAAATATATTGGAAAACAATGATAGAGATGGAAGAGAGACGGTAATTGTTATTGATGAAGCTCATATCATAAGGGACGAAAGTATATTTGAAGCACTGCGACTTTTATTGAATTTCCAAAAGAAAGATAAATTTTTATTAACGTTACTTCTTTTTGGCCAGCCGGAATTGAAACAGAGAATTGAGGATAATAAACAGTTAGAGCAAAGGATTGCTGTAAAAAGCCACTTAGAAGCTTTTGGCCAGCAAGATACCCGCAATTATATAATCCATCGGCTTCGTGTAGTTCAAGGAGCGGATACTGTCTTTGACGAAAACGTTTTTGAGATAATTCATAATCGTTCCGGCGGCATTCCCAGGAGGATAAATCGAATTTGTGACTTAAGTCTTTTAATAGGATCGAGTAAGGACGCAAAGAGCATTGATGAAGAGACGGTAGAAGAAAGTCTGCAAACGTTGAAGGACTAATCCGGTTTTTATTGGAATTATAATGAAAAAACATGATATAATAGAGGAAAAAATGGGTGATTCACGAAAATATATGATTAGATTTATCGCGGTTATAGTATCTTTAATAACCTTGTTTTGTCCTATTATTGAGGCGCAGGCGGGGAGTATTTTTGATTTCTTCCGCCGAGATAAAGAAAAAGCGTCCGGGAAGGAAAGGCGGAAGGAAGAAGTTCTTTCTCTGCCTCAGGCTTATATAGTAAAGGAAGAAGTTCTTTCTCTGCCCCGGGTTTATATAGTAAAAGAAGGAGATTCACTTTCAACAATAGCAAGGAGATTTTATGGAGAGGTATCTAACTGGACTCTAATCTATGAGGCAAATAAGGATAAGATAAATGACCCCAACAGAATAGAACGGGGCATTGAGTTAACTATTCCAGCCCCGGAAACGGAAGAAGTGGAAGCTTTTCGGATTGAACTTCTTTATCAGCAAGCTAAAGAAAATTTTGTCCAAGAAGAATACCCCGCCGCTATAGTAAAATTTGCTGAAGTAATTGAACTGGAAAAAGGCCTTTATCATATCTACACAGCCTCCGCCCGGGAATATATCCTGCAGGCCGGGGATGAAATTAAGGAGCGCGAAGCAAGAGAGGCGCGGGCGCAAAGGCAAGCTGAAGAAAAGCGAAAGAGAGAACAAGAGGAGTTTGTCAAAAGAGCGGAAGAGGAAAGGCTAAGAAGAGAGGTTGAAAAAAGAAAAAAATTAGCTCAAGCGGAGTTGGCATATAAAGAAGCGGAAGAAAGCTTTTTGGAAGCCAAGGCTAAATTTGAAAAGGCCGCGGACTTAGAGAAAGAGGCTAAAGATGATGCCCGAGCCTCCCAAGTAAAAGCTTATTATCAGCAAGCTAAAGAAAATTTTGTCCAAGAAGAATACCCCGCCGCTATAGTAAAATTCGCTGAAGTCATTGAACTGGAAAAAGGCCTTTATCATATTTACACAGCCTCCGCCCGGGAATATATCCGGCAGGCCCGGGAGGAAATTAAGGAGCGCGAAGCAAGAGAGGCGCGGGCGCAAAGGCAAGCTGAAGAAAAGCGAAAGAGAGAACAAGAGGAGTTTGTCAAAAGAGCGGAAGAGGAAAGGTTAAGAAGAGAGGTTGAAAAAAGAAAAAAATTAGCTCAAGCGGAGTTGGCATATAAAGAAGCGGAAGAAAGTTTTTTGGAAGCCAAAGCTAAATTTGAAAAGGCCGCGGACTTAGAGAAAGACATAGAGGCCGCTTCCGCGGCAAAGGTTGTTGAGGAGCGCGGAGATTACTTGGCTCGAAAAGGAGAGAAGGCGCAATTAAACTTAAGCCCTAAGAGTAAATCGAAAGATAAAGAGGCCATAGTAAACAATAAAATAGAAACTCCCGGGGTTTTTGAGTACACCATTGGAGAGGGAGATACATTATACGTGTGTATTTGGCAAGAGGAAAATCTAAACCGGGAAGTAATTGTTCGGCCCGACGGGAAAATATCTTTTTCTTTAGCTGGAGATGTGCCGGCGGCCGGATTGACCTTTGACCAGTTAAAAGAGGAGCTTACTCAAAGACTCAAAGAGTACATTAAATACCCCGTAGTCTCTTTGTCTCTTAAGCAGTTGGGCGGGAAAAAGGTTATTATTTTAGGAGAAGTAGGAAGCCCCGGAGTTTATTCTGTTACAGGTAAGAGTACTGTATTGGAGGCAATTAGTAAGGCGGGCGGTTTTACGCCGGATGCTGTTTCTGCCAGCACCATACTTATTAAAGGGGGATTGCAAAATCCTCAAGGCATCAGACTTAATTTAAAGCGTGCCGTTACTAAAGCTGATATGAGTCAAAATGTCATTTTGCAATCAGAAGATATTATCTATGTGCCTAAAAAATTTATAGCCAATCTCAACTACACCTTATCTCAGATTCTCGGCCCTATTACTCAGGGCGCCGGCGCTTCTAGAAATTTACAGGATTGGTAAGGTTAAGAAAAGGAGATACTTTTGCCGGAATATGAATTAAATTTAAGAGATTATTTAAGAATTTTCCATAAGAGGAAATTCCTTATAGTTACAACGTTTCTTGTTATAACCATAGGTAATATATTTTATCTTTCCATGCAGCCGTCTGTATATAAAGCCTCCACTACTGTTAAAATATTGGAGCGTCAAAGTATAGCAGGTTTACTTACTGAATGGATTGTTTATAGCCCGGCGGATATAATGGAATCTCAAGCTAAAATAATAAATGGGTATCCTATTATGAAGAGGGTGGCCTTGCGCCTTAGCTTAATAGATGATAGCACCCCTATTCAAGAAGTTTATAACGTGGTGGCAAATTTACAGAGCAGGATAACCGCTGAGACAATTGAACGGACAAACATTATTGAAATTACCGCCTCCGCGGGCAATGCTAAAGAAGCTATGAATTTAGCTAACGCGGTTGCTCATCTTTATGTAGAAGAAAATTTATCAGAGAAAAAAAAGCAAGCCGGCGCCGCGCGCCAATTTATTGAGGAGCAATTATCTCAGTTAGAAGTAAGGTTAAGAGAAGGAGAGGCGCATCTGAGGGGCTTAGATGAAGGAGCAAAGAATGTTAAGCTGGCTGAACCCATTCAGAAAAAATTGATAGACTTAGAGTTTGAGCTGACTTCCCTTTTACAAAAATATACCGATAAACATCCTTACGTAATGCGGCTTAATGAACAGATTAAGAATTTGGAAGAACATCTGAAAGGATTTTCCGGTCAGGAATTGGAATATGCCAGATTTATTCGCGAGGGTGAAGTTAACAAAAAACTCTATGGCATACTTAAAGAAAAACTTGAAGAGGCGCGTATTACCGAAGCCAGGAAGATAGGCGATGTTTCTATAGTTGACCCGGCGTTTATGCCCCGTTCTCCTGTATCTCCGCAGAAAGAATTAGGCGCGCTTATAGGCGGAGTGGTGGCGCTGGTGTTAGGTATTTTCCTTGCTTTTTTATCTGAATCTTTAGATGCTTCTATTGGGACCATAGAGGACGTAGAAAAAGAGGTTAAACTTCCTGTTTTAGGAATTATCCCTTCTGTTTCGCGCGAACTTAAGAAAGAAGAAAAAATTTTTACAAAATTTATGAGGAAAATTTCACCCCTTACAAAAAAAGATGACAATGAAGAGATTTATGTACGTTTAATTGTTCATCATGAACCTAAATCTCCCGTAGCTGACGCTTACCGTAATATTCGTACCAATCTTAGGCTTAATCCATCCCAAAAAACCATTCTTGTTACAAGCGCCGCGCCCCGTGAAGGCAAGACCACAACTCTGACAAATTTGGGTTTAGCTATAGCTCAAAAAGGGATAAAAACGCTCCTGGTTTCTTCTGACCTGAGGCGGCCGGTATTGGCAAAAAGTTTTGGTATGCAGAAAGAACCCGGGCTAAATGAAGTTGTATCCGGCGCGGTAACATTGGAAGATGCTATCAGGGGCATTTCAGATATTATGCTGGGAGATATGGGGTTTGAAGAAATAATGAAATCCCCTGGAATTGAAAATATATATATTCTTCCCTCCGGATATATACCTTCTAATCCCGCGGAAATCTTAGAGTCCGCGGAGTTTGCGAAAATAGTAGAAGAACTTAAAAAGAAATTTGATGTTATCATCTTTGATTCTCCTCCCGTACTCCCTGTAACTGATGCCAGTTTATTGGCTTCTAAAGTGGACAGTGTTGTTTTGTGTTATGAGATTGGCAGGACCGCCAGAGCCGCTCTTGTACGGGCCAAAACTCAGTTAGAGTCGGTAGGCGCTAAAATTTCAGGGGTGGTATTAAATCACATCACGCCCCAGACTGAGGCAATGGCGCCCTACCCTTATTATTACAGATACAAATATAGATATGATACGGAGGAAAAGAAGGCAGGGAAGAAACTTAAAACCGGCAAGGGAAAAGAATCGCCCCAGGAAGATAGAGTATAGAATTTTATTATTGAACTATGGATTTCAGTGGTGACGAGTTGTTGGGGAGTTCTCAAATTGTATTTTATCATAGTTGTTATTTTCTTGACTTTATTTTTTTGGCTGGGAAAGTTGGTCTTGAAACCCACTACAAAAGGAATGAAGCTTCTGTTGATAGTAAGCGGAATTTCTGTCCTGTTTATTGCTTCCTTAGGTGTATTTAGCCGTCACTATAAAGGAATCAATCCCCTCGCTTTAATTTTAATTTTAATGATCGGTTTTGTTTTAGTAATACTTTATAACATTAGGCGCTTACGCTAAAGAAAGATGTATATGCTCAAAAAGAACGGACAGGTTGTATTTGGCGTTGTGGTTTCTTTGTTATTACTTGTTTTTATAGCGTTCATAACCTCCGCCAAGCTGCCTCTGCAAACTATTTACATTATTTTTCTTATAGCGCCCCTTGTATTTATTATTACTTTTCTCAATACAGATGTGGCATTAATTATATTAATTTTTTCTATGCTCCTTTCGCCTGAACTTAAGATAGCCGAAATTCCTCAAAGAGTGGTGGTGATGCGCGTAGATGATATTCTACTTATTGTGGTTTTCTTTAGCTGGTTGGCTAAGATGGCTATAAACAAAAGATTAGGACTTTTAAGGCGTACCCCTATTAATTTATTAATAATTGCTTATATTTCAGTTTGCCTTCTCTCAACCGGTATAGGGATATTTGTTGGCCATATCCAACCTTCAAAAAGTTTTTTTTACATTTTAAAATATGCCGAGTACTTTATGCTTTATTTCTTGGTAATTAACAATATACGGAACAAAAAACAGATAAAGACCTTTATGACGGCTTTCTTTATAGTATGCGGCATAACTTGCACTTATGCTATGGTAACGCTTGGGAAATTTGAGAGGGCTACCGCGCCTTTTGAGGGCATATGCGGCGAGCCCAATACACTGGGAGCGTATTTAATTCTTTTGATAGCCATGTGTATAGGTTTTATTTTATACAGTCCATTATCAACCTGGCGATTTTCTTCAGGGGCCCTGGCATGCCTTACAGTTATTACCTTTTTATTTACGCTTTCAAGGGGAAGTTATCTTGGTTTTGTTTTTATGTATTTAGCTATTATCGTATTAAATAAAAGGAAGAGGCTTGTGCTTATAGGGATGTTAATATTGGCTATTTTTATCCTTCCTGTTATTTTACCGAGCAGGGTAACCGGCCGGATAACGGAAACATTTGTTCCCGGCAAGGTGTATAGGCCTTTGGGAAGGCGTATTGTCGTGGATGAATCAACGTCTGCCCGCATTGAGAGCTGGAGTACCGTCTTTGAGAAGTGGAAAAAGCGTCCAATTTTGGGTTATGGAGTTACGGGTGTGGGCTTTCTTGATACCCAATATCCCCGTGTGCTGGGAGAGGTAGGTGTCGTAGGCTTTTTTATATTTGTGTGGCTGATGGTAACAATCTTCAGACATGGTTTATACGTTTTTAATAATACAGAAGACGATTGGGCCCGCGGATTAACTTTGGGATTCTTAGCCGGATTTGTCGGCTTGCTTATTCATGCTTTTAGCGCCAGCACTTTTATTATCGTGCGTATTATGGAGCCCTTTTGGTTTTTTGCAGCCATAGTGATGGTCTTGCCGCGGGTGGTTAAAATGAAAAGTCCTGAAAGAGAAATGACTATAGACGCGACATGAAGAACAGGTTAAGTGGTTTTGATAATATTTATAGATAGAGAGTGATAGGAAATTTTATATGAGAGCTATAATTTTAGCCGCGGGCCGGGGAACCAGAATTGGATTAAGAAATTTACCCAAGTGTTTACTTAAAATTGGCGGTAAGACTATTTTAGCCAAACAGGTTGAAGCCTTAAAGTCCATAGGTATAAAAGATATAACCGTAGTTTGCGGAAAAGATGAGGGGATGTGGTCAGGGGAGAATATAAGGAAGATTCGGCGGGTAAGCTCTAAGATTATCTTTAACAAAGATTTTATGAGCACTCAAAGCCCGCATAGCCTATATCTGGCTCTAAAAGGGAGAAAACCGCAATCCCTTTTAATAATTGACGGTGATTTAATTTTTGAATCCAGAGTTTTGGAACTTTTATCCGATACCGCGAGAAAGAGTGTAATTTTGGCGCAAAGGCCGGAAGGCCTTGGCGGCAGCGGGGTTATTCTAAAGGCGGATAGAGACTTTGGTTTTTTGTTAAAGAGGATAGGCGGTGATATTATCTCCGGCTTTGTCTACGCCGGATTAATGCGTCTTGATAAGAAAGATTATCGTGCTTTTGAATGTAAGCTTAAAACGAAAAAATATAACAATTCAATCCTGGCCAAATTATTGCAGGATGTAGCGAGTGAAAGAAAAATATGCTGTATTAAGTTGGTAAATAGGGGGGGCAAAAAGGAATCGCTGGAATTAGGCTTGATGCCCGGAGGTTCTTTGTCCCGCACTACCAAGATGATAAGGAAGCAAAAAAGAAAAGCGGTAGTCAGGAAAGAATCAAAGGTTTTGGGTGAAGATAAGTTAGCCGCGGAGATTAAATGGATAAACCGCCTTCCTGAGAAGTTGCAGAAACATTTCCCCCAAATTCTTAATTTCTATATAAGCAAAGAGCCTACTTATTTTGAGATGCCCTATTATGATATGCCTGCCCTAAGGAACCTTTTATTAAACGGTAAGATAAAAGCGGGTAAAGCTTTGAAAACAATAGAAAAAATTTTAGATTTTATGTTCAGAGAAGTGTACTGCTTGGATAATAAGCCTGCCCTGGAAAGTTATGTCATAGAAAGGCACTTAAAAAGAATTTATGAACGTCTTATACAAACTTATCAAGAGGTGGGTATATTCAGAGATATCATTGATGCCCCCTATATTCAGATAAATGGCAAAAAATATAAGAATATTATACCGCTTACCAAGGAAATGAGCGGTAATCCGGGATTTATTAAGTGGCTAATGCCTCCTTTTACGTGCAAAGTTCATGGGGACTTACACTTTGATAATATATTAATAGGAGAAAAGGGGAATTTTGTTCTTGTTGACCCCAGGGGCGATGATTTAGATATAACCTACGATATGGGAAAAATATGGCATTCTTGCCATGGATTATATGATTTTATACATATGGGAAAATTTCATTTGACAAAGAAGCGGGCCAATATTACTTATAAAATTAAATCCTCTCCCGCCATACTTGAATATAGAAAGATTTACCGGGCACTGCCTGAAATCATATTAAAATATAGACAAGTTAAAGCTGATTCTTTGTTTCTAACCAGGGCATTTTTTGCCGAAGCCGCGCATTTTTCAAGCGTTATACCTTTTCAGATTAAGAATGACGGGAAAGAGAAAATAGCCTTGGCTTGTTACGCTGTTGGGGTGGAGTTTCTAAACAATATTTATAACGTTTGGTTAAGCGGGGTAAAAAACAAAGAAAACATAGAAGCTGATATAGTAAATATAAATACTATAAAGGATTACGAAAGAGCGAAGGTGGTATTTAAGTGAGATTGTTAATCACCGGAGCCAACGGATTTCTGGGGAAAAAACTAATTAAAGTTCTTTCTATAGAACATGAAGTTATTGGCACCTCTTCTACAAGTGCAATTCCAAGATTGACAAAGTTGGATTTAAGAAGCCCTCGTAACATAAAAAAGACGTTATTAGATATAAAACCGGATGCCATTATTCATGCCGCGGCTATAACTAATATAGGTTACTGTGAAGATAATAAGCGCCGAGCCCGGCTGGTAAATATAGAGGGAACCAAACAGTTGGCCTATATTTGTAAAGCTGAAAAAATTAAAATGTTTTATATCTCAACAGACTATGTCTTTAGCGGACAACATTCGCCGTACAGCGAAAGAAAGAAAGCTCACCCTATAAATTATTACGGCTTAACTAAATTGGAGGCAGAGGAGTCAGTAAAAAAAATTTTATCCGACTATTGTATAATCAGGCCGGCTATTTTATATGGCTACAATGATAGCCATAATAGGGGTACTTTTGTAACTCAGGTTTTAAACAGTTTGAAGGCTGGGAAAAAAATAGCTGTTGACAACTATCGCATTAAATACCCCACCTTAATTGATGATGTTGCTAAGGGTTTTTTGTGGTTATTGAAGGAGGGCAAGAAAGGAATATTTCATTTTTCTAATCACCAGTCTATGACTCGCTATCAATGGGCTTTGAAGATTGCTGAAGTTTTTGGTTACTCGCCTCATAAAATTTTAGCGGATAATTCCGGCGGGGAAAAAAGAGCTTCCATGCCTTACAAAGTGGAATTAATAAGCGCTCGCCGGCTCGCGGTTAAATTCACAAGAGTAAAAGCCGGCTTAAAAATGATTAAGTTTCAAATGGAGCAAAGTTCATGAAGATAATTAGAAGCAATAGCATTAAACCTTCTAAGAGGCCCCTTGGAAGGCGGGTAAAAAAAATGCTTGAGCTTAAATTAAAGCCCCCTGTTGATAGTATGGCAATATACCTGAATTTTCTGCCGCAGGGGAAATTAGATAAACATTATCATTCTAAATCACAAGAGATAATATGCTTTCCTCAGGGAGGAAGGATAAGTGTGAACGGCCGCAGATATAAAATGAATATATGGGATATGGTTCTATTAGATATAGGCGATGTTCATTGTTGCGAAAGGAAAGGTAAGAGCACCTTGCATTTTGTAATAAAAGTGCCCAACATAAAGGACAAAAAGTGTATAAAGCCGTAATTTTTGATATGGATGGAGTAATAGTTGATAGTATGCCTTTACAATATGAGTCTTATAAAAGAGCGCTTAGTGAGGAAAATATCTCTATAACTGAAGAGGAGTTTTTCTTGTATGCCGGTAAACAGGGCAAGAAACTACTTCAAGATATAATGAATATTAAAAACGTATCTTTTGATATTAAGAAAGTATATGACAAAAAGAATAAAATTTACAGAGAATTACTAAAAGATATTAAAACCTTTCCCGATATTATTAAATTAATTAATGTTTTTATTGGAAAGTACAAATTGGCTTTGGTTTCTACGAGTTCAATTGTAAATATAAGTATAATTTTGGACAAACTAAACTTAAAAGCCAAATTTAATGTGATCTTAGGGGCGGAAGATGCGGATAGAGGCAAGCCGTCTCCCGATATATTTTTAAAGGCGGCTTCCCGCCTTGGCGCGTTGCCTGCTGAGTGTATTGTTTTTGAAGATTCAAACTATGGTATTGAGGCAGCCAAAAGAGCAGGCATGGAATATATAAGAGTAATAAAAGGGAGGCTGTAATTTTAAGAACAGTGAAGGGCGGCAGCTTGAAGGAAGGTTAAGATGAGAATAATTATTTATGATTATAAAATAGACTCCCAATCATCTTTATTTATTAAATTAAACAACAAGTATATTATTAGCCATTTACTTGAGTTTGCGGAAGGAATTATTTCGAGGCAGGTAGTTTTTTGCTGCGAACAATCTCAGGAGATAGAGCAATTTATAGAGAAGTCAAATTTTAGAAATAAAGCTGATATTAAAGTGGTTAATTGTGTAGATGTTAAGCCCGCAGACATCATTCTAAAAGCCAATTGGATTTATGATAAGAGGTATTTAAGGAAATTAATAAAGCGTAAAAACACAGATATTTCTTTAGCAGTTGTCTGGAAAATAGAGAAGCAAAGCGATGTAAAAAGAGCGGAAGAATTTTTAAGCAGAGAAGATTGGAACCCCATAGGTAGATATATAAATGTCAAATTAGGAAAAATTATAGCAAGAGCTTTAGCTAAAAAACAATTAGTTCCCAATCAAATAACTATTCTTTCTTTTGTTTTTTCTATTTTAGCAGCATTATTTTTTGCTACAAATAAATATCCTCTTCTTATTTTGGCCGCCGTTTTTGTGCAGGTTCACTTTACGCTGGATGTAGCAGACGGGCATCTTGCCCGCCTGAAAAACTCGACTTCAGAGTTTGGAAGCTGGTTAGACAGTATAGTGGGCAGGATTACCGATATCTTATGGTATACAGGAATTTGCTGGGGCCTTTATTTGAAATACAATCACAGCGGCTTTCTCCTTTTGGGAATTTTTGTAGTTTTGGGTAATTTTATGATTTCTTATATTGCTTATCTTAAAAAGACTTATTTGGGAATGGAAGCTGAGATTGTTCATAGTGAAGGAGCAGAGCATCCATCGTCCAGGAGAAACGCGGCTAAGGCCATTTATTGGTTTTTAGAACAATGGGATGTTAGGGCTTATATTATTACCTTATTTGCCATTTTAAATAGACTGGAAATCGCCCTTATTTATTTTGCGTTGGATTATAATGTTCGCTGGATTTATAATTGCATCAAAGTTATATCCTTACGTTACTTTTCAAGAAAACAAATAGATTAAAGGTAATAAGCTGTGAATATAACAAAACACTCTGTAATTAATTTTTGTTCTTCAATTATAATTTTTATTTTTAATTTAGCCATCGGCATTATGATTGCCAAAACCTTAGGGCCTGAAGGCAGAGGTGTGTATTTCCTGGTTTTTATGATTGCCGCTACAAGTTTCTCCGTGGTTAATTCTTCCCTTTCTTCCGCGGCGGTATATTACATAGGAACTAAAAAATATAGTTTGTCGGACATTATAACAAATTGTACCGTCTTATCACTTTTCTTGGGAGTAATTGGTATTGGTTTGGTATGCGTCTTTTTTAAGTTCATTTCAATTCATTTCTTGAAAGATGTAAACCCGCTCCATCTAAAAGTTGCTCTTCTTTTCATTCCTTTAAGTTTGCTGAGCACGTCTTTTGCTTCCATTTTTATGGGCATGGATGATATCCCCAAGTATAATCTAATTATGATTGTTAGAGCGGGCCTGAGCGCGTTCTTCATTACCATAGTCTGCTTTTTTTCTCGAGATATTCTATTGTTTATAATGGCGAATTTATTGGCTCTTGGCATCACTTGTCTGTTCGCGGCGATTTTATTGTCCCGCTATTTTAAAAGAAGAGTTTATTTAAATTTTCGCTTAATAAAAGATGTTTTAATCTTTGGCTGGAAGGGGCATTTCGGCCAAACCCTTTTCAGTATAGTAAACCGTTTAGATTCTTATCTGATAAAGTTCTTTTTGGGAAGCGCTTTTCTTGGTTTTTATTCAGTTTCTCTTGCCGTAGAGGGCTTGTGGTCTATATCTACGTCTATGGGAATTGCCTTGTTCCCTAAAGTATCTTCTTCGCTTCTTGAAGATAAAAACGGACAAACCATGGCCGTTACCAGGCACGGGTTTTTTCTTACTTGTTTATTTTGCCTTATGTTTTTTATTTTCAGCCGGCCTTTTGTTAAGATATTATATGGTGATGTTTTTTTACCTGCCGTCGCTCCCTTATGCCTTCTCTTGCCCGGCGTGGCTTTTTTAAGTATTACTAAGACGCTAAAGCCCTATTTATCCGGCATAGGAAAACCGCAAATTGCCACTTATTCTTCAATGGTAACAATTTTAGTTTGCGTCTTCTTAAACTTATTGTTTATTCCCAGACTGGGGATTAAAGGCGCCGCCTTAGCAACTACATGTTCTTACTTAACTTATACCGCTATAATCTTGGCCGCCTTTCTAAAGATAAGCGGATGTAGATTAGTTGACACGATTTTTATAAAAAAGCGGGATTTTTTAATGTATAGTAATTTTATACTTAAGTTATGCCGCGTTTTTCAGAAAGCGAAAACATTGTAAAGGACGCTATGGAACTTAAAAAGCCTTTTGATATTAGTAAGGGTAGTATCTACGATTTGTTATATTTACGCTATCCGGATAAAATTCTATCTTTTGCCGATAGATATCTGGTCTGGCGAAGGATGGACTCAACTATAAAGTGTTTTCGCGGAGCGGTTAGAAAAGGAAAGAGAAAAAAAATTAATGTTTTGGATGTTGGCTGCGGCCGGGGACGTCTTACTTTTAGTCTAGAAGAGGCGGCCGGCAAGGATTATGATATGCGTGTTAATGGAATTGACACTTACAAACCGGCTATAGATTCCGCCAACATCAGAAAGAAAGATCTTAATAGAGATAAATATCATTTTGAACTGATGGACGCCCGTAATTTGAAGTTCAAAGATGACTTCTTTGACATAATAATATGTTCAGAAGTGATTGAACATCTTGAAAATCCTCAATTGGCTATAAAAGAAATATACCGGGTACTTAAAAAAGGCGGATTAGCCATTATTTCAACACCCAATAAGAGGGAAGACGCGTTAACTAAAATTGTTAAGGTTGTATTTGAAAAGCTTTTTAATTATAAAAAGGCTGAATTATCCGAAGATATGGAAAATGAGTGTTCTATGTTAAAACACGCGGCAATCTATCATATCTCTGTCAAAAATCATAAAGAATGGACAAAAATTTTTAAACAATGCGAGTTCTCTTTAGAGACAAAAATTGGCACGGGGGGCATGCTCTGTAATCGTAAGTTTCTTGAAGAACATCGCCTTCTTTTTGGACTAATGGTCATTTTTGATACTCTTTTAGAAAACGCGCCTTTTTCTTGTCTTTGGTCGGAAATAGCGCTTTTTGTATTGAAAAAATAAATAGCCGTGAAAGATATTTCAGTTACACTAATTGAAGTTATGCGGTTTCACAAAGAGGTTAAAAAACAGTGCGGATGAAGTTGGTTATCTACGATTATAAAATAGATTCAGAATGTTGTTTTTTTATGAGTATTAACTCTGAATTAGCGCTGGATTGGTTTATTGAGTTTATTAAAGAAGTTTCTTTTGAGGAGGTCATATTTTGTACTGAGGAAACTGAAAGGACAAGGCAATCTATTGAGGCCAAACTTGGTAAAAGGCCGGATATTCAAATAGTTAGTTCGTTAGATTCTCCCGCCGGAGTTTTGACGTTAAAAGCAAATTATATCTATGATAGGAGAAGGCTAACAAAACTTATAAGAAAAGGAGCTGTTAATCTGTCTCCAGCCATTCTGTGGGAGATAAAGAATAAGAGGGATGTTAAGAATGCCGAAGCTGCCTTAGATAGAATAAGAAATTTCCCTATTGGCAGGTATATAAATCTGCCGCTTGCCAAAGCGATGGACGCGCGCCTTGTTAAAACTTCGGTTACTCCCAATCAACTTACTTTTATTTCTTTGGCGCTTGGTATCTTGGGGGCCCTTTGCTTTGCTTCCCATGCTTACGGCCTTCTTATTCTGGCGGCTATTTTTATTCAATTGCATTACATCTTAGATTTTGCCGACGGGCACCTCGCGCGCCTTAGGGGCACAGCCTCGGGATTTGGAGCATTTTTGGATGGTATGACGAATAAAGTTGTTGAGAGCTTTTGTTATGTAGGAATTTCCTATGGTTTATTTATGAAATATGACCGTATCTTTTTTCTTATCATCGGATTATTAGTTATTGTAGGACATTTTATGATAGATTACATTAGTTTTTTAAGGGAGGCATGCTTTGGGAGGAATTTTAGTTACAGCTATCATGTTGCTGATAAAAAGCGACTGTTCAGAGCGGTAAAGAAGGTTTATTGGTTTTTAGAACAGGGGGATGTTCGTTTTTATATAATTAGTATTTTTGCTGTTTTGAATAAGTTAGAGATAGCCGTTATTTACTTTGCTATAGACTTTAATGCCAGGTGGATTTTTAATGTGGTTAAGGTGATTTGCCGCAAATTCTAATGAAAAAAATTCTTATAATTCCTCATCATCCGGATTTTTCTGAAATAAAGATTAGGCTTGTAGAAATAGCTAAGGCCCTTACTAAGCACTATGAAGTCTATCTTGTCAGTTGGCAAACAGCATCGGAAGAATATTCCTGGCAAAGCAGACTTTTATCGGCTGTAAAGAATATCTTTCCCAAAAGTAAACCGTATAAGAAAGGAGAGATTAATGTTGTAGAAGTTCCTATTCTTCACAGGCCATTGCGTATAGCTTGCGCTTTTAATTCGTTCTGGCTTAAAAATATTATAAAGAGAGAAAAGGTAGATATTGTAATAAACGGTTCTTTCTATATGTTTAATATCTCACCAAAAGGAAAATTTAAGTATATTTTTGATCTGGCCGATTTGCCGGCCGGAGGCGGTAGTCATTTTAGCAAATTTGTTAAGGAGCAGCTTAAAAGAGAATTTAAAAAGGTAAACGCTGTAATTGCCGCCTCAAAAGGGTTAGCGGGTTATGTCTTAGAGAATTACCGGAAAAAAGCTTTCTTTGTGCCAAACGGCGCTGACATAAAAAAGATTCGTTCCGTAAAGCAGGAAAATATAGATGAAATACGCAAACAGTACAACCTCTATGGAAAGTGGATTATAGGATATATTGGTTACATTGGAGAGTGGGTCAATGTTGAATTAGTGGTTAAAGCCTTCGAAGAAGTAAAAAAATATGTGCCGCGGGCACTTTTATTCTGGATAGGCGCATCCCCAAATATGAGAAAATTAAGGAAATTATACGAAAAAGATGATGTTATCTTTGCCGGAGGAGTAGCAAAGGAGAATATAGAAGCTTATTTTAATTTGTTAGATTTAGCTGTTGTACCTACCAGAAAAAGTCTATTCCAGGATTTAGCTTTCCATATAAAACTTATAGAATATTCCGCGGCAAGAAAATTTGTCATTTCCACCCCGCTAGAAGGAACTAAAGTGATGAATTTTCCAAACGTAATTTTTGCTTCTGAAAATACAGAAGACTGGGTGAGGGCTATTAAAAAAGCTCAGCAGATGCAATGGCGGATGGAATGGGATGGTTTATTTGAGAATTATAGCTGGGCAAAAATTGCCAATACATTAACGGGAATTATTGAAAATCATGAAAGCGAATAAGCAAAATTGCTATTCAAAATTTTGGAAAAAGAGAGCAGAGCGTTATAACGCGTTAGAATGGGCCAATCATCAATCATATTTAAACGCATTTGCGCAAGCGGGGGATTTTAAAAAGACTGATATTGTGTTGGATGTTGGAACCGGAACCGGTATCGTTGCTCACGTAATTTCACCACGCGTAAAACAAGTCATCGGATTGGACAAATCGCAGGATATGTTAGAACATAGTAATTGGTATGAAAATATGTATTTTATCAGAAGGGACATATTGAATCCAATATTCAAAGACGGGGTATTTGATAAAGTAACCGCAAGGCAGGTGTTCCATCATATTTTAGAAGGAACACAGGAAGCGATGGATGAATGTTACCGCGTGTTAAAGAGCGGCGGAAAGATGATATTTTCAGAAGGCATTCCACCCTCGGAAGAGGTTAAAGAAGATTATATTAAGATATTTAAATTAAAAGAAAAACGATTGACATTTATGGAAGAAGATTTAATCGCGTTAATGGAAAAAGCGGGGTTTAAAAATATTAAACTCAATGTTTTATGGTTAAGACGGATGAGTGTAAAAAATTGGCTTATAAATAGCGGCCTGCCGCAATCTACGCAAGATAAAATATTCAAGCTCCATGTAAATGCCGCGGATTACTTCAAAAAGGTTTACAATCTGACGGAAAACGGAGGAGATTGTTTGATAGATATGAAAATGGTAATACTGGAAGGGGAAAAATGAATACAGAGGAGCGCATAAGTGAAAGTATTGATTAAACGCGGGAGGAGTAATTTGTGAAAATTGTTATTGTTGATTATCCTATAGAGCAAAAATCATGCCTTTTTCTTCGTGTAGATTCCAAAAGATTGTTGGAATATTTTATTGACATTGCCAAAGAAATATCCGCTAAAGCGTTGAAGATTTCCAGTCCCTATGTTGAAGATATTCGTGAAATAACTGAAAGAAAAGGTATTTCCGTAGAGTTTATAAAACCTGAAGAAATAAATTCCTCCGATGTTATCTTAGAAGGAAATTGTCTTTATAATAAAAGAGTATTAACTAAATTGATAAAGAAAAAGCCTTATGATTTTTCCAAAGCTATTCTGTGGAGAATTAAAACCCCGGCAGATACCCAAAGAGCTTGTGAAACTTTGAGGCGGGAAAACAGATTTATTATCAGCAGGTATTTTATGTTGAGGTGGGGAAGGGGACTGGCCCGATTCCTCAATTCTACTTCTATAACGCCTAATCAGGTGACTTTACTTTCTTTACTTGCGGCAATTTTTGCCGCTTTGTGTTTTGCCTCAGGCCAGTATAAATTTTTTATATTGGGGGCATTTTTTCTTTTATTATACGGCACCCTGGATTTTACTGATGGGCAGTTAGCCCGCTTGAAGAACATGGACTCCGATTTTGGAAAATACCTTGATACAATTGTAGGAATGTTAGCCCAAAGTACCATGCACGCCGGTATTGCCTGGGGTCTTTTTTTGAAACACTCGCACTCAATTTTTATTTTGTTAGGTTATATGGTCATCATTTTTGATTTTATGTATAATTATATAATTTCTACTACGAAATTACAATCTGCCGAAGATAAAAAATTTAAAGAAAAGGGAATGAGATGGCTGCCGCGGTTAAAGAAAATTAATGATATTTTTTATTCCTGGGATATCAGATTGTATCTTTTCGTCATTTTTGTAATTATTGATAAACTGCAGATTATATTTTTATTTTACGCGGTATATTTCGCTATGTTGTTTTTTTACCAGGTTATAAAAAGATACAGTTTTCAAAATAAAAGAGATATTGTTGTATAAAGACGTGCTACAAGAAGAGTCAAATCAGATAATTATAATGAGAAAGAAAAATGGCAATTAAATATATAAACTGTAATCTTTGCGGTCAAAATAGTTTCACAGTTCTGGAAACTGATGAAATCTATCAGGTGGTTAAATGTAAAAATTGTAAATTAATCTATGTAAATCCTCAACCGGACAAAACTCTGCTTTTTGAGCATTATAATCAAAAGTATTTTGACCCGTGGCTAAAAGAACAATTTACCGCTCGCGAGAAGATGTGGAAGAAGAGATTAAAGAAAGTCCAAGCCTTAAAAAAAGCGGGAAGGCTGTTAGATGTTGGGTGCGGCACCGGCTTGTTCCTGAGTCAGGCAAGAAATAGTGGTTGGGATGTATATGGCACAGAGGTATCCGGTTTTGCCGTAGACTATATTAAGAATAAATTTGGCATAGGGGTACTCAAGGGGAAGCTCCGAGATGCCAAGTTTCCTGATAATTTTTTCGATGTTGTTACTTTTTGGCACGTTTTAGAACATACTGCGGATCCTTTGGGCAATTTAACTGAAGCGCGAAGAATTTTAAAACCCGGCGGCGTAGTGGTGATTGCCGTGCCAAATGCGCATAATATTATTTACAAAACCATCTATATGCTGATTAAACTGCGTAAACTTAGATTGTTTTCTATAAATGACAGAGAAAAACATCTTTATTATTTTTCCACCGGTACTTTAAAAAAAATAATAGAGAAAGCAAATCTTATCCCCGTAAAGTTAGACGCGGATAAAGAAAGAATCATACTTGGTGAACGCATTATTGATACTTTCGCCTGGATTGTGTATAAAATTTTAAAAGTTAATTTTGGTATGGCAATTGAAGTTTATGCAAGGAAATAGTAGGTTACCTATGCGTCATAAGATTATCTGGCCGGTTATAAGAAAGATATTGTATTTGCTATGTACGGCTATTTTAAAAGGTTTGTCTTATTTATTTTTTTGGATAGGCCTCAAAACCCCGGATTTAAAAAATGTACATAGGATTTTGTTGATTAAGACGGAGCGCATAGGAGATTTAGTTCTTTCTACACCGGCTATCCGGGCCATTAAGCAGAATTTTCCTCGAGCCTCTGTCAGCATAATAATCAATTCTTACACTAAGGCGATAGTGGAAAACGACCCGCATCTGGATGAGATTATAGTTTATGATGTTAAAGGGGCGCATAAAAGCCTGATAGAAAAAATACGTTTTATTAAAGATCTGCGTAAAAAAAAATTTGATATAGCGGTTGATTTAAACACGCGGCCTTTTTTCTTTCTGCCTGTTTGGCTATTATGTTTAAGCGCGGCAAAAATTACTTTAGGTTTAGATAATTTTGGCCGGGGCCTTTTTTATAACATAAAAGTAAAGCCACGGCGGAAGCCAAGGCCCTTAACCGAAGAAGTGTTACATATTCTTTCTCCTTTAGGAATAAGTACCCCTGATAGACAGCTTAGGCTTTTTCTTCGCGAAGAAGACAAGGTTTATATTCAAAAATACTTAAACGAAAAAGGTGTAAGGAAAAATGATTTAGTAGTAGGTATTCACCCGGGCGGATATTATGAGACCTTGCGCTGGGTAGAAGATGGATATGCCAAAGTAACGCAACACCTGATTAAAGAACGCAAGGCTAAAGTTTTCTTTGTAGGCAATCGTAAAGAAAGAGATTTAGTGGATAGGATAACAGCCTTGACAAATGGGGGGCCAATCAATTTGGCGGGCAAGATTACTCTTGGTCAGCTTATGGCTATAATCTCAAGATGTAATCTTTTTATTGGTAATAGTTCCGGCCCCCTGAACATAGCCCTGGGCTTTGGCATTTCTACCATTTCTTTTTTAGGCCCCAGCATTCCCGAAAGATGGCGGCCATCCGGTGAGAAAAATATTGTTTTTAGAAAAGATTTGCCCTGCAGTCCATGTGAATCAGGCTACTGCCGGAGAAGAGATTTTGCCTGTATGAAAAAAATTAAGCCCGAAGAGGTAATAGAGGCCGTAAATAGGCAGTTAGAAAAAAGATGACTTCGCGTTAACTTAAGGATAAGAAATGGGATGTTGTAATGAAAAGTTAAAAAATATGCCAAGAAGATATATTGTTCTATTTTTTTGCTTTTGTGTTCTAATTTATATTGTTTTCGTGATTTTCTCTATGGGAGAGCCGTTATTAGGTGATTCTCCTTATTTTTTGTTTTCAGCTAAGGTTTTTAATAATGAGGCCCTGCAATCATATTTTCCTCAAATTGTAGGTGTGGATCACCCTACTCTTTATGTCCACATTTTAGCCTTAGTGGATAGGTTGATAGGCTTAAATCCTGTTAGTGCCAGATCTATAGGTATCTTAAGTTTTATTGCCACCTTAGCCCTAATCTATGTTGTCGCGCAAAACGTCTTTAAGGAGGGTAAAAATATCTTTCCGGTTGGCTTAATAGCCGTTTTTCTTTACGCTATAAACCCCATGGCCATCCAGGGTTCTTTGCTGCCGGACAATGATACTACCATACTAACGCCTTTATTATTACTTTTTATCTATTTTTTTGTAAAGCTTAAGGGTAAAAACAGAGGTTTTCTTTTAGGAATATTTTTTGGGTTTATTTTATGGGTAAAGCTTACCACGCTTTTTATTTTAATCCCCGCTATTTTTACATTTTATTCCTTGAGGGGTAAATTCAGGGAAGGTTTTAAGGAGTCAGGCCTTGTGCTTTTTATAGGACTCGTTCTATTTGTTATTTCCTGGGGGAGCTACTGTTACTTCACGAAGAGGCCGTATTTGTTTCCCTTAGTACATCTTAGAAATATTTTTCTGGCCGGCAGCCCTTTGTTTATATATTCATCAGGCAATAAGGTTATTTTAAATACAGCCAGAATAGCGCTTAGGATAATTTTATACGCGTCACCTTTTTATTTTTTGATATTTTTTAAGAGTTTTTGGTATAGATTGCGGGAGTTTATTTTAAGAAGAGAAAGGCATTCTGTTGATTTCCTGTTTATTTTAGGCCTTACGCTTTTTTGTGCTTATCTATTTGTTGGAGGCCTTACACATAGTTTTCCTAAATATCACTATCCGTTTCTTTCCTTATCGGCTATTCTTATAGCCGGTTTTATTGCTGATAAGGTTAAATTTCAAAGAAAGCATTTACTTCTTTATGGCCTTATGGCCGCCAGCATAGTTAGCTATAATATATTTTTAGTAGGAGATTTCCTTTATTTCAGCGATTACGCTCTTAGAGAAAGTCTAATTATGACCGGAAAAATTACAGATGAAGCCGCGAAAAATTTAGTAATCCAGCTGGTATTATATGTATTCCCTTTTTTACTTATCTTTGTGATTTTAAAAGTTAAAAAAGCAAGTTTAGTTTTTTATAGAACAGTTTTTATATGGACAGTGGCTTCCTGCCTTTCGATGAATATTCTCCAGGCAAGGGCCGATTATCATACAGTTTATTGCTACGGGGGAAGAGGAACGAAAGAAATGGTATCATTGGTGAGGAAGATGAAGACCCGGAGTAAATCTATTGTAACCACGCAGGATATTTTCTACAATATAGATGAGAAAGAATTTCTAACTTCTCCCGGTTATCGCTTTCCTCCCGCCATTTTTTCATCTTCTAAAAAGTTTATGGAAGTAATTGAGGATAAAAAACCGGATTTTGTTATTTTTAGTATTTCTTCCAATACCGTAAAGCAGTATCAGGCGGTTTTTAATAATTTGGAAGTGGTTAATCTTCTAAAAAAATATTTTTCACGGGAGGAAATAGGTTCTTATACAATATGGGTACGGAAGGAAGGACATATTAAAGAATAATTGACGGTTATCAGTAATTCTATTAGAATAAATAATGAAGAGTAAATTATATCTATTCCTAAAAAAACGAGGAGTTAATTAGAATATGAATCTTATTACAGGCGGCTCGGGTTTTATCGGCATAAATATCGCGAGAAGTTTGCTTGAGAAAGGAAAAAGGGTGAAGGTTCTTGATATAGCGCCTCCCGGAATGGATATAGTTAAAAATAAAATCGAGCATTTAAATATAGATATCAGGAATAGGCGGGAAGTAATAGAGGCGTGTCAAGGAGCTGAAAACATCTATCATACCGTATCTTTAGTTCCTATTTCAAAAGCGGGAAGGAAATTTTGGGATGTAAATGTGGAAGGCACAAGGAATATTTTGGAAGGAGCCCTAAAGCACGGTGTAAAGAAAATAATTCATATGTCTTCCAGCGCCGTATGCGATATTAACCAAAAAAATCCGCTTACCGAAGAATCACAAATTAAACCTTTGGGAGCATACGGCCATTCTAAATACGCGGCGGAAAAGGTCTGTCATGAATACAGAAAAAAAGGATTAGACATTACCATTGTCAGGCCCCGCACAGTTCTTGGGCCTGAGCGCCTGGGAATATTTGGGATACTTTACGATTGGATAAAAAACGGAAAAAGCATTTATATTATTGGAGACGGCAGCAATAAAATACAATTTATGCATATTAAAGAGCTCGCGGAAGCCTGTATCTTAATGACTCAAAAAGTTTCCAATGAGGTTTTTAATATCGGAACGGATAGATTTAGCGCTTTAAAAGATGATTTAGGGGCATTAATTGATTATGCCGGGACAAAATCAAGGATTGTTTGCTTAAATCCTACGCTGGCAATTGGAACGCTTAGAATATTAGACAAGCTCGGCCTCTCACCTTTAGCGGATTGGCACTACCTTAGCTACCACAAAGATTTTTATTTTGATATAACCAAAGTAAAAAGAATGCTTAATTGGCAGCCGAGTTATAGTAATAAAGAAATGCTCATTGAGTCGTATCAATGGTATCTTGAACATTTTAAAGAAGTTAAGATACAAATTGGGACTACGCATAGAAAGTCAGTTAAACAAAGGCTTTTGAAACTTTTAAGAGGGGTATCGTAATAATGAACGAGATAAAATATCTTATGATTTCTATGCGTCCAAAACAATGGATTAAAAATTTATTTGTTATCGCGGCTTTGTTTTTTTCCAAAAATATGATGGATGTTTCAATAGTGACAAGAGCTTTGTGTGCCTTTGCTATATTCTGTTTATTTTCTTCAAGTATATATCTTATAAATGACATTCTTGATTTAGAAAAAGATAAAAATCATCCTAAAAAATCCAGCCGCCCTCTGGCAAGCGGGCTGTTATCTACCAGGGTATCTTTATTGGGTTCGCTGATATTGCTATCCGCGGCCGTGACGGGCAGTCTTTTTTTGGATAGCAGGCTTTTAGTAGTGGGCTTGGCTTATTGGTTTATCAATCTTTTTTATACTTTATATCTGAAAAATTTAGTTATCATTGACGTCATTTGTATAGCTATTGGCTTTGTATTGCGTATAGTCGCGGGCGGCATTGCGGTAAAAGTTCCTTCTTCCCATTGGGTTTTAACCACCACCATATTCTTATCTTTATTTCTGGGGTTTTCTAAAAGAAGGGGAGAGATCGCCTTATCTTTAATACCCCAAAAGCAAACGTCAAGGCCCGTATTAAAAAATTATAATATTTTACTCCTTGATCAATTCTTAGTTATCTGCGCTACGCTTTCTATTATGTCTTATGCCTTGTTTAGCCTTTCTGACTACGCCTTTGAAAGGTTTGGTACCCATAGCTTAATATATACTATACCCTTTGTTGTTTTCGGCGTATTTAGGTATCTCTATTTAATTTATACCTCTGATTATTATGAAGACCCCACCGAGACATTATTTATAGATAAGCCGCTGATTTTCAATATTATTTTGTGGATTATTTTAGTGATATGTATTGTATACGTATAAATAGAAAAAAAGGAAACAAAGATGAAGGTACTTCTTACAGGTATGCCCGGATGGTTAAGCGGTAGATTTTTAGAAGTCTTAATCAGGGGATTTAATAACGAGGGCCCGGTTAATGACTGGAAAATAAAATGTTTAGTTTTAAATGGGGGAGATACTTCTTCTATTGATGCCCTATCTAAAATTAAGCGGGTAGAGAAAATAACGGGTGATGTCACCAAAATAGAAACTTTGAAAGCTATTGCAAAGGACGTAGATATAGTCTTTCATATGGCGGGAGTTATTCATCCAAAAAGAGTAAAACAACTTTTTGAAGTAAATACTTCAGGTACGGAGAATATGCTAAAAGTAAGTTTGGAGGCGGGAGTCAAAAGATTTGTTTATATAAGCAGTAACTCCACCGCGGGGACTAATAAATTTCGGCACAAGCTCATGACAGAGAAGGATGTTCCCAATCCGTATATGAACTATGGTTTAAGTAAATATTACGCGGAATGTATTGTAAAAAAATTTCAGGAGACAGGGAAAATAGAAACTGTAATTTTAAGGCCATGCTGGTTTTACGGCCCCAATCAGCCTTCAAGGCAAACAAAATTTTTTAAAATGATAAAAAAAGGAAACCCTATAATATTCGGTAATGGCTGTAATTTGCGAAGTATGAGTTACATAGATAGTACTTCCCAGGCTATGTTGTTAGCCGCCGAAAGCGAAAAGGCAAATGGCCAGACCTATTGGATTGCCGACGCTAAACCATACTCCACTTACCAAATTTATAAGACCATCGCGGAGCTCTTAGAAGTAAAAAAATTCAAACCTGTATATTTACCAAATTTTTCATCAGAGATCTTCTTGCTGGCCGATAAAATGCTTCAATCCGCGGGTAGATATATTACCGAAATTCATGTAGCGGGGGAAATGAATAAAGATATAGCCTGTTCTATTGAAAAGGCGCGCGAGGAGTTGGGCTATAATCCTACAGTTGAATTAAAGGAAGGTATGAACCGATCCATTGAGTGGTGCAGAAAGAGCGGAATATTAATTTAGAAGGTAGAACTTTATGCCGATTCGTGAAGTTGTAAGTTGTAATTTATGCCGCAGTAACATTTATAAGCCGTTATATGTTAAGAGATATTTTGATGGAATATATCAGGTAGTTAAATGCGAATCCTGCGGGTTGGTGTATATGAATCCTCGCTTTACAGAAGAAAAAAATAAAGATTTTTATGATGATAAATATTATTACTTTAGTGAGATAGAGAATAGAATAAGCGCGACTGAGGCTATAAATCATTTTAAGATATTAAGAAATTACGCGGACGGAGGGAGGCTGTTAGATATCGGCTGCGCGAGAGGTTTCTTTTTAAAAGCGGCTAACCAAAACGGCTGGCAGGTTCGCGGAGTGGATATATCAGATTACGCTTGTGAATTTGCTAAGGAACAATTCGGCCTTAACGTATCGTTGGGTAATTTAGAAGATATTAAATTTCCCGAAGAACATTTTGACGCGATTACTCTTTGGAATGTTTTAGAGCATCTAAGAGACCCCCGCAAGACCTTAAAAAGAGTAAAAAAATTGTTAAAAAATGGAGGTGTTTTGTTTATAAAGATTCCAAATATAAATAGCATTTATTATAGATTGTATAGAAGATACTGGCTTGGTTTTAATCCTTTTCATCTGTATTATTTTTCATTTAAGACTATAAAAGAAATGTTAGAGCAGTTAGGATTTGAGGCGGTTAGGTTAGACACGGAAATTGTAGACTTACTTTCAAAGGAAGGCCTATGGAATCGGGGATTGAAAACACCCTTAGCTGAAATGTTGGATACCCTGGGATTAAAAGATAAAATTGAAAAGAGATGGGTAAAAAAGAAATTTATAAAACCCGAGAAAGCAAATTTTAGACAGATTGACTTAGAGAGTTTATTTTTACCCCGGAGTAAATTAATTAATTTAATAAACCATCCTATTAATCGTTTAATTAACGGTTTTAAAATGGGAGATCACCTTTTAGTAATAGCTAAAAAATTGGATTAGACAGGAGCCTATCTATGTGTGGTATTTGCGGAATAGCCGGATTTTTGGATAAAGAATTGTTGAAAAAGATGACCGGCGCTCTCGCGCATCGCGGCCCGGACGCGGAGGGCTTCTACACGGATTCAAATTTAGGCTTGGGAGTAAGAAGGCTAAAGATAATAGACTTGGTAACAGGCGACCAGCCTATTCATAATGAAGAACAATCTCTGTGGATAGTCTATAACGGAGAGATTTATAATTTTAAGGAATTAAGATCTCAATTAGAGAAGAGCGGGCATAAATTTTATACCAACTCGGACACAGAAGTTATTATCCATCTTTATGAATCATACGGCAAAGACTGCGTCCATAAATTGGAAGGTATGTTCGCTTTTGCTATCTGGGACAAAAAGAAAAAAGAACTGTTTATAGCCAGAGACCGTTTAGGCGTTAAGCCGCTATATTACCATTACAAAGATGGAAATTTACGGTTTGCCTCGGAAATAAAATCAATAATTCAGGATAATAAGCTTTCGCGAACCATAAATCCTGCGGCCTTAGCTTATTTCTTCAGTTTTTTGTATATTCCATCACCCCTTTCTATATTTGAAGATATAAGTAAACTACCCGCGGGACACACGTTATCTTTTAAAGATGGAAAGTTGGAAATTAAGCAATATTGGAATCTGGAATTTAAAGACAGGCAAAAAGTTCATACAGAGCGGGATTATATCCAGGCAGTAAGAGAACTGCTGAAGGAATCTGTTAAGAAGCGGTTAATAAGCGACGTTCCAATGGGCGTATTTTTAAGCGGGGGGATTGACTCCAGCGCTATAGTAGCAATGATGCGTCAGATTACACCCGGGGTAATTAAGACCTTTTCCATAGGCTACGGGGCTAAGGACAAGACATATAATGAGTTGGACTATTCTCAAATAGTAGCAGACCGATTTAATACAGAGCATCACAAATTTATAGTTGAGCCTAAAATTACTGAAATCTTACCCGAAGTAGTTTGGCATATGGATGAGCCTTTTGCCGATTCTTCAGCTATCCCGACTTTTCTTATAGCCAGGGAGGCCAGGCAAAAAATTACCACAGCCTTAACAGGCACGGGAGGAGATGAGGTTTTTGGAGGCTACCCCCGTTATATCGGCGCCCGGCTTTCCCTGGCCTATGAAAAACTTCCGTATTTTTTGCGCAAGGCAATAATGGTTGGCTCCGGGCCTTTTATTAAAGAAAGCTTAAAAAGTAAAAATGTGAGCGGCTGGATTAAGAGATTTCTGGAAGGCGGTATGCTTAAAGATGAAGAAAGGTACATTTCGTGGATGCGGTGCTTCGATAGAAATGAAGAGATGGACTTATTTAGTGATAAGTTCAAGGAGAAGTTAGTGAATTTTGACACCACAGCTATACACAAAAGCTGCTTTAGTAAATCCGCCGCCTCTGATTTTTTAGACAAAATTTTTTATGTTGATTTAAATACATATCTTGTTGATGATTTATTAAATATGGGCGACAGGATGTCCATGGCTAATTCCATAGAGGTGAGGGCTCCTTTCTGCGATCATAAACTTGTGGAGTTACTTGCCACTATTCCCTATCAGACAAAATTTAGTAATTTTAAGTTAAAAGGGCTTCTAAAAAAATCCCTGAGAGGAATCCTGCCCGATATTATTATAGACAGAAATAAACAGGGTTTTATGGTGCCAATGGGCAGATGGATAAAAGAAGACCTGAAAGATTACACGTTAGATATACTAAACAGAAAATCCGTAGAAAAAAGAGGAATATTCAATTATAGCTTTATCCGGGAGCTTTTAGACAACCACTTTAAAGGCAGAAAAGTTTCCACCCATCATATATACGCGCTGTTAGTATTAGAATTGTGGTTTAGGGAATATTTGGATAACTCATGAAGAAAAATTTAATAGATATTCTGGTTTGCCCCGAATGCGGGAGTAAGCTCAACTTAAGTACTTTTATTCAAGATGCCGGCGGTGAAATAGTGGACGGCCTGCTGATATGTTCTGAAAATACGCATTGGTATCCCGTAATCTCCGGCATCCCCCGAATATTTGTTGGTAGTTATAGAGATATTGCTTATAAGCGGCACTCAGATTATTTCAATAGATACAATGCTGACTTGAATGAATTGGTAACAGTATCCGGGACGGAATATCAATTCACCCGGTTTGAGACTGAACTAAAAATGACCGCTAAAAGTTTTGGCTTTGAATGGACAAAGTTTTTTGATTACCCGCTGGATAATTTAAAGGGGCTTTTGCGGCCGCATTCTCTGAGTACCTTTAAGGGAAAGTTAGGTTTGGACGCCGGCTGCGGAGGGGGAAGGCATGTGGTTGAGTGCGCGGAACAAGCAGCCGCTGTTGTTGGAGTTGATTTAAGTGAAGCGGTAGAGGAGGCATATAAAAAATCTCGTGATTTAAAGAACGTTCATATCATACAGGCGGATATTTTCAAACTGCCTTTTAAAGAGGGCACATTTGATTTTATATATAGCTTAGGGGCATTGCATCATTTGCCGGAACCGCAGAAGGGCTTTGATTGTTTAGTTGATTTACTTAAAACCAAAGGCGAAATATTTATCTGGGTTTACAAAAAAAGCTTCAGGAAAATTATTTTAAATCCGGTAAGAAAAATAACCAGCAGGCTGCCTTTAAAAATACTGCTTTGTATAACAAGTATAATGTCTTTCATAGGATATTTTAGTATCATTGTTCCCTCCCGGAGCATTATTAAAAGATTTCCTGTTTTTGCTAAAATAACTCCTCCTCATATATACTCCTATACTAAATACGGTTTTAAGATCTATCGTACAGATTGGTTTGACAGGCTGTCAGCGCCGATAGCCTATAACTATTTACCGAAAGAAATAAAAAAATGGTTTATAACGAAAAAATTATCAGAGGTTAAAATAAAAACTATTGGTGATTTCTGGTGCTACGGATACGGTAGGAAGCAAGTGGGGGCAGAGCCGGGAATTCAGCAAGTTAATAAAATTTTGATTGTTGATGTTTCAGGTATTGGCGATGTGGTAATGTCTGTGCCGTCTTTGCGGGCTTTAAGAAAAAAATATCCCGAATCTTATATAAGCGCCTTAGTGTCTTCAAGGGCTTCTCCTTTATTAGAGAGATGCCCCTATGTAAATGAGGTTTTTGAATTTGATATTGAAAATTTTAAAATATCTAAAAGCGCCTTAAATATCTTTAAAACCATCAATTCGCTGCGCGCGATATTAAAGCTTCGTTCGAAAAGATTTAATATAGCTATTAATTTGTATCAAATCGCCACTTTTTTAGGCAGTCTGCGGATGAGATTTTTATTTAAGGCAATTAACCCCGAGTTGAGTGTGGGCAGGGATACAGATGGAAGGGGGAAATTTTATCGTTTGAAGTTAAGAGAAAGCGTGATAGACGCGCAGCATGAAGTTGAAAAGAAATTAAGAGTTATGGGACTTTTGGGAGCAGTGACAGAAAATAAAAAATTAGAACTATGGCCGGACGGCGATGACGAAACGTATCTTTTAAAATTGTTGGAACAGGCCGGTATCAAAGAGAGCGATTTTTTGGTTGGAGTTAATCCGAACGCGCTTCAGGCATCTAAGCTTTGGTCTGAAAATAGATTTGCTGAACTCGCTGATACTATTATAGAAAGACATGGCGCGAAGATTATATTTTTTGGGTCGTACCGCGATAGAGTAAGAGTAAATAGAATACTATCTTATATGAGAAATAGCTCTATAAACTTAGCCGGCAGGCTTACGCTTAACCAATATGTCAACTTGATAAGAAAGGTTAAATTATTTATAACTTTAGATAGCGGGCCCATGCATACTGCCGCTGTTTTTAAAATACCTACAATTGCTATATTTGGAGCCGGACAGCCTTTGAGATTTGGCCCATATTTGAATGAGAAAGCGATAATTTTACAGAAAGCGGGATGTGCCGCGGAAGCGATCGCGGTTGATGACGTGTTAAATTTATTTGAAAAATTAAGGAAAAATTTATGAATCAATCCTTAGAATGGCCTAAATGTAATCTATGCGGGGAAGATAATTTCAGTATTCTATTTAAAGAAGAAGGAATAAACGTTGTTAAATGCAAAATCTGCGGTTTAGTTTATAAGACCCCCCGGCGCGCCCTACAGAATGAATTGGAAATCTACAGAACATATCCGCTGGCCAGAGAAAGCAAAGAAAACTATATTAAAAAAAGAATGGTCTTATTTAAGTATTTACTGTATAAGGTAAATCAGCGCGCAAAGAAAGGAAAGCTGCTTGATCTCGGTTGTCAGTTTGGATATTTTCTCGATTTGGCCAGAAGGGAAGGTTGGCAGGTTTTCGGAGTAGATGTTTCCGGGGAGGCTATCGCCTTTGCTAAGGAAAAACTGGGGCTGAATGTTTATGAGGGAACACTAAAAGAAGCTAAATTTCCAGACGATTTTTTTGATGTGATTACTTTATGGGACGCGTTGGAGCATTTAAGCGATCCTTTCGCGGAATTACTGGAGATAAAAAGAATATTAAAAGGAGGCGGACAGCTCGTTTTTAGAGATCGTAACGCGGCTTCCCATGTTAAGGTTCGTCTTATGTTTGGAAATTTGGCTAAGAAGTTAAAAATTAACCCGACCGTTTTTCATCTTTGCACCTTTTCAGCTAAGACAGCAAAAATGATATTGAAAAAGGCCGGTTTTGAAGATATTAAAGTGATAAATTCCAAGCTGACAATTGGCGACCCCTTTGGCGCGGGAAGGATATTTGGCCAATTTGGCGTAAAACAGATAAAAAAGATTACTTATTCTTTATCTCAACTTATATTCTATTTATCAGGCGGCTTAGCGGTTGTGGGGCCTTCGCTTTTAGCCTTTGCTAAAAAACCACAAGATGATTCCGGGAAAGATTATGCCAAAAATTAAAGTACTGCACATTATTACCAGACTTGATAAAGGAGGTTCGGCGGAAAATACTTTACTTACTGTCTCCGGAGTAAATAAAGAGAAGTTCAAGACAACCTTGATTAGCGGCAATACAAACGACCCTCGTAAGGAAATAGCCGATTTTATTACTCAAGAAAAGATCGATTATATTTTGCTTCCTGAATTAATAAGACAAATTGCCTTTTTGAAGGATATAAAGGCATTCTGGAAGATATATGGTTTTATTAAAAAAGGAGGATTTGACATAGTTCACACTCATACTTCCAAAGCGGGTATACTTGGCCGGTGGGCGGCGAAGCTGGCCAAAGTTAAAATAATCATTCACACACCGCATGGACATATATTTTATGGATACTTCGGCTGGTTTAAAACTAAATTATTTATTTACTTAGAGAGATTAACCGCCTTAATTACGGATAGGATAATCACCCTTACGCAAAGAGGAAAAAGGGAACATCTGAGATATAGAGTGGCCGGGCCGGACAAATTTGTTTCTATATACAGCGGGATTGAAGTAGAGAAGTTTACTAATTTCAAAATTGACATAATTAAGGAAAGAGAAAAATTGAATATTCCCTCTGACGCGCTTGTTATAGGCGTGGCCGGCCGGCTTGAACCGGTTAAGGGGAATAAATACTTTATATCCTGCCTGCCCGATGTGGTTAAAGTTTTTCCCGCCTTGAAAGTTTTTATTGTGGGGGGCGGGAGCCGGAGAGAAAGACTGGAGCAATATGTAAAAAATTTAAATCTTTCAAAAAATGTTATTTTTAAAGGGGAATGCGATGACATTCGCCGGATAGTAAGCAGTTTTGATGTTTTTGTCTCATCTTCTTTAAACGAAGGTATGGGCCGGTGTTTATTAGAGGCCCAGGCCTTAGGCGTGCCAATCGCGGCAACTAATGTAGGAGGCGTTTCTGAGGTGGTTAAAGACGGCCTAACCGGCATTTTAGTTCCGGCGCGCAATCCAAAAGCTATGGCGGAGGCCGTAATTAATTTACTAAAAAGCAAATCCATAAGGCGGGACATGTCAAGGCAGGCCAAAAAATGGATAGGTGATAAATTTAGCGTTAAGGTTATGGTCGAAAAGATTACTGATTTATACGAAGAACTTATGAAGGAAAAGCAATGACTTGCCTTAAAGGAGGTTTCTTGAAATTAATTTTAGCATTGGTTATCCTGGGCTGTTTTTGCGGCGCAAGCAGCGGCCGGGAATTAATTCAGGCGCCGGCGGCTATACAACTTAGCTCTACCGTCAGCGATGGAAAGCATACTATCCCTGAGATTATAAAGATTGCGAAACAAAACGGCGTCAAGATAGTGATTTTAACCGACTGTGATTTTATGAGGTGGCAATATGGATTATGGCCGCTGCGAAAGATAATTAAAAAGACCGTGGAAAACAACTCCGTCTCTAACTATGGAATAAAGCGTTATCTTAAGGAAATAGAAGAGGCGCAAAAGAGAAATCCTGATTTAGCAATAATTCCCGGCGTGGAATCCGCGCCTTTTTATTATTGGAGCGGCAGTTTATTTGAAAATAATCTTAAAATGCATAATTGGTATAAGCATATGTTAGTTATTGGATTGGAGAAAGCCGGTGATTACAGAAATTTGCCCTCTGTTTCTAATAACTATGGCCTTCTCCTGCCTTTTGCGTTTAAAGATGTCTGGCGTTTGTGGCCGATTTTGATTTTGATAGCGGGAGTTCTATGTTTTAAGAGGAGGAAATTCAATTATAAGGACTTAAGGGGCCACACATTAGGGCCTTGCTCGCGGGGATGGCAGGCGGTTGGGATTGTTGTTATAATGTTTAGTCTGCTATTTTTGTTTAATAATTTTCCTTTTTGCCGCTATAAGTACGACCAGTATCATGGAGAGCGGGGAATCGGGCCTTATCAGAACTTTATTGACTATGTTAATGAGAAGGAAGGATTGACTTTTTGGGCTCATCCTGAGGCGGAGTATATTGGAAGAAGAGGGGACGTAGATATAGAGACCAATGAGTACGCGGATCATCTTTTGCAGGCTCGCGATTACACCGGTTTTACTGTATTTTATGAAGGATATGAAAAGATAGGGTGTCCGGGAGGAATATGGGACGAAGTTCTTAAAGAATACTGTCAAAATAAGCGAAAGGCGCCGGTATGGGCCATAGGCGGGTTGTGCTTTGATCAGATAGGAAGTCTGGATGAGAATATAAAAAACTTGCGCACTATATTCTTAATGCCTCGTTTAACCAAAACAGCAGCCTTAAAGGCGTTGAGAGAAGGAAGGATGTATGTAGTAGGAGGAAGAAGAGAATTAAGATTGGATAAGTTTATTATTAAAGACAGCTTTTCAGAGACAGAAGGAACTATGGGCAATGAGATAGATTTAAAAGGTAAGGCGGTAATTGAATTGAGCGGCCATTTTTTAGAGGGAGAAGCCGGAGGCGCGGATAGGGTAAAAATTAAATTAATAAGGAATGGGATTGTTATTAAAACATTTGAGACTGCCAGTCCTTTTGACATAGAATATGAAGATGATTATTTTAAGGAAGATGAGAAAATATATTACCGCTTAGAAATTAATTACTCGGAAGGAATACTCGTATCTAATCCTGTATTTCTAAAATTTTAACGTTTGATAAAATATTTATGGTATAATAAAAATGATTTTAACTATACATCAACCACAATATATTCCCTGGATAGGCTATTTTGATAAAATAGACAAAGCCGATAAATTTGTCATTTTAGATGATGTTCAATATAAAAAGAATGAGTGGCAGAACCGGAATAAAGTACGCGCTGCCAAGGGAGGACGGTGGTTTACCGTACCGGTCATATACAAGTTTGGACAAAAGATAAATGAAGTCAAGATAGATAATAGCAAAAACTGGCGAAAAAAACATTACAAAACCTTAATTATCAATTACAATAAAACGCCTTATTTCAAGAATCACGAACCGTTCTTTAGAAAGAGCTATGAATGTAATTGGGAATACCTGGTGGATATAAATATTCATTTTATCAAATATTTAATAAAGTCATTAGGCATAACCACTAAATTGATGAGGTCATCATCATTGGCCATAAAAGGACAGAGGACGGAAAGGTTAGTAGAGATTTGTAAAAAATTAGAAGCAAATACTTACATTTCCGGTGAGGGGGCAAGAGCGTACCTTGATTTGAGCCGTTTTAAGCAAAGTAAGATTGAGGTCATATTCCAAAACTTTCAACACCCTATTTATACTCAGGCTTATGATAATTTTGAACCATTTATGTCCGTAGTGGATTTACTATTTAATTGCGGAGATGAAAGTTTAAAAGTACTAAGAGGAGAAAGTAACAAAAACATTTAGTGAGGCGAGCTTAGATATGTACGAAGAATATTGGAATTTGACAGAAAGTCCGTTTGAGAATACTCCCGATCCTCGATTTCTATACTATTCCAAAGAGCACGAAGAAGGCCTGTCTCGGCTTCTTTATGCCGTTGAGAGAAGAAAGGGCGCGGCTATGCTGACAGGTGTCTTTGGCTGCGGCAAGACAGTTTTAGGAAGGGCCCTTTTAGCTCAACTTAGCAAAAATGTTTATCAGGTAGCTCTCATAAATAATTCCCACTTAAAATCCATTGAACTCCTAAGATCTATAGCCCGGCAGTTAGGAGCGGAAAATCTTCCGGAGAAGCTGACCGAAATGTCCGCGGATCATTTTCTCCAGGTCATTGAAGAGATACTGCTTAATAATGTAAGAGACGGAAAGGAAACGTTGATAGTAATTGATGAAGCGCATGTTATAACAGATAATGATATTTTTGAAGAGCTGCGGTTATTATTAAATTTTCAATCTGAAGATAGATTTTTACTTACCTTAATTCTAATGGGACAACCGGAGCTGGCGGAAAGAATAAAGAAAAATAAACAATTTTCCCAGCGCATAGCCATAGGATATAATCTTGGGCCTTTGAACCAGATAGAGACGGGAAATTATGTTAAGCATCGCCTCAAAATAGCGGGAGCTCAAAAACAAATTTTCAGCCCGGAGTCAATTAAACCTATTTTTAAAAATTCAGGCGGAATACCCCGGCGCATAAATAAACTTTGTGATATGTGTTTGGCAACAGGTTTTAATTATGGAGTCAGGATAATAGATGAAGCGATTGTAGAGGAAGTCGCGGAAAGTTTTGGGGTGTAGTACGTATAAGCTATGGTTGTGATTTGGTTTTATTCTCCGCTTTTGAAAAAGGGCCGGCTGTAATTAAAAGGAGATATTATAAAAGATGTATCCGGTGATTTGTAAGGCTAAAGTGCCTATAGAAGGAGGGCTAAAACAATGAATATACTGGCTATTGGCGCGCACCCCGATGATATTGAGTTCGGCTGTGGAGGAACTTTACTCAAATACGCGCGAAAGGGTCACAAGGTGTATCTTCTAATTTTAACTAAGGGCGGCGTGGGAGGAGCCACCGAGGTTAGAAAAAGAGAGCAGGAAAACGCGATAAAATTTATGAAAGCTAAACAGGTTTTCTGGGGAGATTTTCATGATACTGAACTTCCGGTTAATAAGGAACTAATTTCCGCGATTGAGAATGTTATAAATAAAATAAAACCCATGGTTGTTTTCTTTAATTACTCTGATGATACCCATCAGGACCACAGGGTAGCGGCCCAGGCCGGCACTTCAGCTACAAGATATATAAAAGAGGTGTTGTGTTATGAAGTCCCCACCAGCCAGAATTTCCAGCCTAACATATTTGTAGATATTGGAGATGTATTAGACAAAAAATTGGAACTGCTGAAAATGCATACCTCCCAGGTTAATAGAACAAGAGTTGAGAATTTGACAATTTTAGAAAGCGCCCAGTCTTGCGCTGTTTTCCGCGGCTATCAGGGAAGAGTAAAATACGCGGAGGGATTTAGAGCTATCAGAATAATGAAGGAGATTTAAACTTATGCGGTTAGTAGTGATTTTTTCATTCTCTTTTTTAATTGCGTATCTTTCTACGCCCCTCTTTAGAAAATTAGCTTTAAAATTTAAGATTTTAGACAAGCCGGGCCGCAGAAAGATACACAAAAAATCCATCCCTCTTTTGGGGGGATTAGCTGTTTACTTATCCATGATATTGGGGTTTGCCTTAAACTTCACGAATCTACGTTCTCTTTTAGGGATATTAATAGGCGCTACCCTAATATTAATAATGGGTGTAATAGATGATATCAGGGGATTATCCGCTCAGTTTCGGTTAGTGGGCCAAGTTATAGCCGCGCTGATAATAATTAGCTTTGGAATTCGCCTCAGTTTTTTACCTGATAACTTGTGGGGTAACGCGGGAGAGATACTCTTGACTTTAATCTGGATAGTAGGCATTACCAATGCCTTTAATTGTTTGGATGGAATAGACGGTTTGGCATCAGGAACCGCCGCTGTAAGCGCTCTTTTCTTTTCTATTATTTCCTATCAGACCCATCAGCCCTTAGTCGGCTTAACGGCTCTGATTTTAATGGCGGGCTGTTTGGGTTTTTTACCGCATAATCTTAAAAAAGAGAAGATATTTTTGGGAGATGGCGGTAGTACATTTATTGGTTTTATTCTCGCGGGTATAGCCATATTGGGTAATTGGGCGGAAGATAATGTAGTGAAGCTGATAATACCTGTTTTAATTTTGGGAGTTCCCATTTTCGATATGACATTTACTACCATAATGAGAATCAGAAAAGAGAAAATTAGTTCTATCGTAGAATGGCTTAAATACGCGGGGAAAGACCATTTTCATCACTACCTCATAGATTTAGGACTCTATCAGGAAGGAGCAATGCTTTTTATTTGTTTCATTAGTGTCTCTTTTGGTATTAGCGCGATTATGGTAAGTAATGAAAATGCCGTAGTCGGCTTTTTTTCAATTCTGCAGGCTTTTATTATTTTCGCGGGCATCGCTATTTTGATGATAGTCGGCAAAAGACGCCGCGGCAGGCGGCATATCCATAATAAAAATCAGGAGACACTGGACTCGCCCAAGTAAAATGGACACTTAATAAACAAGATTTTTCCTCTCAAATTTCACAGGACTCAAATAGTCCAATGTCCCCCGATTTTCATCCAGAATTCGGTATGCAGGCCAAGGGTTTGCTATGAAAAGGAAAATTAAGCGCAGTGGTGCGTTTTATGTTTATATCCTTGAATGTGGTGACGGAACGTATTATACTGGGTATACGAACGACATAGAGAAGCGCGTTGCTGAGCATAATAACAGTAAGCGTGGAGCTAAGTATACCAAATATAAACGTCCGGTTAAGTTGGTGTGGTGTAAGGAGTATAGGTACTTTAGATGGGCAGTCAGGAAAGAACGAGCAATAAAAAAGCTAAGGCGGTATCAGAAAGAAGAGTTAATTAATGAAAGACAAAGATAATAATATAAAGGATATAACTCCAAACTCTATGCGGTTGAAAAATCTGTCAAAGGCACATTTTTCTAACCAGAGTTCGGAGTGCCATCCAAAAGTTTTTATAAAGACATTTGGATGTCAAATGAACGACTACGACTCTGAAATTTTGCGGGGGATACTTCGGAAGAGGGGGTTTGTGGTTAGCGGAGATTTGGAGTCGGCGGATATTGTGCTTTTTAATACTTGCAGTGTGAGGGAGCACGCGGAGAGGCGAGTTTATGGGCAGATAGCTTCGCTGGCACATGGCAAAGGGCAAATGACAAATGGCAAAATGATAGGGCTCGTAGGCTGTATGGCGCAGGCCCATAAAGAGAAGATATTGAAGGATTTGCCTTATGTAGACCTGGTCTGCGGGCCGCAGCATATATATCAGATTCCGGATTATTTAGAAGATATTATTTTAAACAAAAAGAAGATTGTGGCGGTTGATGAAAAACAAAGGCCTGCTGACAGAGAAAACCACGACTTTAGGGATGAGACAAAAAGAATCAAGGCTTATGTTACTATTATGGAAGGCTGTAATAATTTCTGCTCCTACTGCATTGTGCCTTATGTCCGGGGCCGGGAAAAAAGCAGGCCGCCCGAACTTATTATAAAGGAAATTACCTCTCTTTTAAAAAGAGGCATCAAGGAGATTACCCTTTTAGGACAGAATGTCAACTCCTACGGCAAGGATATCGCGGGAGGATACTCCTTTTGCGACTTGTTAAAGAAGATAGATGCTATCGGCGACCTGAGGAGGCTGAGGTTTGTAACCAGCCATCCTAAAGACGCGGAGGAAGAGATGTTCAGGGCGATGGCTAAGTTACCTACTATTTGTGAATCTCTGCACCTGCCTGTTCAGTCCGGTTCTGACAGGATATTGAAATGTATGAACAGAAAATACTCAAAGGATGATTATCTTAGAAAGATTGAACTATTAAGGAAAATTGTGCCGGGCTGTTCTTTGAGTACGGACATTATTGTAGGCTACCCGGGAGAGACGGATGAAGATTTTAGGCAGACGGTGGAGATTATCAAGCAGGTTAGGTATGATACCGCCTACATATTTAAGTACTCCCCCAGGCCATTGACAAGGGCTGCCGGTTTAGAGGATGATGTGCCCCAAAGCGTAAAAGAAGAGAGAAATCAGGAACTGCTTAATCTTCAGAAAAAGATTGTTCGCTGTAACAACGAGAAGTACCGCAATAAAGAATTGGGAGTGCTGGTTGAGTCTGCCAGTGATAAGGATGAGAAGTTCTTGGTAGGCAGGAGCCGCACAGGCAAGATGGTTGTCTTTGAAGGCCCCAGGGAATTAATTGGTAAAATCATCGGGGTTCGGGTAGGCGAAGTTAATACATCGACATTATCAGGGGAGTGGGCAAGGCTATGAGAAATGGGAAGCTATACTTGTATATAGTTGTGATTTTGGCGGTTTTCTGCGGGCCTGGCAACAGGCTGATTGTGTCTGCTGAAGAAATTTCCGGCTTGGAAAGCTTGGTGCTTAGGGAAGAATATGCGGAAGGTGTTAATTGCGGAAAGAAGCTGCTTAATCAGAGCTTTTCTTTAAATAAGAGAAGAAAAATTTATTATTTGACGGGGTTGTCTTATTTGAAATTGGGGAGCAGCGTTAAAGCAAAAAGGTACTTTAAGAAAGCTATAACCAAAAAGGCCGACTCCATTACCCTTAACTCAATTATCGGCATAGCCGATGCTTATTACGCCGAGAAGCAGTATCTTGATGCCATAAAAAGGTACGATTATATTTTGTCTAAGTACAAAAACACGGGACATGAGGCTAATGTATGTTATAAATTAGCGCGGAGCTACCTAAGGACAGGAGGCTGGCGCGATTCAAAGAAGTATTTCAGGCGGACGGAGAAGCGATACCCTTTAAGTTTTGAAAGCGGGCTAGCCAGGGACATACTGAAAGAAAACGCCTTTTACTTTACGGTTCAGGTAGGTTCTTTTGGCAACAGTCTCAACGCGGACAAGCTTTGCCGTAAGTTGAAAAAAAGAAAGTATCCTGTTTTTGTTGATAAAGTCATAAATGAATCAATAACCTTTTACCGGGTAAGGGTCGGGAAGTTTAATACCAAAAAAGAGGCCCGCCTCCAGGAGCAAAAGTTAAAAAAGATAAGCCTACCCACCAGGATTTATCCGTAAGCAGAAGACAGAATAAATAAATTCTAAGCACTAAACACGAAATGCTAAACAATATCAAAATCCAAATAACCAAAACTCAAAACAATGATATATAAAAAGTATTTTGTTTAGAATATTTGAATTTAGAATTTTGAATTTGTTTAGGATTTAGATATTCGGATTTGGGATTTTTCAGAGAAAACAAGGGGTAAAAAACTTCTAACTTCTGATATACAAAATGTCAAAAAAGCAGATAATATTTATAGTAGGTCCCACCGCCAGCGGCAAATCTGAAGTCGCGGTAATACTTGCCAAAAAAATAAATGCCGAAATTATATCCTGTGATTCAATGCAGGTATATAGGGGCATGGATATCGGAACTTCTAAAATAAAAAAAAATGAAACACGGGGCATAACGCATCATTTGATTGATGTTATTGAGCCTAATGAAGAGTTTAATGTAGCTATCTTTAGGGATAAGGTTAATAGCTTAATTGATAAAATTCATAGAGAAGGCGGGGTGCCTCTTCTGGTTGGCGGCAGTGGACTGTATATGAAGATACTGCTTGACGGGATATTCGATGGAGCGGGGGAGATTAAGGGTTTTAGGAAGAAGATAGAAGAAGAGGCGCGCAATAAGCCGGATGATTATCTTTACCAAAAATTAAAAGAAGTTGATCCTCCGACGGCTGACAGCCTCCATCCAAAGGACAGGCGCAGGATTATACGCGCTCTTGAAGTCTACTATCATATGGGTATGCCTATCTCGGAAGCAAAGGAAAAAAGAAAAGGGCTTTGGGAGAAGTACAGTGTTTTAATATTCGGCCTGGCGTATGATAGGCAGGCGCTTTATAAAAGGATTAACAAGAGAGTTGACTTTATGTTTGAAAAAGGCCTGCTTGATGAAGTGAAAAATTTAGTTGATAAGTTTAAATTGAGCCGGACGGCAAAAAATGCCTTGGGCTGTAAGGAGCTAATAGGGTTTTTGGAAGGTGAGTATAGTTTGGATGAGGCCAGACGGCTGATAAAAAGAAATACCCGGCGCTATGCCAAACGCCAGCTTACCTGGTTTAAAAAGGAGCCGAGGATAGAGTGGATAACTGTTAATGAAGGTGAAAGCTGTGAGGGGATTGCCGCCGGAATATATGCTAAGGTGAAAAGTGAAATATAAAGAAAAAGCTGTTTTGGCTGTACTTGATACGGGCAAAAGTGGTGACTGGCCGGCCGAAGAGCTTATGGGGGAGCTAAAGGCATTGGCTCTTTCGTGCGGGGCGGAAATTGCGGGAAAGGTAATAGCCAGGAGAGATAAGCCGGATCCGGCCTACTTTTTTGGAAAGGGCAAAGCTCAGGAGACAGGGCTGCTGGCCGCTGAAATGGAAGCCGATATTGTTATCTTTAACGAGGATCTATCAGCCGCGCAAAAAGGCAGCCTGGAAAGGATTATTAATGCCCGGGTTATTGACAGGACAGAGCTTATTCTGGACATCTTTGCTGAAAGAGCGAAAAGCATTGAAGGTAAGGTTCAGGTGGAACTGGCTCAGTTGCAGTACCTTTTGCCGAGGCTGGCAGGGAAAGGTGATGAGTTATCGCGGCTGGGCGGAGGCATTGGAACGAGGGGGCCCGGGGAACAGAAGCTGGAGGTAGACAGGCGGAGAATTCAAAAGAGAATATCAAAGCTTAAAAAAGATTTAAAAAAGATTGAAAAGCGCAGGCAAAACCTGAGAGACAGAAGAAAGCGGAACCATATATCAACTATAGCCCTTGTCGGCTATACTAACTCCGGTAAGTCCACACTTTTAAACGCTCTAACAACCTCAAATCAAATTGCCCGGGACAAACTTTTTAGTACGCTTGATCCAAAAGTTAAAAAACTCATCCTGCCTAACAAGCAGAGTGTGCTTATGGCCGATACAGTAGGTTTTTTGCATAATTTGCCGCATCATTTAATAGAGTCTTTTAAGGCCACCCTGGAGGAGGCGATTGAAGCGGATATCCTGCTTCATATATTGGACGCCAGCAGTCCCAGAGCTAAAGAACTTAAAGAGTCTGTTTATAATGTACTGGGTGAACTAAAGGTGCTGGATAAGCCTATTATTACCGTTTTGAATAAGATAGATAAAGCCGCGTCAAAAGGTATGGTTGACAGTTTTATAAAAAGCAGAGATAATTGTGTCAGGGTTAGCGCCCTTTATAAAGAAAATTTAGACGAGTTACTTCATATAATTGAGCAAAGCCTCGCAGGCCTAAGGACTTATATTAAACTGTTAATTCCCCATCAAAAGATGTCCCTTATAGACCTCATTTATAAAGATGGCAAAGTGATAAAGAAGGAGTACGGCCCCAAAGGCGTGTATCTGGAAGCGGATGTGTCAGTTGTTCTGGCTGAAAAGCTGAAAAAAATGGTTTCCAAAAGCATACATTGCCATCCATAAGTTGAATTTGAGCAATAAGAGTTATAATGCACCATAATGATAAAAATGCAATAAAGTGCTTGACAAATTTTTGGCATATGATATTATAATTAGCACTCTAACCAATAGAGTGCTAATTTTTTTAATGGGAGAAGGAAAGAAATGGATGTAAGTGCTTCTAATAAAAGAAGAAGCAGAATTTTAGGGGCTTTAACTCATTTATATATTCAGAGTGCCAGGCCTGTTAGCTCACAGCTTATTAAGGAGGAGTATAGTCTTTCAATAAGTACGGCAACTATCAGAAGCATTATGGCTGAACTTGAAGACGCGGGTTATATTGTACAGACTCATACTTCATCCGGCCGGGTGCCGACCGATAGAGGGTATAGGTTTTATATTGACTCACTTATGAAACAGAAGGGGTTGAGTTTTGAAGAAAAGCAAAGCATAAAGAATGACTGCTGTACCGCGTCTGAGCTCGCGGAAGACACTATTAATAAGGTGTCTCGCGTTCTTTCCGAAGTAAGCAACGAGGTTGGAATAAACTTATTTTTTAAGTTTAAAGAAGATTCTTTGAAGTGCGTTGAGTTAATCAATCTTGGTTCAGGAAAAGTTCTTTTGGTGTTGGTTACTGAATCGGGAATAATCAGAAACTATCTTATCAAGCTTGATGAGCCGGTGGAAACCAGTGAACTGCATAGGATTTCAAATTTTTTAAACACCCACTTGCAAGGGGTGGCGTTATCTGAGATTAAACAGAAGCTTTACGGCTGTTTGGAGAGGGATAATTTATCGCTTTTATATCTGGCGCGGGAAGCCTGCGGTATTTTCGATGCCCTTGAAGTGGACAATATCTTTGAAAACGAGTGCCAGATTTGCCAGGAAGGTATAAACTATATTCTAAAAAAACCTGAGTTCAACGATATTGACAAACTGAGAGCCATACTTGGTGTTTTAGAGGATAAGCAGACGATTGAGAAAATTTTAAAAAGCAATCTGAGGCCTTATAAAAAGGTTATGGTAACCATCGGTAAAGAAAATAAACTTGAAAACCTGCATAACTGCAGTTTGGTTACCTCTAAGTATAAAATCGGTAATAGGGTAGTCGGGGTTTTGGGTCTTCTGGGCCCAACAAGAATGGCTTACTCTAAGTTGCTGCCCTTGGTGGAGTATATGTCTGATATTTTATCTGAAGCTTTAAGCGGGCATAGTCTTGACGGGAGATATGAGGAAGGATATGATGAAGCATAAATCTAAGAAAAGGCATGAAGGTAAGGTAGAGGCTGAGGAAGAAAAAAAGGGCAAGGCGGAAAGCGGCCGCGTTACAATTTCTAAAAAAGAGTACGAAGAACTTAAAGAGAAGCTTAAGCAGGCTGATGAGCGTTTCGAAATGCTGGCCGGAGCTAAGGCTGAATTTGAAAACGCGAAAAAGCGCGCTGAGAGAGAAAAAATCGAGTTTGTTAAATTTGCCAATGATGATTTGATTTCTAAGCTCCTGCCTGTTTTAGACAACTTCAGGCGGGCGGTAGAGGCAAGCTGTGAGAACCACAGTGTTGAAGACGTCCTTGCCGGTATAAAGTTAATCGATAAGCAGTTTGAGGATACTCTGAAAGACTTTGGCTTGACGCTTATTGACGCGCTTGGTACAAAATTTGACCCGCACTGTCAGGATGCTGTGGGTTACGAAGATACGGATAAGTATGAAGACGGAGTGGTAACGGAAGAGCTTCAGAAGGGTTACTTATTAAACGGCAGGCTTTTAAGGCCGGCTATGGTGAAGGTAGCTAAAAAAATAGCGGATAGCACATAGCGTGTAGCGTATAGAAAAAATAAAAGGTTTCAACTAAACACTAAAGCGGGGGTAGAGACATGGCTAAAGCGATTGGAATTGATTTAGGGACTACTAATTCTTGTGTGGCTGTGATGGAGGGCGGTGAGCCCAAGGTTATCGCTAATGTTGAGGGTATGAGGACTACACCCAGTGTAGTCGGTTTTACCAAGGATGGTGAGAGGCTGGTCGGACAGCCGGCAAAACGCCAGGCGGTTACCAACCCTGAAAATACAGTATTTTCCATCAAGAGGTTTATGGGCAGGTCTCACAGTGAAGTTAGGGAAGAAGAGAAGATGATTCCCTATAATATTGAAGGCGGAGCTAATGAAAGCATTATAGTCAGAACGGGCGAGAAGTCTTATACTCCTCCGGAAATATCGGCGATGATACTTCAAAAGCTGAAAGAAACCGCGGAGAGTTATTTAGGAGAAAAAGTAACGCAGGCGGTCATTACTATTCCGGCGTACTTTAACAGTTCTCAGCGTCAGGCAACAGAGGACGCGGGCAAAATTGCCGGCCTCGAGGTTTTGCGTATAATTAATGAGCCGACCGCGGCCAGCCTTGCCTACGGCCTTCAGAAAAAGAAGAGTGAAAAAATTGCCATCTATGATTTAGGAGGCGGTACCTTTGATATTTCGATTTTAGAGGTGGGAGAAGGAGATAAGGATCAATGGGTAATTGAGGTTAAGGCTACCAATGGCGATACGCATTTAGGCGGTGATAACTTTGACCAAAAAATAGTTAACTGGATAGCGGATGAGTTTAAAGCCCAACAGAGTATAGATTTAAGAAATGATAAAATGGCGCTTCAGAGATTAAAAGAAGCGGCCGAGAAGGCTAAGTGCGAACTGTCTTCAAATTTGAAAACAGAGATTAATCTGCCTTTTATTACAGCTGACCAATCCGGCCCTAAGCATTTGGTAATGACTTTGACCAGGGCTAAGCTGGAGCAGTTAGTCGATGATTTAGTGCAGAGAACAATAGCTCCCTGCAAGCAGGCTCTCAAGGATTCGGGCTTTGACGCCGGCGACATTAATGAAGTAATTTTAGTCGGCGGCCAGACAAGAATGCCTAAGGTTCAGGAGCTGGTAAAAGAGCTTTTTGGAAAAGAGCCCCACAAAGGCGTCAATCCTGATGAAGTTGTGGCAATAGGTGCCGCTATTCAGGCGGGTATTCTTACGGGGGAAAGCAAGGCCAATGATGTTTTGCTTTTGGATGTAACGCCGCTTTCTCTGGGTATTGAAACCTTGGGAGGCGTATTTACTAAACTAATTGAGAAAAATACCACCATTCCGACTAAGAAGAGCCAGGTTTTCTCAACCGCCGCCGATAATCAGCCCTCGGTAACTATCAGGGTTTTGCAGGGTGAGCGCGGCATGGCAAGCGGCAATATAGAACTCGGAAGGTTTGACCTGGTAGGTATTCCTCCGGCACCACGCGGTATTCCACAGATAGAAGTTGCCTTTGATATTGACACTAATGGTATTGTCTCTGTCAACGCTAAGGATTTAGGCACGGGTAAGGAGCAGTCGGTGAAGATTACGGCTCCTAAGAAATTGTCTGAGGAAGAAATTGAAAGGATGGTGAAAGAGGCGGAGGCTCATGCTGAGGAAGATAAAAAGAAAAAGAAAGAGGTTGAAATAAAAAATCAGGCTGATACCCTCGTTTACGCCACCGAAAAGTCACTTAAGGATTATGGGGACAAAATAGACGCCAAAGAGAAGGAAAACATCCAGAAGAAGCTTGATGACTTTAAGAAGTTACTTGAGACGGAAAAAGATGCTGAAAAGATTAAGACGGCGATGGAAGATTTAAGCAAGGCGTCTCATAAACTGGCTGAAGAGATATATAAAGAGGCCCAGGCAAAGCAGCAGCAGGCGCAGAAGGAGGCGCAGCAGCAGAAGCCGGAGACCCCCGAAGGACAGAAGGCGGACGCCGCGGGACAGGCGGAAGAGAAAAAAGATGAAGATATAGTTGACGCTGATTACAAAGTTGAAGACGAAGATAAGGAGAAAAAATAAAACCCTAAATCCGAAATCCCTGCCTGACGGTAGGCAGGCTAAACTCTAAACAAGACCAAATGACCAAAATGCGAAACCCAAAACAAAAAATAGAGTGATGTTTTAAACATTTGGATTTTGAGTTTTGAATTTGTTTAGAATTTAGAGTTTAGTATTTAGAGTTTTTACGGTATTGCAATGGCTAAACAAGACTATTACGAAATATTAGGTGCTTCAAAAAGCGCTTCGCAGGATGAAATTAAAAAGGCCTATCGCAGGTTGGCCCTCAAGCATCATCCCGACAGGAACACAACTAATAAAAAAGAGGCTGAAGATAAGTTTAAAGAAATATCCGAGGCCTACGAGGTTTTAAGCGATTCTCAAAAAAGGGCCAGATATGACCAATTTGGCCACGAGGGAATAAGGAGTGAGTTTGGCGGCGGCGGCTTTAACTGGCAGAACTTTACTCATTTTGAAGACTTAGAGGATATTTTAGGCGGCTTTGGGGGGCTGGGCGACATCTTCGAGAGTTTTGGCATTAATACGGGCTTTTCTTCTTCCAGAGGTTCGCGGAGAGGCGGGCCTCAGGCAGGTTCAAGTATTCGTTATGAAATAAGTATTACTCTGGAGGAGGTTGCCAGCGGGACGGATAAAGTCTTCTCGGTTAAGAGAGAGGAAGTCTGTGATGTTTGCCGGGGCTCCGGAGCAAAATCGGGCACAAAGAAAGAAACTTGTCCCGGTTGTAACGGCAGCGGCCAGATAAGATTCAGTCAGGGTTTTTTCAGTATTTCAAGAACCTGTGAAAACTGCCGCGGCAGCGGGGAGATAATTAAAGAACCTTGTGAGGCCTGCCGGGGGAATGGACGTGTCCTTAAGAAAAAAAAGATTGAGGTGCATATTCCCAAGGGCGTTGAAGACGGAATCACCCTAAGGCTGAGCGGAGAAGGCAGCGCGGGGGTAGAAGGTGGAAGGCGGGGAGACTTATATCTCTTAATAAGAGTTAATCCGCACGAGATATTTGTCCGTCGGCAGAACGACATTGTTGTGGAGATTCCGATTAGTTTTACGCAGGCCGCCCTGGGCGCTGAAATTATAGTGCCTACCCTGTGGGGCAAAGTAAAGATGAAGGTACCTGAAGGTACGCAGTACGGTAAGACTTTTAGGCTCAAAGGCAAGGGGCTGCCCGGCTTAAGGAGTTACGGTAAAGGAGATGAGCTTGTAATGGTTATTGTTGAGGTGCCGGTTAAGCTGAATGAGGGACAAAGGGATGTCCTGAAGAAATTTTCCGAGATGAGGGGAGAGAAGCTCGGACCCTTAGGCAAATCTTTTATGAAACGGTTTAAAAAAGTATTTGGAGTTTAGAAATGCCAACTTATGAGTATGAATGCCAAAAGTGCAAAGACAAATTTGAAAACTTTCAAAGTATGAGCTCTGACCCTTTAAAAAGGTGCAAAGAGTGTGGTGGAAAACTCAAAAGACTTATCGGAACCGGTGCCGGTATTATATTTAAAGGATCCGGATTTTACGCGACCGATTATAGAAGTTCTGACTATAAAAGTAAAGAAAAGGCGGAGAAGACTTCAGTTTGTACCTCCTCAAAAAACAACTGTTCTTCCTGTCCTCTTAAAAAAGACAAAAAAAGTGTCAGCAAAGATTAAATCCTTTTTTAAATACTGGCTATGGCCGTTCCTGTATACCGGTCTTATTTTTGGTTTTTCTTCACTGCCCCCTTCAGCTCTTCCAAAAATACAAATCATCCACTTCGATAAATTCCTGCATTTTATCGAGTACGGCATTTTAGGATATCTTTTGGCCAGGGCTTTTTACGCTACAACTAAATTGGAATACAAAAATATATTATGGTTTATTTTAGCAACTGCTTTTATAATCGCGGCAGCCGATGAAAAATTCCAGTCTTTTATCCCCGGGCGGGATTCAAGCGTCTTTGATCTTATTTTTGATATGATGGGAGTGTTATGCGGACTAATCATTTACAGAAAGGCCGGTTATGACAAAAATAAAGCCCTTTAAGGCGGTTATTTATAATAAGGATAAAGTAAAAAACTTAAATCTGGTTACGGCTCCGCCATATGATGTTATTTCTTTAAAAGAAAGGAACGCGCTTTATAAAAAAAGTCCTTACAATGTAGTTCGGTTAATTTTAGGCAAAATTTATAAAAGCGATGTTAAGAACAAAAATAGATATACCCGGGCGGCGGCTTTCATGAAATCATGGATAAAAAAGGACATCCTTCAGAGGGACACTGATGAGGCTATTTATGTTTATTTGCAGGATTTTTATGATCCGCAGACTAAAAAACGAGTAAAGCGCCTCGGCTTTATTGCCTTATTTGAACTGCAGGACTTTAAGAAAAAAAATATTTATCCTCACGAGTGGACGTTATCTAAGCCTAAGGCTGACCGTTTTGAACTTATTAAGACGGCGTCTTGTAATTACAGTCCGGTTTTTTCTCTTTACAGTGATAAAGAAAAAAAGGTTGATAAGTTTCTCGAGAAGGCTCTCAAGACTAAACCATTAATAAAAACTACAGACGCCGACAAGACCATTCATGCCATATATGCCTTGAAGAACACTGCGGGTGTCCGGGGTGTCATTAAGTTGATGAATAAGAAAAAGCTCTTTATTGCCGATGGGCATCATCGCTATGAAACCGCCCTAAACTATAAAAAATATGTCAAGAAGTTAGGTAAAAAAGGTGCCGGTATTAACTCGTCAGCTACCTTGATGTATTTCACTAATCTTGAAGACGCGGGCCTGAGGATATATCCTATTCAGAGGGCATTAAAAAATATATCCCTCAAGAGATTAGAAAATCTTACTAAAAATTTGCAAAAATACTTTGAAATCAAAACCGTCAAAGATAAAGGCCGGATGCTAAATGAGGTTTTGGCCACCAAATCTTCAGATTATGTCTTTGGGATGTATTTAAAGAGGAAATTTTACATTTTGCGCCTGCTTGATAAAAAAACAGTTGGGTTGGCGGCAAAAAGAAAGAAACCTACACGCGTAGACTGCCTTAATGTCAGCCTTTTGCACAATTTAATTATAAAAGATATGCTGAAAGCTGATTTTGAGGAGGATGCGGCTTATTTGAAAAAGCCGGAGGCTATTATTGAAGAGGTAAATAAGAAGAAAGACAGAGTTGGCTTTTTTGTTACTGCCATTACGGCTAATGATATTACAGAGGCGGCCCTAAATGGCGAAAGAATGCCCAGAAAAACAACCTATTTTTATCCTAAATTATACAGCGGCCTGGTGATAAATAAAATGAGCCGTCCCTGATATTAATTGAATTCCGCGGAACTTTGAAAATTCATACAGATTTTCATTATAGCTATTGAAAATTAGCGCGGGATGTGCTATAATAGTTGTTGTAGGAGATGAAAGAAGAAACGCGTTTGAGGGTGGGTTGGTGGAATTGAGGTGTTTTTTAAGCACGCCCGAGCCCGAAAGTGTCTCAGGTTCTAAAGCGCAAGATTAGGGGCTTTCCCCAATAAAAAGACGGCGCTACCTGAGATAGGAACCCAAAAGGTAGTACGGTTTTGGGTTCGGACCCGGACGTGTTTTTTTTTGCCTAAAACAGGCCTAAAAAGATGCCCGAACTTCCCGAAGTAGAAAATATTTGCAGGTTTCTTAAAAAGAAAATAGTCAAGAAACAGATATCGTCTGTTTCAGTTCGATTAAATAAAGTAGTAAAGAACAGCAGTTATGCATTTATTAGGTACTTAAAAGATAAAAGCGTCAGTGATGTTTTCAGAAGAGGTAAGTTTATTATAATCGGCCTCTCTGCTAAGTATTACCTTATCACCCACCTTAAAATATCAGGCCAACTCCTATATTTATCCAAAAAAGAACCGGTAGCCAAGCATACTCATGTAATTTTCAATTTTAAAAATACAGAATACCAATTGCGCTTTAAGGATGTAAGGCAGTTTGGGTATATGTATATAATAAAGAGTACTGAGTTAGAGGGTTTTTTAGCTTCAAAAATAGGCCCTGATTTTCCTGATTTGCGCTATAAAGACTTTAAAGCGATTATTAGTTCAAGAAAGAGGATAATAAAGAGTCTGCTTCTTGACCAAAAACTTTTTTCAGGCATTGGAAACATATATGCCAACGAAGCGCTTTTTAAAGCCGGCGTTCATCCGGCGGCCTCATCATCCAGCTTAACCCAAGAACAAATAAAGAAACTTTATTCAGCCATTAACTCTATTTTGAGTGAGGCTATCCGTATGGGCGGTTCTTCGGTGGATGATTATATACTGCCGGATACCAGCTTAGGCAGTTTTCAGAATAAGCATAAGGTATATCAGAAAGAGGGCGGAAAGTGCCCGCGATGTTCCGCTATTATAGAGCGCGTTAAACAAAACGGAAGAAGCAGCTGGTTCTGTCCCCACTGCCAAAAATAGGGAAAGATGCCTGTTTTATAAGCGGAGAAAGATACGGCAGTCAAGCTGTTTTAGGAGCTTGACTTTTTTTCAGCCGTGGGTTAAAATCAAGGAGGTCTGGATGCTTAAAAGGCGGTTTCTTAGCTGTTAGAACTAAGGAGAAAGTTGTGAAGAGGAATATCGAGCCGGTAGATTTAAGTAGGATTAAAACCATATCCATTAAAAATAGACAGCATAAAGCCAAAGT
>JAGLLT010000016.1 GCA_023140385.1 Candidatus Omnitrophota bacterium
TTAGCTTGTGGTGACGCGGTTATTAAAGTAGGATTATCTTCCATATTAATTAAATTAATGAAAGAGGGTTTTATTTCAGCTATAGCTATGCAGGGAGCGGGAGCCATTCATGATGCTGAAATCGCTCTCATAGGGGAGACCTCGGAAGATGTAGCCGTTTCTATTAAAGACGGTAGTTTTGGTATGGCTGAAGAAACGGGTAATTTTTTAAATGAGGCAATAATTGCCGGAGCTAAAGAAAATATGGGTATGGGGGAGGCCATTGGAAAAAAAATGGTTGAAGAAAACCTGCCTTTTAAAGGATATAGCCTTTTGGCTAACGCCTATGAACTTGATATTCCCGTAACTATTCACGTGGCCATAGGAACTGATACTATTCACATGCATCCTAAGGTAAGCGGCGAGGCCATTGGTAAAGCTTCTCATCTTGACTTCAGAAAATTTGCCTCAGTGATCAGAGAGATATCGGGGGGAGGGGTAATAATTAATATTGCTTCCGCGGTTATTTTGCCAGAGGTTTTCCTAAAGGCTTTATCGATTACGCGTAATATCTACGGAGTAGAAGATTTCACTGCCTGTAACTTTGATATGATTATGCATTACAGGCCGACTGAGAACGTGGTTAAGAGGCCCACTCAGTCAGGCGGCAAGGGATATAATATTATCGGGCACTTAGAGATTATGATACCTCTTTTTGCCAAAGCCCTCTTAGAGAAGGATAAGAAATGAGAGTTGTAATTACCGGAGCCGGTTCCTTTGTCGCTTATCATCTGGCAGAGAAACTGTTGAAAGACGGCCACGAAGTATTAGGTATAGACAGAGAGCGCAGCCGCAATATTGAGGAGCTTCAGTCTGATAAAAAGTTTACCTTTGAGGAAACGGATATTGCCGAAGGCGGCAGTTTGTCCGGGTTATGCCGCGGAGCGGATGTAATATATCATCTGGCGGCTGTGTCTTCAGAAAGGTTGTGCCGTGAAGAGCCGGTGGTTTCGCTGGAGGTTAATCTTTTGGGCACGCTCCGGATGTTAGAGGCCGCCAAAGACAATAAATCCCTTTTTGTCTTTTCTTCAAGCGCTTCCGTCTATCCCGCTTCTGACAATCCCAAAATAGAAGAAGAAGCGGACTTTACCGATGGATTTTACGGGACATCCAAACTGCTGGCTGAGAAGTACTGCCGGCTGTATCAAAAAAACTTTAGTCTGGATTGCGTCATTCTAAGATTTTGCAGGATATACGGCCCGAGAATGAAACGCAACCCTGTTTATGATATGTCAAGGGGTTTAGCCTCCGGCCAACCTGTAAAATTATACGAAAGCCTGTCTTCAAAATATGACTTTATTTACGTTTTAGACGTTGTTAAGGCTTTTTACCTGGCGATGAATAAGGAGTGGAAAAATAAAACGGTAAACATTAGCAGTCAAACTCTGACCGCTTTATCCGAGGTTTATGAGATCATGGCCGGTTTAAGCAATGGCTGGCAGGAAATAGAAGTAGTTAATGATAAAAAATCAATAGATGTAGTGAGTAACCGCCGCGCGCTTACCCTTGGCTGGAAGCCGAAGTATTCAATTAAAGAGGGGCTTGCCCAAACCCTCAGCTATTTTAAAGAAGTTGAAATCACGCCGTAAGTCCCGGGCATTTTTGTTCATCCGCGCGTGATGTATCAGGGAGATATAATGAAAAGGATAAATTTTCTTATCTGTGCCGCTGTAATTACTGCCGCGGTTAGCAGTGGCTGTGTGGAAAGAAAGTTGACAATCAGGTCAGAGCCGCCGGGAGCCGCGGTTTATTTTAATCAGGCCTATATGGGAGAGACGCCGCTTGACTTTGACTTTGAGTGGTACTGGTCGCACAGGGTAGAGCTGAAAAAGGATGGTTATGAAGAGATAAGCAATCTTGAGGTCATTAAAGCGCCGCCCCACATGTGGATACCTTTTGACCTGGTAATGGAACTACTGCCCTTTAAAATTAAGGATAGCCGCGAGCTAACCTATACCCTCAAGCCTTTAATAGAAAATTCAGGCGCCGAAGACGGGATAGTAGTAGAAGAAATTGATTTGAATGATTAAAGTCTAATTCGGAGAAAACGGTAAAACTCAGATATTTTACAGGTGTTAGCATTAATTGGAAGCAGTGTGCAGCTTAATAAGTGATTAGAAGAAAGGCAAAGGTTATGAAAATAGATGATATAACCGTATCCAGGGCGATTATTGAAACTTACACACAGCGCTTACTGAATAATCTTGATGTCGATGTGGCTATAGTAGGCGGAGGGCCGGCGGGGCTGTGCGCGGGGTACTACCTGGCTAAAAAGAAATACAAGGTCGCTATGTTTGAAAAAAAACTTTCTATAGGCGGCGGTATGTGGGGTGGCGGCATAATGTTCAATCAGATTGTCGTCCAGGCGGAGGGCAAGGAGATTATGGATGAGATGGAAATACGTACCGTACGTTACAGACCCGGTTATTACACGGCTGACGCGATAGAGACTGTAGCTGTACTAATTTCAAAGGCCGTTAAGGCCGGCCTTCAGGTTTTTAATCTGATGAGCGCTGAGGACATTATGGTAAGGAAAGATAGAGTCGTGGGCTTGGTTATAAACTGGTCTCCGGTTGACTTAGCCGGCCTTCATGTAGATCCCATAGCCACTCAGGCTAAGTGTGTAATTGACGCTACCGGCCATCCCTCTGAAATTGCCCGCCTTTTGCGGGATAAACAGGGCGTGAAGCTTTTAACTAAGACCGGAAAAGTTATGGGCGAAAAGTCTATGTGGGCTGAGATGGGAGAAAAGGCAATAATGAGTAATACAAAAAAAATATACCCCGGCCTGTATGTTGCCGGCATGGCAGCCAATGCTGTTTTCGGCGGCCAGCGTATGGGGCCTATTTTCGGAGGTATGCTGCTTTCCGGCCGGAAGGTGAGCCGTTTAATAGACTCTGATTTGCGGAGGGAAAAGAATGTTTAGAAAGATGTGCAGGGCTAAGATACACCGGGCCTTCATTACTAAAAAGGATTATGGGTATAAAGGAAGTATAGGAATATCCGGGGCTTTGCTTGAGGCCTCCGGTATTTTACCCAACGAGATGGTTCTGGTTCTTAATTACAACAATGGCCAAAGATTTGAAACCTACGTGATTGAAGAGAAGGATGCGGGGGCAATCGCTCTCTACGGACCGGCGGCCAAGCTGGGTGAGGTTGGTGATGAGTTGATAATTATGTCCTCTGTTTACGCGGATGAACAAGAAGCCAAAGAGATGCGGATGAAAATTGTAAAAGTGGATAAAGACAATAAAGTTATTAATTAATCTATGGCAGAGAATTTTGTAGATAAGGATATAGTTATTATTGGAGCGGGGCCGGCAGGCCTGACGGCCGCTATTTATGCCCGGCGCGCGGGCCTGAATTTGATAATCCTTGAGGATAAACTTGCCGGCGGCCAACTTAATTTGACGAGTATTATAGAAAATTATCCAGGTTTTCCCGGGGGCATCGGCGGCGGAGAACTGGCTGAAAAAATGAAGGAGCAGGCTAACGCGGCCGGCGTAGAGATTGTTAATGTCCGGGCAAACGCGATAAGCGAAGAGAGCGGCATGTTTTTCGTGACCGCTTCAAAAGAGACGTACAGGGCAAAGACGGTGATTATTGCCACCGGAGCTGTACCAAAAAGGCTGGGTATTAAAGGTGAGGAGGAGTTAACCGGCAAAGGTGTTTCTTTCTGCGCTGTCTGTGACGCGCCGCTGTATAAAGATAAAGTGATAGCGGCCGTTGGAGGCGGAGACACCGCCTTGGAAGAGGCGTTATTTTTATCCAGGTTCGCGGTCAAGGTATATCTTATTCACCGGCGTGATGAATTTAGGGCGGCGCGGATTCTCGTGAAGAGAATAAAGGATAATAAAAAGATTGAAGTTTTACACAGTTATATTCCTCTCGAGGTTACCGGCGGTACGCGGGTTGAAGGAGTAAAGCTTCAAAGCAAAAAGGACGGGAGCATTAAGGAGATTAGCATTAACGGCCTATTTGTCTTTGTCGGTTCTGAGCCTCAGGCGCGGATTATTAAGGATCTGGTGGAAACGGATAAAGACGGATTTATCATTACCGATGAAAATATGCGGGCCGGTAAAAAAGGAATTTTTGCCGCCGGCGATGTACGAAAGAAAAAGATTAGACAGGTAGTCTTAGCCTGTTCGGAAGGGGCTCAGGCCGCCCTCTCGGCCGCCGGATACTTAAAAGATGGCGCTGAATTATAAGATGAAAATCGTTATTAAAGGGTTTGTAAAATCTTCTCTTATAGATTGGGACGGAAGAATAGTATCCACTCTATACGTGCCATGTTGTAATATGCGTTGTCCCTTTTGCCACAATGGAGGCCTTTTGCTTAATCCGGAGGGATATCAAACTATACCTATTAATGAAATAAAAGATTTTTATAAGCAGCGTCAGGATTTTATGGACGGCATTTGCCTGACGGGTGGCGAACCCTGCCTTTATGAAGACGTATTGGACTTTATGGAGGAGTTTAAAGAAATAGGAGCCATGGTAAAACTTGATACAAATGGGACAAACCCCGGTATAATTGAGGAAGCTATCAGCAAAAGGATAGTTGACTATATAGCAATGGACATAAAAGCTCCGCTCGAATTTGATGCTTACAACAAAGCGTCAAAAGTGCAATCAGAGAAATTGTTTAAAAATGTTAAAGAGTCTATAAAAATTATTATGAGCTCTGATATTGATTACGAGTTTAGAACTACGGTGGTTCCCGGCTTGCATGATAAAGAGGACATCAGAAAGATAGTTGAATTTATTAGAGGCGCCAAAAGATACGCCTTGCAAAATTTTCAACCGGATGGTGTGCTGGATAAAAAGCTTCAGGAGATTAAGCCTTACAAAAAAGAAATACTTGAGAAAATCGCGGATGGCATTAGGGGGAGCGTTGAAAGTGTAATTGTCAGAGGCAGGGAGTAAGGAAAATGTCAGTTTACAAAATTGTTACCTACCCGGCGCCAATTTTAAGAATAAAGGCCAGGATTGTTCAGAGTATATCGGCCAGCCAGAGAGTGTTCTTAATAAATATGGCCGAGACAATGTATGATAATAAAGTTGCCGTGGGTCTGGCGGCCGAACAGGTAAGCCTGGATGAAAAGCTGGTGGTCATTGACGTTTGTGATAAAAACGGCCTCATAAAGCTGATCAATCCGCGCATTAAAGAAAAAAAGGGCGAGACCATTCTTATGGAAGAGGGTTGTATGAGTATGCCCGGAATTTCAGTAGTGGTGCCGAGAGCCGAGAAGGTTAAAGTGGAAGCAAAAGATGAAAGGGGACGGGCTATTATCCTGGAAGCGGACGGCTTTTTAGCACGTGTCATTCAGCACGAGATAGATCATTTAAACGGCAAGCTTATTATAGATTATCTTAGTCCCGCTAAAAAATTATTGGTTGAGTCGAAATACAGAGTTAAAAAAACCTTTAATAAAATAGGAAAGGGCGCTAAGTGAACTTCCTTGGTATAAATACCGCTATTACCTTAGACTTTACCTTTAAGTTGGTTGTAAGTGTCGTTCTCCTGTTGAATTACTTTGAAAACAAGGATAAGATTTTTATCTGGTGGTTTTTAGGATGGCTGTTTTTTGCTTTGCAGGCGTTTTGTGAACAACTTCTTTTAGGCCTCAATTATGAATATCTATGGTTTTTGCGGCATCTAATCTCAGCTCTTTCCGCGGTTTTTTTCTTCTCCGGCATATGTCTTTTAATAAAAAAGAAAAGATATGGTGTTTATTTAGTTCTTCTAGCGATAATCGCTTTCCTGTCGGCCTTTGTGGGTATATATGTCTTTAACAGCTGGTTTTTATCGGCATTGTCCACCTCAATAATCAGCGGTTCGGCTTTTATCATTAGCGGCTGTTACTATTATAAAAAAAGTATCGACAAGAAGTCAAGCTATCATCTATTAATTACCCTGGGTTTTATCCTTAATGGAATTCATAACTTTGATTATCCCTTTTTAAGAGGGGTGGAGTGGTTTGCTCCTTTTGGATTTATAGTGGGTGTGGTTTTTTCCATTATATTTGGCCTGGGAATGATACTGAAGGCGAGTGAGGAAAGCCGGCTCCAGAAAAAGGTTAATATCGAGCGGATTCGTGAAATAACAACCCTTTATAGTATAACTTCTACCGTCTGCCGCAGTAGAAAGTTGGATCAAATGCTGTATTCGGTTATTGATAATCTCCTGAGAGTATTAAAGTTGGACATGGGAGCAATATTTTTAATAGATGCCGGCTTGGGCAATTTACATCTTAAGGCCCAAAGAGGGCTTTCTAAAAAGTTAGTAGAAAAGATTACTAAGGTACCCGTGAGTGATGCCATTTCAGCGGAGTGTATTGAAAAGAATAAAATGACTTTTCTGGAGAATGTCAGTAAATCCGGCAGTCTAATCAAAGACGCGGTTATAAAAGAGGGAATAAACTGCCTTGTATCCGTTCCTTTAAGGTCGGGTAATAAAGTATTGGGAGCTTTTGAGCTGGGCTTAAAAAAGGCCAGAAGATTTTCTTCTCAGGACGTTCGCCTGCTTGAGTCTGCCGGTGATGAACTGGGGGTGGCTATTGATAACAAACAGTTGTCCGAAAATCTCGAAAGTGTGTATCTCTCAACCGTCCTTACCTTAACCGACATGGTAGAGGCCAAAGATCACTACACCCGCAGCCACTCAGATGAAGTGGCGCGCTACGCGGTAATGACAGCCAAAGAATTAAAACTGCCTGATAAAAAAATAGAACAGGTAAGAATGGCTTCCCAACTTCACGATCTGGGCAAGATTGCCATCAGCGATTTAATTTTACTTAAGAAGGGTAAGCTTACTAAGAGAGAGTTGAAGGAAATCAAGAAACATCCGGAAAAAGCGGTTGAGATATTAAAACCGCTTAGATTTTTGCATGATGATAACGGTGTCTTAGAGTATATCAAAAGCCACCATGAGAGATATGACGGCAAAGGTTATCCCAACGGCTACAAAAAACAGCAGATAAAACTTGGAGCCCGTATATTAGCTGTTGCCGACTCATATCACGCTATGATTTCATCCCGGCCTTACCGCAAAAGGGCTTTAACTGTTAAGCAGGCCAAGTTGGAACTTAAGCGTAACGCCGGACTACAGTTTGATCCCGAGGTTGTTGAAACCTTCCTGAACGTTCTCGCGGAGATTGAAAGAAGTAAAGATAAGTATTAAGAGAAGCGATTAAACAAAGACGCTTTATGACGATGAAGAAGGCTTTATTTTATGAGAAGTTAAATGACGGTAGGGTTCATTGCCGGCTATGCGCTCACAACTGCTTAATTAATGAAGGCCGGCGGGGTATTTGCGGCGTAAGAGAAAACAGGCAGGGTGAGCTTTATAGTATAGTTTACGGCAGGGTTATAGCTTCCTGCCTTGATCCCATCGAGAAAAAACCACTCTTTCATTTCTATCCCGGTTCGTCTTCATATTCGATAGCGACGGCAGGCTGTAATTTTAAATGCTTGCATTGCCAGAACGCGGATATTTCTCAGGCAGACGTTAGCCTTCCGATAGGATCAGGGAGCCGGGTATCCAGCCGGGATGTGGTCGATGAGGCGGCAAGGTGTAAGGCGGAAAGTATCTCTTATACCTATACGGAGCCGACTATCTTTTTTGAGTTTGCCTATGAGACAGCTTGCTTAGCAAATAGCAAGGGGCTGAAAAATATTTTTGTGACCAACGGTTATATGCTTAAAGAACCCTTAAAATATATAAAACCCTATCTGGACGCGGCCAATGTTGACCTGAAATTTTTTGATGACAATCTTTATAGAAAAGTATGCGGCGGGAGCCTGAAGCCGGTCTTGGAAACTATAAGGCTTATGAAAGAACTGGGTATCTGGCTTGAGGTAACCACTTTGATTATTCCCGGTTATAATGATTCAAAGGAACAGCTGAAGAAGATTGCCGATTTCTTAGTGTCGGTTGATAGAAATATTCCCTGGCACGTAAGCGCCTTTTACCCCGCGTTTAAAATGACTGATACGGCTCCAACCTCTCCGGAGACTCTTTACATGGCCAGAGATGTAGGCTTAGTAGAAGGCCTTAAATATGTCTATTGCGGAAACATAGACTCAGGAGAGGAAGAAAACACATACTGCCCTGATTGCGGCAAACTGCTTATAGAAAGACGCGGTTATAACCTGGTTAGCTATAATATAAAGGACTCCGCTTGTATATACTGCCGTAACAAAATAGACGGAGAGGGATTAAGGTAAGAATGAGAAAAACAGGAGTGGTAACCGAACTAAAAGAAGGAGCTGTCTGGGTTAGCCTGTATCCTGAGGCTAATGCCTGCCGGGGATGCGGTGCATCCGGTTTATGCGGTATTAGGCTGGACGGAAAAAAGCTGAAAGCTATAAGTGAAATTAAGGTGCGGGCGGGGGATAGGGTAGAGGTTGAAATAAAGTCAGAGCAGTCATTAGCGATTGCCTTTTTTGTTTATATTGTGCCTGTTGCCGTATTTATTTTAGCGGCAGAGACGGCCGGATTTTTTGGCAGGTCTCAGGTTTTTCAGCTTGTTTCGGGCGCCGCCGGATTTTTAATAACCTGCATAGCTTTATATGCGGCAGATAAAAATAGAGGGCGTTCTGCCGCCTATCTGCCGAAAATTAAAAAGATTATCAGCGATTCTTACGAGGAAAAGGAGTAGTTATATGGCAAAGTGGCAAAGGGGTAAAAGGTTAAGTCCCTCTGTTTTTGACCTGCCGGTAAAAAAAATAAAAAAAGGCTGGTATTCTGATAAGTATTTTATCAGGACTAAGCGGATTTTAGAGCTGGATAATAATCATAGCCGGGTTTTAATGCAGATTTTCTGCCGTAAAAACGCTATAGTTTGCGGCATAGATGAGGCTATTGCTGTTTTGAAGTTATGTTCAGAGAAGCCGGGTAACTTGAAAATCAGGGCGCTTTATGATGGAGATAAGGTAAGGGCCAATGAAACGGTGATGACTATTGAAGGTGATTATTCAACCTTTGCTCATTTGGAAACGGTTTACCTGGGAGTGATGGCCAGGCCGACCGCGGTAGCTACATCAGTAAGGGAAGTTGTAAAGGCGGCGGGCAAAAAAAAGGTGCTGTTTTTTCCTGCCAGATTTGACCATTACAGGGTCCAGGCTACAGACGGTTATGCCGCTTTTATATCAGGCGCTTTAGGTGTTTCGACTGATGCTCAGGGAACATGGTGGGGCGAAAAAGGCATTGGAACCGTTCCGCACGGTTTGATTGCCGCCTACGGAGGAGATGTAGTTAAGGCGGCCTTAGCCTTTGATAAGTATATGGCGCGCGGTATTGACAGGATAGTGCTGGTTGATTTTGACAATGACTGTATCGGAAGCTCCCTCAAAGTTGCCGGGGCATTGGGAAGAAAGCTGTGGGGGGTTAGATTTGATACGCCCCTTGACGTTAAGGATAAGTCTGTTACAAGGACTAAGGGTAAAGGCGCTTATGGGGTTTGTCCTGAGTTGGTCTTTAAGGCCAGAAAGGTATTTGACAGGGAAGGCTTTGGCTATATTAAGATAATTGTTTCCAGCGGTTTTGATAGGGAGAAAATAGAGAGGTTTAATAAACTTAATGTTCCTTTTGATGCCGTTGGTGTCGGTTCCGCTTTGTTTAAAGAGAAGATAGACTTTACGGCTGACATAGTAAAGGTTAATAATAAACCGCTGTCTAAGGCAGGCAGAAGATATATTTCCAACCGCAGGCTGAAGTTGGTAAAATGAATCCGTCCCCCTTTTTTCTCACCTTGATTTTGCTGTCCGGATTTTTGACTTTAAGCGCGCCGGAGGTAAGAGCTGAGGATAGAGGTATTGAATTGGGAGAGATAGTCGTTACTCCCCATAAGATACCTCAGGAGGCGGGCCAATCAACCAGGTGTATCCAAATAATCGGTGAAGAGTTTATTAAGGAAGCGCCGGTTGATTCAGTGGAAGATCTATTGCGGTCTTGTCAGAGCGTGGATGTAAGAAGAAGGGGTACATTTGGCGTCCAGTCTGATATTAGTATAAGAGGCTCTACCTTTGAACAGGTGTTGATTCTTATTAACGGAGTTAAGGTTAATGACGCGCAAACTGGCCACCACAATATGGATTTACCGGTGAGTTTGAGTGATATAGAGAGGATTGAGGTAATAAGCGGGCCGGCCTCTTCAGCTTATGGGGCAAACGCCTTTTCGGGAGCCGTAAATATAATAACTAAAAAGCCGGATAAGGAACAAGTTATTCTTGATGTTTCGATAGGTGAGCATAGCCTTTCTAAGCAGTCAATATCGGCATCCTGCTCGCTGGGGGGTTTTAGTAACCGCCTTAGCCTTGAACGTAAAGAGTCATCAGGCTGGCGTCCTGATACTGATTTTGAAATTACTACTCTTAGTTTTGAATCTACCGGCGCCAATGAGAATGGAAGCCTGGAGCTCTTTGCCGGCTATGCGGAAAAGGACTTTGGGGCGAGCACCTTTTATTCTAATTTGTATCCTCATGAAGAAGAACATACCCGGACAACCTTTTTAACCCTCAAGGCTAAAAAGGAAAATGATTATTTTTTGATAAATCCTGCTCTTTATTACAGGCGCCACCGCGATAAGTTTATTCTGGATAGAAACAGGCCCTGGTGGTATACCAACATTCATACTACTTATAGCTATGGATTGGATTTGCCGCTGAATTTTCACAGTGAATGGATGGATTTGCTAATAGGCTCAGAGATAAGCCGGTCAAAAATCCGTTCCAGCCGACTCGGTAATCATACAAGGAAACAGGCAGGCGTATATACACAGCTCAAACCCAATTTTGGTGAAAGGGTAATCTGTGATTTGAACGTGAGAGCGGACTATTACGAAGATTGGGACTGGGAGGTATCTCCGTCGGTTGGCATTGGATATCATTTGACCCCTTCTTTTAAGCTAAAGAGTTCTATCTCCCGCGGTTTCAGGATTCCAACCTTTACGGAATTATATTATGACAGTCCGGCCAACGTCGGCAATGAAAATTTAGGCTGTGAGAAGGCAGTGTCGTATGAAGCCGGTTTTGATATAAAAAGGGACAACTTTACGGCAGGCGCGGCCGTGTTTAGAAGAGAAGCAGATGACCTTATAGATTGGAGCAGAAACAGTGAAAGCGAACCCTGGAGAGTGCGAAATGTCAGCAGTGTTGATACGCAAGGCCTTGAGTTGAGAGGTAGTCTGATACGCGGCTGGTCTAATGAATTTTTTGGTATACCGAGCGTATCTTTGGGATATACTTATTTAAATTCCGACTGTGAATACGAAGGAGTAAACTTTATTAAGTACAGCTCTGACTATCTCAGGCATCAGTTTTTGCTGGAGACGGTTTTGGAGATGCCCTTTAACTTAAGGCAGGTAATCAGGCTGAATTATGAAGAAAGGGTTAACCAGCGCTGCTGTTTTTTGCTGGATACGAGGATATCCAAAAAAATCGAGAAAGATAAATTTGAGACGGAGATTTACCTCTCAGGTTCCAACCTTTTAAACACCTCCTATAATGAGACAGGGGCGGTGCCTATGCCGGGAAGGTGGCTGGAAGCCGGCGTGAAAGTCACCTTTTAAAAAAAGCTCTGACCCACCTAGTATTTTTTAAAAAAAATGCTTGACAAAATAATAGGTATATGTTAGGCTTGTCTAACAAATAAAGGATTGACTAAAATTGAGGGCTATTTTTTTTGTTTTGAATGTTAGACGTATCTAATATAGTTTTATTTGCCAAACAAAAGGAATAAAAATGGTGCCGGTATTGGGATCTGTAGAAAAAGAGAAGCGGCAAGATTGTTTACTGAAATATCTTATGGTAAGACTTGCCGCAATTTTAATGAAACTTAAGCCTTCCTGTTTACTTTGTCTATGTAACTGCGAAAAATCAGGCGGTGGGGATTACTACGATTTATGGAAAGAGCAAAAAGTCGGCATAGCAAGAAAACTCAAAATTTCATTTAAGGAACTGAAAAATACCTCTTGGGGAAAACAAGTGCTTTTTTATAATCCGGAAATTCTCTTTGATACAGTTACACAGCCGGAAAATTATATTTTTCTTAAAAAATTTGGTTATTCATCCTGTAAAAACACAAAAGACTATTTAGATACGTTGAAGAAACGTTTTTGCGCCTTTGATAACAGCAATCCTCTCTTTCCTCATGAGATAGGTATATTTTTAGGTTATCCCTTAAAAGACGTAAAAGGTTTTATAGAAAAGGGAAGTTTGCCTTTAACTGGAATGGGCCGCTGGCAGGTATTTGGTGAGCCGGAAGAGTCAAGACGGCTTATGCAAATGCGCGATAAAGCGGAAAAGGTATTCTTGAACCTTATAAAAAACGGAAGAAATCCCGCGTTACTTATAGAGCGCTTAAGCGTACATTTTAGAGAAATGAGTAATTTAATTACTGTTAATTAAGCATAAAAAGGGAAGAAAATGACAAAAGCAATTATTGTTTATGGCAGTACAACAGGAAACACCGAGACCTTATCTAAATCTGTAGGAGAAGGATTGAAGGATTTAGGAGTAGAGGTGTTGGTTAAGAACGCGGCGCAGGTAACTCCGGAAGAATTAAAAGATTATGACGGAATTATATTAGGTTGTTCGACCTGGGGAGACGGTGAATTGCAGGATGATTTTGTTTCATTTGAAGAAGAGATGGGAAAAATAAGACTTGATGGAAAAAAAGCCGCCTGCTTTGGCCCCGGAGATAGTATGTATCCTCAATTTTGCAAAGCCATTGATATTTTAGAAGATAAATTGAAGGAATGCGGAGCAGAAATCATTATGGATTCTTTAAAGATTGACGGAGACGTGGAGTCTGAACTTGAAAAGGTGAAAGATTGGGGGAAGGAAATAGCAGGGAAACTGTAATGATAAAGAAAATTTCAACAAATAAAGAAGTTAAGGCTAAAATTTCAGAACTTTATGATGAGGTATTTAAACACGATGGCTATGGTGAGATTAAAGTAGATATTCGTATTTTGCGCCGTGGGCAGAAGGAAGTAATCATTCACTGCGGCAAACAGTACCGATTTGTAGTGGGTTTTAACGCAGAAGGCGGAAGATAGAAAACAGAAAATAAATTTTTCTATCTTTTAAAAAAAAGGAGGTGATGCGAAAAGAAGAAAATTTGAATCCTGTCAGTGTGATGCTGAAGGAATAACTTAAAATTTTTGGAAGTTAATAAATATACGCAAGAAGGACTTAGCGGGTAAGTATCTTGCGGTAATTAAGGGAGAAAAAAGAAATGAATAAGCGTAGAAAAAAAGCGCAAGCGGGTTTTACCCTGCTGGAAATCCTGGTGGTACTTATGATTATGGGATTTCTTTTGGCAATGGTAGCGCCTAAGTTGTTAGGCGTCTTTCAGGATTCGGAGGATACCATTTGCGACACCAACATCAAGGATAGCAAAAAGTATGTCTCGCTCTTTGAGATACAGTATAGCAAACTGCCTGACAAGATGATGGCGCCTGCTTATTTGGATACTGCCGGTGCCTGGTATGGCCCGACAGAGGAAAATGTGGCCGCGGATGGTAATGAGGTGTTTACAGCTGCCATTTTAGAGAGGCTTCGTTTAGCAAAGCATGTTTTGAATCAGAATGAAATTGACGAGATAGTAAACGATCTTGGAATTCGCGAGGTAGTAGTGTTGAATAACCCGGATGATATTCAGGCGGTAGCTAAGAACGATATTTATGGCGCCGCGCTTCCTGCAACCGGTACAACCGAGGATTCACAATTTAAGCTAGTAACTCTTGGAAGTATTGCTACTGCGACCCTGCCGATGATTGGCGGAGGTGACGCTGTTGGCGGCGGCGCAGGCTGGGCAAATAATACTGACTGGGATGCTGTAGGTGAGAATATCGCTGACCCGGAATGGGCCTACAGGCTTATTTTGGGAATTGGTCCTGACAGTGAGCTTATGCACAGGATTATTGCCGCCGAAGGTACCTGCCCAAGCTTTGAGCGGGTAGCTGCTGACGATACTATGTGGGGTTGGTATGTAGTAGTACTTCCCCGTTTGCAGGCAACCGTTGACAGCCTTACCGCTGTTCCCGGTACTGTGCTTGAGAATGTGACCTGCTGGGCAGATTCAGCTGATGTTACATCACAGAGAAAGACATTTGATTTAACCTCTGTGGATGAGGAGTACAAGAGAGCGTCCTTTGATATCTTCTGTCCGGAAGGCCACAGGTATCCTGAGGTAGTAGAGTTTTGGGGGATTGAGAGCATTAATTAATCATCCCAAGCTCCATTAGTAAATTGAGAAGGGGGCAGGGGTATTTGCTCCCTTTTCAACTAAAATGCATCCCGATGAAATAATCGGGATTTCGCTCAGTAGTTAAATTATGGTGTTCAAAAATGAAAAATGAAGAGTTAAAAATTAATAGTAGTTATTTAAGCCTGCAGTTTGCAGATAGGAACGTGAGGTGCGAAACGTGAGACGTAAATTTTCAAGTTATATCTTATGTTCTTGCACGCTTATGTTCTTATACCTTGTGCACTTGCCTGTGCCCACTTGTGCCCTTGAGGGTATTGGAGTATGCACTAATGCTCTTGCGAATGAGCGCTCAATTGCCATAATTCAGATTTACAATCAAAAGGGTAAGGTGATTGGCAAGGAAGCAGGTGTTTTTATATCCGAAGACGAAGTGCTAACACATTATTACGTATTTTCCGGTGTGGAAAGAGCGCTTTTGAAGTCAGAAGGCAAAGAATTTGAAATAAAGGGGATTTGCGGAAGGAATACAGAGAAGAAGTTACTAAAGATAAAAATTGGCGGAAATGGATTTAAAAAGGCGGATTTTGCCAAAGAGATAAGAGAAAACCAGGAAGTATTTATAAGACTGCCTGAAGGGGGGGCTCTAAAAGGGAAAATTGTTTCTATAAAAGATAGGATAAAAATAGAAACAGATTCTCAAATGCCAAAGATAAGAGGGTTGCCTGTTTTTAATAAAGATGGGCAGGTTTTGGGGATTATTGAGTTTTTCATTCGTGATAAGAATTATGTTTATGCTATCCCTGCTTTAGAGGGAATTTCTTTTGAAGACACAGGCCTTTTAAATATAAAAGAATGGAAGGAAAAAAGAACTGCGGAATGGATGGAGAGTGATACAGGAAAAAGACAGATAATCGTTTATCTTATGGGAATAGGTGAATATGAAAAAGCAATTATAAAGTTAAAAGAGCTGATTAAAGAGCATCCTGAGGAAGAAGAAGTATATTTTAAACTCGGTGTTTGTTACGGAAAATCAGAAAGATGCAGAGAGGCGATAGAGGCCTATAAGAAATATAATTCGCTTTCACCTGATGATTTTAAAGCCCATTATAACCTTGGGATTTTATATATAAGTATGGCAGATATAAAAACAGCAAAAAAGGAATATGAGTTTTTAAAGGGATTTAATTCAAAAGAAGCTATCGTGCTTTCAGAGCGTTTACTCAAATATATTGAGAAGGGAGAAAACCCGTGAGTAAGAAAGGTTTTACCCTTCTTGAAGTTCTGGTAGTTCTTATGATTTTGGGGTTTTTGACAGCAATGGTTGCAGGCCACCTTTCCCGCATTAAAGGAGAAGCGGCTATTGTTATAGCGCTTAATGAAATGAAGGACATTAAAGAGGCAATAAGAGACAGATTTTATCCGGACTTAGGCCTTATTCCTGAAGATTTAGGCCCGGATGGTTTTGCTGATCATTTAGGTCCGAATGGTATACCTGATGATGGAGATGAGATTTTTGATGCGAAACCCGAATTTTCTGTTAAGTTTCTTTGTCTTAAGGACGATGGTATTGCTGGTGATGAGTATAATGAGATGCTTGTTTTCTTGACAGAGTATGGAAAAGCCAGCTTAATAGACTGGGATAAATATAGTTATAAGGGTTGGCGTGGGCCATATATGGAGCAGGAAGTAAGCCATGATTATGATGGTTTAGTAGGGGCGGGGACAGATTATTGGCCAATTATTGTTAATCCCTGGGCTGATTTATGGGAGGATAAAGCTCAGGAGGAGGAGAAGAAGCAGGAGGTTGGTTGGCGGGCACGTGCTGATGCTTTCCGAGAAAAGAAATGCTACCGCATCTTTGGCGGGCAGGATAAAAATTTAGTTCAGATTGTTTGTTATGGAGCTGATGGTGAAGCGGATTGTGACAAGGTTGTAGGAACGGATGGGAATACGTATGTTTGTATTGAAATGCATACATCAGCAGCCGCAAATCACCCTGTAAGCGGTATAGATTGGGCTGATTTTTGGGCTTTGGACAATACACAGACAGGAAATGTTTGGGCAGCAGGGATGGATTATGAAAGCTTTGCTGGTGATGACTTAGTAATGTTTATTTTTGGTACAGGGCCGATTAGGAGACCGTGAAAAAATTAAAAATGCAAAATTCAAAATGCAAAATTAAATTAACCAAACGAGGGTTTTCTCTCATTGAATTACTTGTGGTTTTGGCTATTATGGGGTTTTTTGTGGCTATGATGACACAGGTTTTTACCAAAGGTGATGATCAGCGGCGGTTTGATGAGACAAGGATAAGGATGGAGGAGATTAAAAAGGCAATTTTAGGCAGTGAAGGCGCCTATGCTCACGGTCAGCGGCAGTTTGCTGGATACGCGGCGGATATGGGGGGCTTGCCACTGCTTGATGATGCTTTAGATGATGGTGTTGCTACCAATCAGCCGGAGGGGCTTTGGATAGTTGACCTTGATCATGGCCCAAATCCGGATTTACCCACTTGGGGATATCAAGCAGTTTCAAGGATATGGATGGGTTGGAGAGGGCCTTATATTGAAGAACCAACTTTGAGATCGGGTGAAGTTTTGGGACAGGAAAAATTAAGAGATGGCTGGGGAAACCCGTTTGTTTTTGATAATACAGCAAGCCCCGGTGATTTAATTGTAACAAGCCCCGGCGCGAATGGAGCAATAAATGCCATGGATACGGGATTTGATGAAGATATAATATTAACAATAAAACTAACTGAATATATGGCTCCTGTAGCAGGGAGAGTAGATGGAGGGGTAACAGATGTTGAAATCTATTATCCCATGTTCGATGGAATGGATACTGATGGTGATGGCTCGGATTTAACAGAAAGTTGGACAATCTCAGGTTTAAGTGATGGGGATTATTTTCGTTTTGAGAGCACAGTTCCTAACACAGATATTCCAATTGGCGTAAGGAGTATTCAGGTCACAGGAGGATCTGGGGAGCTTTACATTTTTACAATAGAACCCACTGGAAATTGGATAGGAACACTCAATTGAGAACTTGGAGCGTGAAGTATGAAACGTGAAAAAGGTATTATTCTTTTAATGATGCTGGCGATGATTTCTTCGCTTGCGATTGTAATTATGATTTGTGCTTTTGTGTTAAGTCATGAAGTGAATAAAGATGAGAGGCATGATATTACCCGGCAAAGAATGTTGGAAGTAAAACGAGCCCTTATCGGCAGGTTGGCCGATGTTTCAGGTGGAGAGGATATTATTTCCTGTGATGGGTTTATAAGTGATTTTGGGGAGCCGATAGATACACCGGTTAATTTTATTGATAGGTTACTCAACGAACAGGATCCGGCTGTCGGGCCGGATATTTGGGTGGATTGGCATTATGATTCACAGCCCTTACCTGAATTCTGGGCCGGCTATAGAGTTGCGGCACCTAATGACGGCTGTTATTTAAAGGTTCCGCCTGCTCAACCAAATCCTACAAATGAATTTTTAGATGGTTGGGGATTTCCGATTGAAGTGGTATTTGTTGGAGGTGTTGGCGGTAATACGATAGATATTATCAGCCGTGGCAGTGATGGACAGCCCAACGCGGTAAACCCTGGAAGTTATGATGAAGACATTATAAATACGTTTTACTGGAAGAGGCCTCAAGTGGATGTATCAGTAAAAAATACTGTTGCCGCGGGAGCAAATCTGAATGTAGAACTAATTTATCCCCAGCGGGGTAATGTTCAATCGGAATTACAGAATTACAATTTTCTCGCAGGCGAAACTCATATATTTAGTTTTACCAATGGTGGAAATGGAATTCCGGTAGGTTTAAGAAAGGTTGTTATTCGCGATGCTGGCGCGGGTAATGTGGTGAAAATAATTAGAATGCTCTGTCTCACTTCTGGCAGTGGAACGTATATAATGGAGCAAATAGAATATTCCGGGTAAAATATTACTTGTGGCTTGAAGCGTGTAGCGGAGTTAAATTATGCTAAACAAACTCAAAAACTTATTTTCATATTTCAAAAAAAACGAAATTCTTGCCATTGAGCTTGGTAGAGATGTTATCAGGGGAGTGGTTGTTAAAAAAGAGGGCGAGAAGGTAGCTATTCTGACAAAGGCAGAGGTTGTCACAAGTCACAAGTTTACCAATTACCATGAAGATATTGACAGAGTTCTGGAAAAATTAGGACGTTACCCTAAGCGGGTAGTATTAGTTAGTCCGGAAGTGAAGTTTTTAACAGGTGAATTGCCTATACCCGCGAATACAAAACTGTCTTCAGGTAAATTATCTGAAGCGGTAAAGTGGGAAGCTCAAGCCTATCTCGATTTTTCTATATCTGAGGGCCTTTTTGGATATCAGTTGCAGGACAATAAATACTCAAGCGGAAAAGCTGTACCCGTTTTAATAACGGCAATATCTAAAGGGACCTATGGACGGCTGGCTGATATTTGTAAAAGATGCCATTTGAATTTGGAGGCTGTTTATGCCAAAGAGAACGCGTTCGCGTATTCTCTTAACCGTTTTTCAGGGGCAAAAAAAAGCGTTATTCTCAATTTAGAACAAAATTTAATAGGCGGGGCGCTTATAAATAGCGGTCATCCGATTGTCTTTCAGACTGCTCCTCTTGATGCTGTTGAGAGATTAGTTTCTGATTTGATATCAGTGGCCGGAGGAGTAGATAAGGTGATTATTGCCGGTAGTCAGGGAGGATATGTTGAAAAAGTTATTGATAAACTAAGAGGCCTTATGCTATCAGTTAGGCTATGGAGGCCTCAAGATGATATTTTAGGGTTTCAGACCAAAAATTTATCTGGGATTAGTTCACAATTTGCCTCTTGCGCGGGCGCGGCTTTACAGGAATTAAAAGTCACAAGTAAAGGCGAATTAGGCATTGATGATAGAGTAGCTTTAAATGTACGATTTAAGTTAAGCGCCCATATTCTGCCTTTGGTAATAGTCGGCGTAGTTCTCGCAGGTTTTTTAGTACACTATCTTTTTATAAAATCTTCCTTTTGGCGATATTCTTCAGTTGTTAAAAAACTTGAAATAGAAAAGAGAACGTATGAAAATAATCTTTCAGAACTAAAAAACATAAAGTCTCAGATAAGCAGCAGCTATAAGAAAAAGAACTATATCGAAACGGTTCTACCTGCGCGCAACAAGCGTTTGCTCAACTTATTTGATGGTATAGCCGGAGAAATTCCTTATGATGTTATATTAGACAGGATAATTCAGGATGAGAGCGATGTCTTTTTACTTGAGGGTTCAGGGCTTTCGGCCGGCTCTATTACTACGTTTGTAGGACAATTGGAACATCTTAAGGTAACTCAGGAGGCAAAGCTCCAGTCTATAAGTGAGAAAAAGACCGGCGCTGAAGATACCGATATGTTTTTGTATCAATTTAGAATAAAAGTAGTTCTAAAATAGCGCGCAAGGCGCGAGGATTGAATGAAGATGGCTAAGAAAAAACTGACTAAACTTGAACAGATGGGTATTATCGCTCTTATCGCGGTAATAGCCTGCTTCTTTTATGTTAAGGAGGTTTATGAACCTGAGTGCAAAAAATTTAAAGCGCTCAAAGAAAATTGGACTAAATTATCCAAAGAAGTTAAGGAGTTAAAGTGGAAGCAGGGAAGTAAAGATATTTTTTCTTCTATTCAGGAAAAGGAAGAGGAGTTAGCAGAAGCGAAATCCAAACTCAAAAAGGCAAGCGCTATTTTAGCCGACAAGGAAGACTTGTCAAAAGTTATGACTATAATCAGTCAATTGGCAAGACAGCATAATCTAAAAATACAAGAATTTTCGCCAGTAGAAGGAAATAATCCTCAGGACGCTAAAGAAGTATTTTTAAACCGTGATTTTCATAAGTTAATTATTGTTGGTGAGTTTTTGGATTTAAAAGAATTTTTGAAAGGATTAAATTTTTTGCCGAAGCTTGTTACGGTAGATAAAGTGTTAATAGAACGAGAAGGTAAAAAGAGTAATTTAAAGATAACTATGTTACTTTCAATTTGACAATATGTAAGAAGCGGAATAAGTGAGGTAGAGAGAATGAACAAGCTAAAGAAATCTTTTGTAGTTGTTGTTTGTTTTTTGTTTTTAACAGGTTCTGTTTGCGGAGATGAGGTTTCAAAGAAAAAAGAAACAAACACGGCAGAGGCAAGTCAATCTGTTTCCGTAAGGAAGCGTGATCCATTCAATCTCAGCACGGAACTTCTTAGAGAAACTATGCAGGATAAATACGTCTCTTTTGCGGGAGAAGGTCTGGACAGATTTAATCTGCCCAGGATTGAAATTACCGGCGTTATGATTGTAGGTGATAAAGCAATGGCTACGGCGGAAATAGAGACCCTGGGAGCGGTAACTCTTAAACCACAAGACAAAATAGTCTTCGCGGCCTCTAACACAGGTAAAAAACGTTTTAATTCTTTTATAATAAAAGAAATTACCCCGGATAAGCTGGTTATCCTGGTAGAAGGAGGATATGAGATTCATGGGAGATTCCGGTAAAAAAATTAAAAATTAAAAATTAAAAATTAAAATGACAAATCAAAATTCAAAGTTAAAGGATTTAATATCTATGGTTTAATATTTGTAAGCTGAAGGCGGAAATTTATAATAAGAATTTTAAGGAGTAAAAAATGAATATGTTAAAGAAAGTGATTTGCGTAGTTTTTGTTTTATTTGTGTCGGGAGTTTTTCCTTTAGCGGCGGAGGAGTTTAATCAGATGGCATCTCAAACTACAGGCCAAGAGGAAAAAATTAGCGTTTTTGATTTTAAAGAGACGCCGATAGTTGATGTTTCCAAGGTCTTTACTGACTTAACAGGGAAGAATGTTGTTGTCAGTAAAGATATTATGAAACTCAAGATAACCCTTTTTCTAAAAGAAGTTACTCCTCAAGACGCTCTAAAGACGATGTGCAAACTTTACAATCTCTGGTTTAGCGAGGAAGATAATGTTATCCGGATTATGACTGTTGAGGAGTATGGAAAAGAGCTGACCGTTCGGCGGGATGAGAAGACTGTGGTATATAATCTTAAATACGCTTCTTGTTTAGCGGTGGCTGACTTACTTGATAATTTATTTGGTGACCGCATTGAATATGTTGAACCGGATGAAGTTAAAAGTTACGGCCACATAGGGACAGAGGAAAAAACAAGCAGCAGCCGTAAAAGGCGGGGTCAAAGCGGATATGGAGCTCTTATGACCCGGTACAATTCTACCTATGGCCGTCGCGGGATAGAAATAGATTTAGGGATTGAAAAAGAGCTTACTTCACAAAAAATTGAGGAACTCGAAAAAAAGGCTGAAGAAAGAGAGTTAGAAGCAATAGATATTCTTGAAGCCAGGCGCAAGCAGGCTATTGTCTATTTAGCCGTTTTTCCCCGCAATAACTCTATTGTCTGCCGCTCGGTTGATTTGAGGATACTGCGCGATATAGGTGATTTTATCAAAGAGATGGATGCTCCCACCTCGCAGGTTCTGCTGGAGGGTAAGATATTAGAGATTACTCTGGCTGATGATGATGAATCTTTTTTTGATTTCGCGATAACTCCCGGGGCGGGAAAACATGGTATTTTTAGCGTGCCGGGTTATACATCCCTTGATTCAGCGACGTTTGTTTACGATTTTATTGATAGACAGATAGAAACCCGCCTGGAATTATTTGAGGAAAGTAACCGCGTAAAGATTATTGGCACGCCAATGCTTCTTTGTGCCAACAATGCCCCCGGAGAATTTTTTATCGGAGAAGAAAGGCCGATTACTGTTAATTACGAACATGAAATACGGGAATTTCAAGAACGAACCACTGAGTTAATCAGGGCGGTTATTGAGCTCAGGGATATCGGGACAAAACTTACCGTTACTCCTTCTATTAATGAAGACAGAACCATCACGATGCGTTTTTTAGCGGAAGTTGATACGGTTAATGTGGGTGGAGCGAGTACGAGCATTGTTACTGAGGAGGGGAAGGTGGTATCCCTGCCTATAGATACGGTTAATGCTTCCCGGGTAGAAAATATCATTATTGCTAAAGACGCGAGCACCCTGGCTATCGGGGGACTTATACGGGAGTCCAGCCGGGAATATGAGCGTAAGGTTCCGCTTTTAGGTGATATACCTATATTAGGACTTCTTTTTAAGAGGAAGGGCGTGACAAAAGAAAAGACAGAAACCGTTTTTTTAATTACTCCCCACATTATGATGGCACCCGGAGAAGCTCAGGGGGTATCTGACAGGGTATTGTCGGAAGTTTCCGACCATCCGTATATTAAAGAAAAACAGAAGAGACTTTTACAATATGATGAGGAAGAAAAAGAACTTAAAATGATAGAAAGTCCGCGAAGAGAAAAAGAAGATAAATCTAATCCCGGTGGTTTATTGAAGGGTGAGGTTTTGGTTGTAGAGAAAAAGTATAATTTCGCGATTATAAATCTGGGTGAAGATGACGGACTTAAAGCGGGTGATATCCTGCCGGTTTATTTTAAAGGTAAGTTTGTGGGTGATATTAAAGTCGTTGAATTTCGGCAGGGCATGACAGTGGTAGATACGACTAAAGCGCCCGGGGTAAAAGAAGGATATAAAATAATAACCGAGAGGAATTAAATGGATATATTTGAACTTTTACGTTTAACCGCTAAAGAACAAGCGTCTGATTTACACCTTACGCCTAACAGTCCGCCTCTTTTGCGTGTTCATGGAGAGTTGGTCGCGGTTAAAGATAAAAAGTTATCCTCTGAAAATACCAGGGAGATGATTTTTCGGATACTTTCATCAGAGCAAAGGGAAGTGTTTGAAAAGAAGCGTTCCATTGATTTGGCTTATAGCCTTGAGGGCGCGGGGCGTTTTCGCATAAACGCCTATTATCAAAGGGGTTCAATAAGTATCGCCTTTCGTAATCTTCCCGATAAAATACTTAGCCTTACAGAGCTTGGTTTGCCTGAAAGCCTTCATCAGCTTTCTAATTTGCGGGATGGAATGGTCTTAGTTACCGGGCCTACCGGCTGCGGCAAAACCACTACCTTGGCAGCTCTTATTGATATGATAAATCAGACCCGCGCTTGTCATATTATTACGATAGAAGACCCTATTGAGTATCTGCATACCCACAAAAAGGGCATTGTTAACCAAAGAGAGCTTTACACCGACATTGACTCCTTTGCTGAAGCAATGCGTTATGCTCTTCGGGAAGACCCGGATGTTATTTTGGTAGGTGAGATGCGGGATTTAGATACTATGCGCACAGCTATTATGGCGGCTGAGACGGGGCATCTGGTTTTTTCTACTCTGCATACCCGGGATACGGTATCGTCCATTGACCGCATACTGGGAGTTTTCCCGCCTGTTGAGCAGCAGCACGTTCGGCAGCAGCTTTCTGAGACTTTAAAGGCGGTAGTCTCGCAAAGGTTGTTAAAGTGCGCGGATGGAAATAGCCGCGTTCCCACAGTAGAGCTGATGATGGTTACTAAAGCAATAAGTAACTTGATACGACTAGGTAAAACCGAACAGATATACTCAGCTATTGAGACAGGTATGAATTTCGGTATGCAAACAATGGAGCAGTCATTAGTGGCTCTTTATCAGGAGGGTAAGATTGATAAGGAGACCGCTTTTAAAACGGCAAAAAATGTAAAACTTATTGAACGTAGGATTACTTGAGAGAAAATTAGAGATGCTTGGTGAGATATTAGTAGAAAAGAAAATTATTGATGAAGAACAGTTAAATGAAGCCTTGAAGGCCCAGACAAAGTATAGAGAGCTTTTGGGTCAAACGCTGGTCAAATTAGGGCACTGCATGGAAGAAGATGTGGCGCGAGCTATAGCTGAAATTTATAAACTACCTTATATAGAATTGGAAGAGATGGATATAGAATCCGGAGCCAGTCAGTCTATTCCAGCCAATCTTGCTATTAAGTATAATATTATTCCTGTAAAAATAGATGGAGATACCCTATGCCTTGCCTGCGCGAAGCCTTTAAGCCCCCAAATAGCCGCTAACTTACAAAGGTTAACCAATAAACAGATTGCTTTTTATATTGGCGCGGATACTACTATTGGATCTTTGCTGAAAAAGCATTATAGGGTCAATTCAGCATCTGTGGAGGAAGAATTAGCGGAAGAAACTATTGATCAATCCGTTATTGATATTTTGAATGACTATATCTCCAGGGCATTAAGGCAAAGGGCCTCAGACATTCATTTTGAACCTCAGGAAACAAAAGTGCGGATAAGGTTTAGAATAGATGGGGTATTAAGAGAGATAGGTTTTTTGCCGGCCGGCCTTGCCCCTCCCGTTATTTCCAGAATTAAGATTCTTTCAGGATTAAACATAGCTGAAAAGCGCGCTCCCCAGGACGGGAGTTTTGTCTTTGAATATATGGATGAATCAATTGATATTCGGGTTTCCACTTTACCTAATGTCAATGGCGAGAAGGCGGTCTTAAGGCTTCTTCCTTCTAAAAGAAGGATAATTTCTTTAGAGTCGCTGGGTATAGAAAAGGATACTTTGGAGATATTCAAGTCGCTTATTAAAAGGCCGCACGGTATTATTCTTATTACAGGGCCGACGGGCAGTGGCAAATCTACTACTTTATACGCTTCACTTTTACTTATTCGTTCTGCCGGTATCAATATTACCACCATTGAGGATCCTGTAGAGTATCGCATTGAAGGTATTACCCAGACGCAGGTGGATCATGTTAACAAAATTACTTTTCCTAAGGCGCTCAGGCATATTTTGCGTCAGGATCCTGATGTTATTATGGTAGGGGAAATTCGTGACAAGGAAACGGCGGATATTGCTTTAAGGGCCGCCCTCACCGGCCATCTTGTTTTCGCTACTTTACATACCAATGACGCTTCCAGCGCGCTTACCCGCTTAATTGATATGGGTTGTGAACCGTTTTTTGTCAGTTCTACTGTTTGCGCTATTGCAGCTCAACGTCTGGTAAGGATTAATTGTGAATTTTGTAAGGAGCCCTTTAGGCCGACGCGGGATGAACTCAGGATGTGTGGGTTAGAAGATATTGAGCAAAGCAGGCAATGGTTTCACTCGCCTGGCTGCCGGCGCTGTCAAAAAACAGGATATAGGGGGCGCACGGGAATATTTGAACTGCTTAAAGTAGACAACCTGATTCAGAAGGAGATTATAAAGAATTCTTCTGTGGATAAGATTAAGGAGACTGCTGTATCTTGTGGCATGCGTACACTGCGTCAGGATGCCTTTTTGAAGGTTGAACGCGGCCTGACTTCATTTGAGGAGGCGTTGAGAGTAACGGTGCTGGATTAAAAAATGGCAAAGTTTTTCTATACTACCATAGGCAGTAACGGGAAAGAAGTTTCGGGGACGGTTGAAGCTTCTGACATTAATATTGCGGCCGGTAATCTTCGCGGCCAGGGAAGGGCTATAACTTCGTTAAAAGAAATCGGTGGTACGTCAAAGGAGAATGAAGAGTTAATTCGTGCTTCGTCATTTGATTGTTTTAGTTTTATTTGGAGTTCCGATATCGTTATAATGTTTCGCCAGCTTTCCGTTCTTATTACTGCCGGCGTTACTTTAGTTAGTTCTTTACAGATACTTCAGAGGCAGACGAGGAAAAGAAAATTAAAACGGCTTCTCAGTCAAGTTTTACATAGTATTGAAGAAGGTTCAACCTTCGCTGACGCTTTAAAAAAACACCCCGGAGTTTTTTCTTTTTTTATTACCAATATGATTGAAAGCGGAGAAGTTGGGGGAACATTGGATATAATCCTGGAGCGTATTGCTGACTATCTTGAAGAGCAAGCAGCGTTTCGCACACAAATTATCACCAGTTTTATTTATCCGGCTATTGTAATCGTGATGAGTATTATTATGGTGAGTTTTTTGGTTGGCTTTGTTATCCCTCAGTTTATGCCCTTTATAAAAGCGCGAGGCGGAAAACTGCCATGGAATACACAGTTTTTAATGGATAGCACGCGCTGGTTAAGGAATTATTGGAAGTATATTGTTGGCGGCGCGGGAGCGGGATTTTTAGGATTGTATTTTTTAAGCAGGTTTGAAGGTGTAAAATACTGGATAGATAGAATTAAAATGAGGCTTCCTATTGTGGGTCCTATTTTTGTTTATTCGGTAGTGGTTCAATTTTCCAGAAATTTAGCTTCTTTATTAAGCAGTGGTGTCAGTATATTGGAATCGCTGCGTACAGTTCGTAATACTCTTGGCAATTGCGCGGCAATGCGGGTGATGGATATTATGGAAAGACGTGTTACCAGAGGCGAGAGTCTATCCGCGCCCGTTCGAGATGCTGTCCACGTTTTTCCTCCTATGGTGGCTGAGATGATAGCCGTAGGAGAAGAAACAGGCGGACTGGATGAAGCTTTAAATTTAACCGCCCAAATCCACGAGAAGTTGTTACAAACCTATGTTAAGCGTATGAATTCCTTAATTGAACCCGTGCTTATTCTTACATTAGGAGGTATAGTCGCGTTTGTGGCATGGAGTCTAATTGCCGGTATTTTAACTATGTACGGAATTTATAGATAAGGTGTAAAGAAGCGAGGATAAAATAACTTAAAGTTGAAGAATCGGCTGAAGTCACTAATTTAGTTGTAAAAAAGGCGTAAGTTGACACATAAGGTTGAACCTAAAGTGTAAAGTTATAATCTACTACATAGAACTTGACAAAGAAGTGTGAATATGTTAGTGTTATCTAACAAAGAAAGGTAAATTTACTATTAAAGGAGTTGCAAATGCATATTGAAAATGTTGGGGAAAAATTAAGTTCTAATATGGAAGATTATCTGGAGGCTATTGCTCTTATAGAAAAAGATAAGGGTGTTGCCAGGGTTAAGGATATAAGCCGTTTAATGAAGGTAAAGACACCGAGTGTTACCAGCGCTCTTAACGTTTTGGTCGATAAGGGCCTTGTTGAACATGAACGTTACGGTTACGCGGAGCTTACCAAAGACGGAAAACGGATAGCTCAGGATGTGCTCAAGCGGCATAAGATGTTGACTAAATTTTTATCCAGTATTTTAAAGATTGACCCCCAGGTAGCCGCAGGCGACGCCTGTAAAATGGAGCACGCTCTTAGCCCTGAAACATACAAGAAATTGAGTACGTTTGTTGAGTTTGTAGAAACCGGCTCTGAAGTTGACAGGCCGTTGTGGCTTAAAGGATTTGATCATTATCTTAAGACAGGTAAACGGGTACAGTGTAAAAATAAGCAAGCGCTGAAAAAAGTTAAAAGCAGGAAGTAATTTTTGAAAGGGAGAAGCGGAATGAGTGAAAAGACGTTGGATAAATTAAGGCCTGGGGAAAAAGGCCGGGTGGTAAAGGTATCAGGGGGGAATGATATCAGCCGGCGGCTTTTGGCGATGGGGGTTATCAGAGGAACCGGGATAGAGGTAGAGAGGGTCGCCCCTTTAGGTGATCCTATTGAAGTAAAGATTAAAAGTTATCACTTATCTTTTCGTAAAGAGGAAGCGGCTAATATTATAGTGGAGGTTGATTAAAATGCCCGGGGCTGTTTCGCCGTTATTAATGGTTTCGCCCGGCAAAGAGGTAATTCTGGTCTCTTTGGACGGAGGGCTAAATTTTCGGAGAAGGCTTACCGATATGGGCTTGGCGGAAGGCGTGAGGTTTAAAGTTCTGCATTCACAGGGGCGGGGACAGTGTATCGTCCGGGTGGGCAATACCAGGTTGGCCATAGGCTGTGGTATGGCGCAAAAAATTATGGTAAGAGAGACATAATAATGATAAAGAAAATAACAATTGCTTTAGCGGGCAACCCTAACTGCGGCAAAAGCTCGATTTTTAACAATCTTACAGGGGCGCGCCAGCATGTAAGCAATTATCCGGGTGTAACGGTTGAGAAAAAAGAGGGCAGGTTAAAGTATAAAGATTATGAAATAAATGTTATCGATTTACCCGGAACATACAGCCTATCGGCCTATTCCGAAGATGAAATTATTGCCAGAAATTTCATTGTACAAAGAGAGGCTGATATTATCGTCAATATTATCGACTCCTCTAATCTGGAAAGAAACTTGTATCTAACAACACAATTAATGGAATTGGACGTGCCTCTCATATTAGCTATGAATATGAGTGATATCGTTGAAAAAAAAGGCGAGCATATAGATTATTCTGAACTTTCAAAACTTTTGGGGCACCCGCTTATACCCACTGTAGGCAATAAAAATAAAGGAACCCAAAAGCTTTTGGAAACCATCATCGGAGTTTATGAAAAGAAGATTGAGTTTGAGAAAGTTTACGTAAATTACGGAGCTGAGGTGTGGGAGGAGATAGATAAGATAAAAAAGATACTTATCAAAGATGAGGCCTTAATTAAGGCTTATCCTCTCAGATGGCTAATTATTAAACTTATAGAGGATGACCGGCTTGTTTTAGATGTTGTTGAGAAGTCGGCTGTTGGCGGGGAAGTCGTTGAACAGGCGGAAAAAAGCCGGAGACATCTAAAAGCGCATTTTGGCGATAGTACAGATGTCATTGTGGCTGAAAGAAGATATGGTTTTATAAGCGGCGCCTGCACTCAGTCGCTAAAGGTATCTGTTGAGGATAGGCACACTATATCCGATAAAATAGACAGGATTACTTTAAACAGATTTGCCGGCGTGCCTATTTTTGCCGTTGTCATGTATCTTGTTTTTAAATTTACCTTTGTTTTATCAGGGCCCGTTGTGGGATGGTGTGAAGGTTTTTTTAATTGGCTGGCGGGAATTGTTGGCGGCCTAATTCCCCAGGTGTTACTGCGGTCTCTTGTAGTTGACGGTATTATTGGGGGAGTCGGCGGCGTGTTGGGATTTTTTCCGCTTATTCTGTTTATGTTTTTTGCTATAGCTTTTTTTGAAGATTCCGGTTATATGGCCAGAGCCGCTTTTGTAATGGATAAGCTGATGAGTAAATTCGGGCTTCACGGTAAGTCTTTTCTACCGCTGATGATATCGACCAACGGATGTGCCGTTCCCGGGATTATGGCCACCAGGACGCTGGAAAACAAAAGAGACCGATTGATTACTATGATGATTACTCCCTTTATGATTTGCGGGGCAAAGCTCCCTATATTCGCTCTTTTTATTGGAGCTTTTTTTCCGGCTGAATATAGCGCTAATATTATGTTTTTAATGTACGTTCTAAGTATTATTATTGCCTTTGGCTGCGCCAAGCTTCTGAAGACATTAGTTTTTAAAGGTGAAAGCGCCCACTTTGTAATGGAACTCCCGCCGTACCGCATTCCGACATTTAAGGGCATCCTGCTTAAGATGTGGGAAAGAGGCTGGATGTACATAAAAAAGGCGGGAACGATTATCATTCTTGTTTCGGTAATTATCTGGGCGGGATTTACCTTTCCTCAGAATCCTGTTATAGAAGAAGGAAAGAGTTTGACGGAGGATGAAGTAGCGGCCTTGCAGATGGAACAAAGTTATGCCGGAAGATTTGGCCACGGCATTGAACCTGTTATTAAACCTCTGGGGTTGGACTGGAGAGCCGGCGTTGCTCTGACAGCAGGCTTTGCCGCCAAAGAGGTAGTGGTCAGCACTTACGGGACTATGTACAGTTTGGGGGAGGTTGACCCTGAAGAGGCAGGCTCTTTAAAGGAATCTATCGGAAAGGATGCTTCATGGAATCCGCTTAAGGCGATGTCTTTTCTCATCTTTTCCCTTATTTACATTCCCTGTGTGGTAGTGATGGCGGTTTTTCATAGAGAAGCGGGTTCTTCCTGGAAGTGGACCTCATTTATGATTTTTTGGACAACTGCCTTAGCCTGGACGGCATCTTTTATTGTTTATCAGGCAGGTTTGCTTTTCGGCCTGTAGAGAAATGGGGTTTAATTCCCGCAATATTCAAGACGTTCGCGTTTGCTCACTTTAAGGATTAAGACGCTCATTTTATTCGCTCTAAGGATTAAGTTTTTTTCACTTAATCCCTGCTTTTATTTAATCTTATTTTTTAATTCTTTAACTTAATCCTTAAAGCTCACCAATAATTTGTCGATGGTGAGCGTCTTAATCCTTAATCCTGTTTTTGCTTCTTGATTATTTTATTCCCACTTTCCTATTTAACTTAATTAAAAGTGACCCCAATATTTTACTTGGCATTTTCGGCTTTAGGGTATAATATACCCAAAAGGGCACAAATACTCCGAAGCGTATTAAATACGGTGCATGATAAAGAGAGAGGGAAATCCTAAATCCTAAATCCG
>JAGLLT010000017.1 GCA_023140385.1 Candidatus Omnitrophota bacterium
TGATAGTAATCAGATTTCTTCAGATGGCATAGCTAATGGGGTTGAAGTAGAGGATTTGAGCGAGACTTCCGATGTAGGTAACTCTTTAAGTCTGACAGAGTTAGACAACGAAAAAGAATCTTTGGCAGCAACTGTCACCACCAAAGATTCAAACGCGCCCGGCAGGACTCGAACCTGCAACCTTCGGATTCGAAGTCCACTGCTCTATCCAATTGAGCTACGGGCGCAAATATAGCGTATAGCGGATAGCGTATAGTTGCTAACTAATTTAAAGTCTTTTTAAAAGAACAAGCTTTTTTATTTTTTGAAGTATCATAATATCGAAAAAAAACCGCGATGTCAAGTACAACCGCAGTAATCTTTCCGCCATTTAAAAATTAATAAAATAGGGAGAAATCCAGATGCTCTGCTTACCAACACACCGCTATCTATCTTCAGCAAGATGTCACGTTATAGGACATCTATTATCCCTCAAGTTCAGTATCCTGTACGTTCGACCTTCAGGGCACTGCCGCACTTACTGCACTTATGAGTTCCTTCCATATCATCCAGATCATAATGATCCGAGCAAAAAGAAACATCGCACTTCTCACAAAAAGCGATCAGATCGTGACTGATTACCACTACACCCTGATTCTGCATAGCACGTATTTTTTCTCCTATTGACGCCTTTGTCTTACCGCATACACTGCACACATCTCTTGACATACCCCCTCCTTTTTTTATTGATGTATTATTACAATAATCATAATCCTCTTAAGTTATCAATTTTTAACCTCGACGGCGTAATGGTATGAAAATGCCCGGAATTGCCATCATAAAAAGCGTACTCAAGGTCTCTATCGTAGCCATCCCAGCCGGCATAGATAATATGAGGACGGTTAAAAGCATCAAGGACAAGCGAATTTGATACACCTCCCGAATTAAAACCTCCCGAAACATCCATCGGGGCATCCCAGGAAAAACCGTTATGCTTAATATATTTTAAGTCGTAATAATTATAGGCATAATGATAAGTAATATGAGGATTATCAAAGGAATCCAGAGCCAACGAAGTATCTCCGCTGTTTGAATAATATCCCGCGTAGCTCACTCTCTCACTACTCCATGAACCATCAAAAGAAGCATACATCAGCCCAAAGCTTCTATGCTCTCCTTGAATAAATGATATATGGGGATTCGCGAAACTATCTAAGTTAATGGAGGGACTGCCTAAACTGCCATAAGACTGGCAATAAACATCCTGTATGTCCCAATTAAGGGCAAAGGTATTTAAAGCGGTAAGGATGGATAAGGAAAACACGCATAACAAAACCAAGAGTATCTTTTTCATATCTCTTTTCATTGCCTCCTGTCATAATATATTTCCTCAATACCACACCTCACCTCCGTAATTTAGTATAACAAAAAAACCCGCGCCCCGCAAGCGCAAAAAAAAGCGGCCATTTATTATACCCAAAATAAATAACCGCCGCTTCAAATTGGGGTGAGCGAGGGGATTTGAACCCCCGGCCTCCGAAGCTAAAACAAACTATCTCAGCGAAGGCGGAAGCTACAGGCGCAGTTTTTTTATATTTTTTTAAAAATGCTTGTATGTTTTTCAGATGCGCAATAAATATATTTTTCTTAACGTTACTGAATATTTACTCATCAGCCGGAAAAAATCTACTTAAAACAGCTGCATTAAAATGATTCATATCAATAGGTTTGGTTATATATTCAAAAGCCCCCGCCTCAAAACATCTTTTTCCCTCTTCATCATCCCAAACCGCTGTTACCATAGCCACTGGAATATCCGGATCAATTTTTTTTATTCTCTTTAATGTTTCAAGCCCGTTCATGTCAGGCATCAAAATATCCAAAAGCACTAACCCTGGTTTCTCCACATCTATCGCTTTCAGGCATTCCTCACCCGATTGAACCGCTACTAACCTATATCCTTCTTCAGCCAACTGAACTCCCATCAGCTCAAGGTAACGAGGGTTATCGTCTACCGCCAAAATCATTTTCTTAAAGCTTTTAGCTACCATTTTTCCTCCTTTTGCAAAAAAATCTGTCAAAATCTAAATATGGGGTGAGCGAGGGGATTTGAACCCCCGGCCTCCGGAGCCACAGTCCAGCGCTCTATCCAACTGAGCTACGCCCACCAATGGCGCGCCCGGACCGACTCGAACGGTCGACCCTCTGCTTAGAAGGCAGATGCTCTATCCAACTGAGCTACGGGCGCAAAATTCGTATTTCATATATCTTGATGTTTTGCCTTACACTTTCTAGGGCAGATGCTCCCTGCCTGCCGGCAGGCAGGTATCCAATTTTTCATAAAATTTTAACCTTTCTTTTTCTGCAATGTACCCTCTCTTTGCTGCAAAGTATAAAAGGTTAATTGTTTCAAAAGCTGACGCTAAACTTATATCCAAAAAGGAACTAAAATTTTTCTTAGTTGCAGTACCTGACCCTTCAGCAATATTATTTGATATTGATAGAGCGGCTCTCTTCAGCTGATCAACTCTAAACATTATTTTCTTAACTATTTGCACTTGGCCATATGCTATTAGCCAAACCTGGCCTGCCAGCCGTAGCCTTAGCGTAGTCCGGCCTGCCAGCCGAAGTTTTAACGTAGTCTGGCCTGCCAGCCGAAGTTTTAACGTAGGCTGGTCGGGGTGAGAGGATTCGAACCTCCGGCCCCCTGCTCCCAAAGCAGGTGCGCTAGCCAAGCTGCGCTACACCCCGAATAAATCTAAAAACTCAAAGCGAAAAATATAAAACGATAACTAAAAATTTAAAATAAATAAAACAGTTTTAATTTTCTAATTTATGATTTTTAATTTTATTTTTAGTTTTAAACTATGGTTTTTAGCTCTACACTTTACGTTTTACGCTTATTTAGGCAGATAATTATAACAATATACCCTATTAAAGTCAATAAAAAGTTGATTAAAAAAGATAGATTAGTGATGATATCAAGCGGAGGTCGTTTTTCTCAACACCTTTTGGAGGGTGTGAATCGTAGTCATCAATGAGGCTTAGCCTTAAAGATAATTTATCACTAATTGGATTTTCCAGAGAGGTTTCACTGCGCAGTCTATACTCACCAAAACTGCTTAAAGCAGGATAGAAAAACACATCCTGTATAATTCTCGCCTTAGCAAATATCCTCTTCTCCAGATAACCTCTGCAGATAGAGATAAATTCATCGTTATCCCCTTCTGTCCTGAAGTTCGTATGTTCTACGCCCAGGGCGGCTTCGGCCATTAGTTTCCAGTCCACCTCATCACTAAACCAATAGCCCAACCCAACAGATGGTATCAGTCTATAATCTATATCGGCAAACCTGTCATGATCCGCCTCGAGCTTGTAAAAATTATACCACTTCTTCTCCTCCCCAAAGCTAAAAGCATAGCGCCCCATACCGGACCATCTTTGAGCATCCATCTCTTGATTAGACGAAGAATAAAAAGCATCAGCCTTCAGAGTCACCTCATTACCGTCCGTTTTCCTGCCGGCATAAAAACCCATAGTCACCTGAGAGCTTTCAGAGTTCCCGCGGGAGTCATTATAGCCCAGGCTTATTTTTTTCTCCCACAGCACAGCAGGTTCTTTTTTTTCGGCTAAAACAACTTCACCTTCCTTCTCTTTATCAAAAGAAATCCGCTCAATAAAATCTTTTCTGACGGAGATATCTCCCAAGGCCTCAGTCTTTATCACTACCGTGTCTTCGCTCTCCTCTACTACCCGGCCGCTTATTCTATCATTGTTTTTCAGATATATTTCATCTGCAAATAGCTCAATCCCTGTTACGGCAAGACAAACATTAAACACAACTATCGCGTAAATAAATATTCTACTTTTCATTTTTCCTTTTTTAAAATATTAAGTGATAAATATATTATTACTTTTTGCGAAACCTTTTAATCGCCAGCATCCCGCTTGACAAACTTAACAAAGTAATAATAAAGGAAGGTTCGGGCACGGGGGTTCCCGGATGAAAATAAACACCTTCAACTACCATCCAGTCCCAATATGTGCCGTTATAGCTATAGCCGTTGGTTGAAGTAATATCTAAAAACGGCCACCACTCAACACCATTAGTATCTGTAACCGACAAAACAGTACCGCTGTTCCAGTCCATCCAACTACTCTGAGAACTGGTTGTATTCCAGGTATCCCAGATAGCAAAACCGCCTACCGTAATATTCTGCCAGGCACCATCATAAATTCTTATGTCAAACATATTCTCCTGATACCCATAACCAACTACCGAATGACCATACCAATCACTGCCGCCGTGCCATTCAATCAAGTCAAGCAGCATAGGGTTTCCCGCGTCTATCTCATTTTTATACGCGTCCCAGCCGAATGTACCGGAATAATAACTCACGTCATCCAGCCAGCTGTCACAGTTATATGACTCATTAATAGCAGTCGCTGGATCATCCCACAGCGCGTAGTCCCTGAGGCCCGTAGGTATGTTACTTGACCAGGTCCCTCCGTCACCCAATCCTTCTCCGGAGCGCGAAGTGTGCATAAAGTCAGCGATACAGTTATCGTTATGATTACCCGGATTTGGGTCAGGCGTGCCCCAATAGTCCGCGATATGCTCAGGGCTGGCTACCATATTTTGGGCCGTCGCGTTCCAGGTTGATACATCTCCATCAACTAAATTGGACCAGTTTCCACTGGCATGGCTGTCCCAATATCCAAAGAGCATGCCGCCCGAGGTGGGCGAACAGCCGTGATACCAGCTATACTGCGGAACACCGCTAATCGGATTAGCGCCCATCTGAACACTTTCCCCGCTAAGCCGGTTTATGTTAACATCCGCTGATACACTAAATGAACAAAATAATAGTATTACTACCGCAATAAATACGCCCATTTCTCTTTTCATAGTAGTCCTTAAATTGTTTATACATTGTGATTTATTTAGAACCATAACTAATTATATATTAAAATTTGTCCATTTGTCAACAACTCTTTCTTCTTCCCGCAAAAATACCAACTAACCCCGTACCAAGAAGAATTAAACTTGATGGCTCGGGAACAACATTTATTTTGAGATTGTCATAATATGTTAGTCCATCAGCCGCATCGCCAAAGGCTTCTACAACTTCAACTCCAAGCTGAAGTTCGTGTATTCCTGAATAACTGTTCATATCGAGAAGCACATAATGCGGACCGCCCTGATTTTCTATCCATATTTTTTCCGAATCGATAGCTATGTAAGAATTGGCATAGGTACTTTGATTAACACGATAAACATCAATACGTAGGCTCCAAATATCCGAAAAGTCTACATCTTGATAAAATTCGATATAATCTCCTGGAAAATGGCTTCCACGAGTTGAAGCAAATACATATAAAGCCCAATCTCCTTCCGTAGAAGGATAACCTAAGTTACTAGTGCCATGACCGTTTGTGTTGCCGGAGTTTCGCCATGACCAATCGTCGGGCATTCCCCAAAAATCGTAAAGATCGGTTGAAACACCATTTGGCATAAAATCATCATGTTCAAGTTCAAAGCCGGGATTCAGGATTGATGCTTCTACTAAATAAATTTTAGACAGTATAATAATTAGGATAAATGTCTTTATAAATATTTTTGAATAACTCATTTTTTCTCCCGGGCATTTTCACATTCGGCCATTTGTTTATTTTCCATTTCCCTTACCTCCATTTATCTTTTTAACTTTCTTCTTCCCGCAAAAATACCAACCAACCCCACGCCTAAAAGCAAAATAGTGGATGGTTCGGGAATTGTAATAGTATCAACCGCGTAGCCTGCCTCAGCCATAGCCGGATTCAAATACGGAAAAACCTTATCAGGTAAATATTCATGGTTGGTTATCAAGTGGGATGGCTGTATTTGTACGTGTATCCCAAGGAGTGCCAGTTGATTATTCCAGGTCATAAATAACGGACTGCCTGAGTCACCACCCTGGCAATAACCTTCATCAATATAGCCACCGTTAAAATCAGTCTTCAAATAACTATACCTGGGTTCGTTTTCTACAATATTCGTCGCCACACGGGCATTCCAGCCATACATATAGACTTCTTTATCAAAACACCAATCGTTCTCTACATCCAGAATTGGATAATACCCAATATTATCTGATTCAGAAATAGGCTCATCAAGCCACCCCAGCGCAAAATCCCCTGCTAAATTGCCATTCGGATGATAAAATATTGTATTTTTTGCCACATTGTAGGATTTTAACTCACCATCTCTATTGCTAAATGATAGCGAACCCCCCACGGGAATCTGGTAATGCCAGGCGCAAATATAATGTAATGGTGAAATCATAGTTATGCTTTGACTTGGATAAGATGAATTCCATCCCACACCCGACCAGTCATATTGTGAGGCGAAAAAATCAGGGTTGTTAACAGGATTACCGGCGTATGTGCCGGGAACAAAGCGATCATGGCGAGCCGGATCATAGCCGTTGATTTGCAGGGCATGGGCGTTTGCGGAAAAACCAATACCCAGAAATAATAAAAACACCGCCGTCCATTTAGATAAATTCATACGTTCATTATAACAGAAAATCCCCCATTATCAATATAATTCATTTGTCTTTTTTAGGGAATATTTTACTTATACACAAGATATACAAATCACATCGTCCTAACTTTATTCAGACTTACAAATAAAGGAATTAAAAAGCAACTATTAAAATTCTAAAATTCTCTCTTGAATATACTGCCCGCATGTAGTAAAATTATATAAAACCATTCATTGAGGAATTAGTGCATGAAACTGATAAAGCTTTTTATTCTATTTGTTGTCTTGGTCCTGCTGGCCTGCGTTGTTTTAAACTATCACATACTGCCTGTAAGGGGCAAGGCCTTTCTGATAAACAGGCTGGAACATGCCCTTCATAGAGATGTCCGGATAGACAGAGTTTATTTTTCGCTAAGAAAAGGTGTCGTCTTGAAAGATATAGTCATAGAGAAAAAGAAAGACGGCCTGCTTAACAAACCACTCTTAACCGCGGATGAGGCAGGTTTTAACGTACTTCTGCTGCCTCTTATCACCCAGCGTAAAATAATACTCACGGACGTTCACGTAAAACATCCTCAACTTAACCTCGCGAAAAATATTGACGGCAACTTAAATATCAGCGATATCTTAAAGCGTAAAAAACCGCGGGAAACCAAAAAAAGTTCCGAGATGCTGATAGCAAGCCTGAGAATAACTAACGGCCGCTGTAAATTCACCGATTATAGCCGTGAGGACAAACTTGCATGGAGGTTGAAAGACATTTCGTTTAAATACAACTACTCACTCCCTCTGGCCGTAAAATTCAAAGCTTCTGCCGTATTAAACGAGGACAGCGGCCTTTTTAATCTTGCCGGCATATACAATCTAAAGGAAAAAAGTTTAACTATAGATATCACCGGAGATAAAATTAGACTATCCAAAATCTCTCCTCCCCTCACTCTACCTCTAGAGATCAAGGGCCTGGGTGGAATCATGAAAACCAAACTCAAGGCCAGGCTAAATAAGGATAAAATACTAGTAGTACAAGGTACCTCATGGCTCGATAATCTTATCTTTAAAAGCGACTCTTTCGATATTGCCGGGCGTTTAAATTTTACCTCAGATGTTAAATATGATTTGGCCGCCAAAGAAATAATTGCCATAAGTGGGGATGTCAACTTTGAAGACGCCTTGATAGAAGGAGTGCCTTATATCCAGACTATATCAAAACTGAAAGGCAAAACTACCTATGACAAAGAAAAAATTGCCTTTCACGGTTTAAAAGGCGATGTGTTAAATTGCCCCACCGTCATTCGGGGTGCGCTAAATATCAAAAGTCTTTATTTAGATCTTATCGCGAAGTCAGAATTAAACCTTAACAAAGTCATAGAGATACTGCCTCAAAAGCAAAAAGAAAAATTCAGGGATCTGAAAATTAAAGGCAGAAGCTATGCTACCTTAAATATATGTGGTAACTTAAGAAAACTAATCTCTCTCGATATGACCGGAGATCTTTCTCTTTCCGACGTCTCGATGGAAAGCTCCGCTTTTACCCTGACAAATGCCAGCGGTAAAATCTTTCTATCAAAAGACAGGGTTGAATTAAATAATCTCCTTTTTGACATTAGGCAAAATCAATACTCTCTAAACGCTGTCCTTTCCGACTTTAATAAACCCGGCATAGAGTTTAAACTGCTGTCCGACAACCTTTTTGCCGCCGGCACCTGCGACATCGCTCAGAATATCTTCTATATCCGGAAAATAAAAGGAAACTACTTTAAACATACCTTTGAGTTAAAGGGAGAAGTTACAAATCTTGAGTCGCCTGACTTTAACATCTATGGGGATCTACAGGTAGACTTGGCCGATATAGATAAACTTCTGCCGCCGGCCTGCAAAAAAGTATCCAGCTGGGAGCTAAAAGGCAAATGCCCCGCCACCTTTCACTTTCAAGGTAAGCCGGCCAAATGGAAAGAAGCATCAGCCGCCCTCAAATCTTCTGCCAAAAGATTCAATTTAAAAGAGCTGAAGCTCGACAATTTTTATCTTAATGCCGTACTGAAAAACCAACAGATCCTGTTAAATAATCTCTCACTTGATCTCTATGACGGCACAGTCAGGCTGTCGGGCGAAATGGACCTGAAAAAGGAAACCTCTCCCTATAAAATGAGCGCCCTGGCCGGTGAAGTTAATCTTGAAAAATTATTTAAGGATACTAAGCTAAAAGACAAAAGCCTTTCCGGCACAGCCCATCTTAAGCTGAACCTTAAAAAACCTCTTAAAGACATAAACACTATTTTAGGAAATGGAAGTATAGCCATAACGAATGGCCGCCTTCTGGAAATTCCGGTATTATCAGGCCTGGCTGAAACAGCCGGAATTCCCGCGTTTGCTGATATGCTAAAGGCCGTGGATATGAACATACTCGATAAAATAGTTATTAAAGAGGTCTATGGTGACTTTCGGATACAAAACAGAAACATTACTACCGATAATCTTATTTTAGCCGGCGAAGTTGTTATTTTAAAACCGCGGGGCAGCGTTGACTTTAAAGGCAATCTTAACTTCATAACCACGCCCGAAATATCCCCCGGTTTTTTTGACGACACCTCCAAGGCCGGTAAAATCATTTCCATGGTAACCGGCCTATTCACCAGCCACCTCGCCAGAGTAGAAACCACAGGAACTATTTCCGATCCTCAAAACAAAAGACTACCCCTCCCCACAGAAGATTTAATAAAAAAAGGCCTAAAAGGATTAGAAGACATCCTCAAAGGCTTTTAAAAATAACTTCGCTCATCTCCCCAAAGGCTTTGGCTCGATGGCTTATTTTATCTTTAATCTCAGAACCTAACTCCGCGAAGGTTTTATCGTAGCCGTCCGGTATAAATACAGGGTCATAGCCAAAACCATGGCTTCCTCTGGGACTAAGAATTATCCTGCCGCGGCAGACTCCCTCTGTTTCAGCTATAATCTTATTTTTATCCGCCAAAACCGCCAAACATCTAAAGCAGGCCTTCAATTTATTTTCAGGCGTGTTTTTTAGCAGGCCGATCAACTTTTCTATGTTTTTCTCATCATTAGCTTCAGGGCCGCTAAATCTTGCCGAGTATACACCGGGCCTGCCGCCTAAGGCTTCAACTTCCAGCCCTGAGTCATCGGCCAGACTAATGAGGCCGGCTCCGAGTGATGCCTCTATAGCCTTCTTCCGGGCATTTTCCACAAAAGTCTCACCGTCTTCTTCAATTTCCGGTATATTTTTAAAATCATTTAATGATTTCAACTTGAGCCCCAGGGGCTCAAGCATCTTTTTAATCTCAATAAATTTATTTTTATTACGTGTAGCGATTAAAATTTCCCGCATTATTTTATCTTCAACACTTCTTTTTGTAAACTGATAAGTTTTTTTATACCCGTGCCTGCGAGCCGCACCAGCTCGTTCATCTTATTAACGCTGAAGGAACTGCCTTCTGCCGTCGCCTGCACCTCAACCAGCTCTCCGCTTGACGTCATAGCTACGTTCATATCTACCTCCGCCTTTGAGTCTTCGTCATACGACAAATCAAGCAAAATCCCGCCGCGCACAATTCCTACACTAACCGCCGCCACAAAATCGGTCAGCGGCAGTTTGTTAAATACCTCATCCTTCTTAAGCCCCTTTAAGGCCTCAACCAGAGCAATAAAGCAACCGGTAATACTCGCGCACCTTGTTCCCCCGTCTGCCTGTATCACATCCGCGTCAATCAGAATACTTCGTTCACCCAGCTTGTCCAGCTCAACAACACCTCTTAAAACACGGCCTATTAACCTTTGAATTTCATATGTCCTGCCGGATGTTTGGCCGCGCCTTCCATCCCGCTTTACTCTTGTTAAACATGAGCGCGGAAGCATTCCATACTCCGCGGTTATCCAGCCCGAACCCGTATTCCTCAAAAAAAATGGAACCCCGTCTTCTACGGTAGCCGTGCAGATTACCTTTGTATTCCCCTGCTCTATCAAGCACGAACCCTCGGCATATTTTATGAAACCTGTTTTTATGCTAACCTTTCTCAGTTTATCCGTACCTCTTAATCCCTGTCTTTGCATTAAGATCCTCTCTATTTTTTACTCACGGAAAAATTAAACTAAGCGAGAACGCACACCCTGTTCTTGCCCGACCTCTTTGCTTTATATAATGCTTTATCCGCTTTATCAATAAACTTTCCCTTGCTCATCTTCTTTCCATATTCAGCCACGCCGGCGCTTACGGTTAGCCGGCCCTCTGTCTTACTTTTTTTACCGGCAAAAGGATAACTTTCAACCGCCCGCCTTATCTTTTCAGCCAAAACCTGCGCTCCCTTCGCGCTGGTCTCCGGCAGGATAATCATAAACTCCTCTCCTCCGTAGCGGGCGCCTATATCAACCTTTCTATTAGAAGCTCTAATAATGTCAGCCAGGTCTCTTAATGCCTTATCTCCCGGGAGATGGCCGTAGGTATCATTGTACTCCTTGAACGAGTCCACATCAAACATTATTAAAGAAAGGTTCCCGGCATAACGCTCGACGCGGTCTACCTCCTGGCTTAAGCGTTCATGAAAATAGCGGTGATTAAAAAGGCCTGTTACGCTGTCCGTAATGGCCAGGCAGGTTGCCTTTTCATACAATTTGGCATTTTCAATAGCAACCGCCGCCTGATGTATAATAACAGAAAGCACCTTCAGGTCATCCTCGGTAAATATATCAATATCGGAAGAGGTTTTATCGGTAATATTAAACACTCCTGTTACTTTATCTTTCGTCTGCAGCGGCAGGCTCAGGAAAGATTTGGTTTTGTATCTGGATAAATTTTTACTCCTCAGATGGCTGTTCTTTTCAATGTTCTCCACCAGCAGCGGCTTTCCCTGCTGAGCCACCATTCCGGAAATGGTATTGTCCGCCGCGACCCTTCTTTCCTTACTAGCGGCTTTACTCAAACCCTTAGCCGCCTTAATCACCAAATCCCCTGTCTTTTCATCAACCAGCAGCAAAGAAGCCTTTTCCGCGGGAATAAATTCAACAATCTTGTGAACAATAAAATTGACTAAATCATCTAAATTTAAAATAGCGCTCATACTTTTACCGATGATCAGGATCTGTTCCAGCTTATCCTTTTCTATTTTGAGCTTTTTCAGCAGCCACTTATTCTCCATTACCAGATTCTGCTTTTCTAATCCACGGCGGATAACAGATTTAATCTGTTCCACTTTGTACGGCTTAATAATGTAATCATAGGCTTCTGCTTCTATGGCCTCAACGGTTGTCCTGACTGAGGGGTAAGCGGTTATAATAATACCGCAAATGTCAGGCGTAATCCGCTTTAACTGCTGTAAAACTTCCAGGCCGTCCATGTCCGGTAAATTCAAATCTAAAATAGCTATATTAAAAAAATTCAGCCTTGCCTTATCTACAGCCTGATAGCCCAATTCAAAAGCGGAAACATCATAACCCTCATCCTCCAGGATAAGTTTAAGCATCTCTCTGGCAACTTTTTCATCTTCCACTAATAAAATTTTAATCTTTTCTTTCATATCTTCACTCCTCAATGGATTGTCTTGTCGCAAACTTTCTTAATGAGCTCAATAGTTTTATCCACATCAAAAGGCTTAAAGATACAGGTAGCGGCTCCCGCTTCTAAAGCCGTATTAATCATATCTTCAACAGAATAGGCGGTCATCATTATGCAAACCGTCTGGGGACTCATAGCCTTTATCATTCTAAGAGTATCCACGCCATTTACTTCACCCAAAATTATATCAATAAAAGCAACATGAAAAAATTCTTTGCCCGTTTTCTCTACAGCCTGCCGCCCGCTTTCCGCGGTTTCAACCTTATAATCACAGTCTTTTAATATGGCGGCAAAAGTCTCCCTGGTAGTAAGTTCATCCTCAATAATTAAAATTTTGATTGGTTTTAATGGACACTTATCTTTCTCCCCCTTAGCATTCGCTGGAGACACTGTTTTCTTTTTGATAATCTTTGAGCGAAAAAAAATGTTTTGTATCATAACGCCTATAACCTCACCTTTCTTTTTTTATAGGAAGCCTGATTATAACGGTACTTCCTTTGCCTGCTTCGCTTTCCACGCGGATACTACCGTTGTGCCCTATTATTATCTCATTTACAACAGCCAGCCCCAAACCTACGCCTTTATGTTTGTCGGTAAAAAAGGGCTCAAAAACCCTCTTTATATTCTCTTTAGCGATGCCGCCGCCGCTGTCACTAATCCTAATCTCCAGCTCATCCTTGATTGTCTTCGCGCGCACTCTCAACTCTCCTCCCGCGGGCATTGCCTGATAAGCGTTTAAGATTATATTGTCCAGAGCCTGCCTAAAACGAAAGGCGTCCAAGGCCACCATAAGGCCGGAGGACTGAAAATCCTCAATTACCTTTATGCCCTTAAGCCACTTTTTCTCCCGGGCGGAACTAATAGCTTCTTCCAGTATTACCTTTATATCGGTCGGATTTAAAAGTAATTTAGGCGGACGGGAAAATTCCAGAATATTACTTATAATAACCGAAGCGCGTTCCGCTTCTTTCTCTATATCCTGCACTGATTTAGTAAGTGGAGAGCCGGCTTTCTTCAGTTTTTCATTTAAATAATACGCGGCCATTTTAACACCGGTCAGTGGATTTCTAAGCTCATGGCCCATCACGGCCGCCATCTGCCCTATAGCCGCCAACCGCTCCTTCTGAACCAACTGGGCCTGCGCCTTCGTCAACTCTTTATAAGCCTCATCTATATCCTCTAATATATTCAGCGTAGCCTTTCTGGCATCGCTTAAATCCTTAGTCCGCTCTTCTACTACCCTCTCTAACTTCTCACCCCAGTTTTTAACAGTTTCATACAGCCTGGCATTCTCAATAGCCACCCCCACGGCATCTCCGATAGAATCCAGCATCCGCATTTCCTCCGGAACAAGCCGGTAATAACCGCGGCTCAATAAACTCAATACTCCCACCATTTTTCCCTTTGACATCAGCGGTATACAGGCGCAGGAACGAATGCTTCTCTTTTCCGTACCTCCTATCATAAAATGCGGAGCCTCTGACACATTGGCTATTATTACCGGTTTCCCTGTCCGCGCGACCTCTGTATACATATTGTCCTCTTTTAACTTCAGCCGGGTAATACTTTTGATGTACTCCGCGCTAAATCCCCGATGGACCCTAAGATTCAGCTCCTCCTTTTCTTTGTCCAACAAAAAAATACAACCCCTATCTACCCTGATTACCTCCAGCATCCTATCCAGGGCGTCATTTAAGATTTCCTGCAGATTAAGCGACTGGCTCACCAGGCTAAAAACCGCGGTAAGAGCAACCTGACCTCTGACTCTACGCCTGCTTTCCTCCCTCTGGTTCTTCAGTTCTTCTGTGGACATCATAGTTAAGCCGACAGCGAATATCAAAGAAAAGAGCACTCCCAGGCCGAAGCCTATAGGGGCAAACCACTCAACATTCCGGAGAAAGGGGTAATCCAGATTATGAAGTCCGTTCAGAAAAAAACCGAGCAGGATTGGCAGGCGGGCCGCGGTTTTCTTCTCTTTTGTAAATTTAAAAAAATAGAAACCGCAGGCAATAAAACCCGCACCGCTAATAAGCGATATTGGAACAACCGCCGCGTACCAGTCCCCGACAACAAATACCCCAATATAAGAAATCGCTATAATGCCCAGAGTTATTACAATAGCGGCTATATGCCACTTTTTCAAAACCGGCGTCCTCATATTGCCGACGCTTTCTAAGAAAGCCACGGCCGTCAAGGCGTAGAAGATATGACGGATAAACCAGAGAAGCTCTGTGCTATTTTGAATAATGGCTAATTCTGTCAGGGCATGAAGGCCAAAAAAAAGCCAGGCCGCCGCCCACCAAAAAATCATCTTCTCTTTAACCTCAAAGTACCTGACAAAGAGAATGAGTGATACTGCCAGCTTAATACCGCAGTCAATAGAAATAGCCGGTGTTATCCACTGCATATTATTTTTCTAATTCCTCCATCTTCTTCTTTAATTCCATCATCTTCAGCTCACGGCCTACGGTCAGGCGGCTAAACTTCTCAAGCTCCCTCACCTTATCCTCCAACTCCTTAGTTCTCTCTTTAACCTTTATTTCCAACTTCGACTTTAGCTCTTCAAGACCCCTGGTCTTTTCCTCGACAAAGGCCATAGCTACAATCGATAAAATCTTATCGGCAACCGGTTCATATATAGCCAGCGCTTCATACAAAACGGTTTGATTATTCTGATATTCATCAAAGAGCGATCTTCCATAAACATCCCTCAAAGTAAGCATCCCTCCGACTATCTCCTCACTTGTCATCGCTTTCAAAACACCCTTCTCCGCCATCGCCCGCGCGTACTTTTCGGCTCCTCCAAAAACTTTCTCTGCCAGACAGTCAATGCAGGTATCGTATATCACCTCTGACTCTGTCTCTGTTTCCTGGTGACTTAATTTGTCCAAGAACCCCTTAGCAGTCATTTCTTTTACCCACTTCCGCCTAAGCTTTTCCCGGTTATCCCTGAAATGCTTAACCAACACTTCCCTTAACTCTTTTATTTTATCCGTCATTTTAAAACCCCCAATTTTTTCCTCAGCCGCCCTCTAATTTTTTCTTCAGACTTTCTATCTCGTCCTTTAAGGCTATCATCTTTAACTCTCTATCCACGGCAACCTTATTGAACTTCTCAAGCTCCTCAACTTTCTCCTGAAGCTCGCCGGTCTTCTTCGTTATTTTCTGCTCTAAAGTCCTTCCCCATTCTTCTAACTTCTGCCTGGAACTCTTCAAATCTTTAGTCATACGGTTAAACGAGTTGGCCAAAGCCTCTATTTCATCCCTGGTCCCGACTTCTACTTCTATCTCCAAATCACCTCCGGCAACCTTATCCGCGGCCTCCCTCAATTTTATAACCGGCAAAGACAGGTGCCTGGCAACCATCGTAACTAAAACAGCAATAAGCAGAGTTACTATAAAACCGACAGCGAAAAACCAATTTCTTATCTTGTATATAGATTTAAAAGCTTCCTTTTCCGATATCTCAACGACCAACATACACTGTTTATCTGCCAGCCAATTACAGTTGCCGATAACCATCTGGCCTTTGTAATCCTTGTATCTGCTTATACTTTTGCAATTGCCGCTTGAATAGTCCTTCATTGAGTCAGAAAAAAACTTCTTCCCAAAAGGAACTTCTGAAGCTATAGAACCGCAGACAAATCTTCCTTCTTTATCAAGAAGGAAGATTTTTTCCTCTTTCAGCAGAGCACACTCATTTGTAATCGTATCACTTAGGTGCTTAAAATTTACCCTTTCAACTCCCACACCAAGCAGCTTTCCTGTCTCCAGTTGAATAATAGGCGTAAAAGCTAACATTGTAGGCTGTTTGAAAATCGGCGAGTAATAGATATCGGTTATCCCGGTGATGAAGTCACGGCCTTTTGAGAAATAGTTTCGATCCGATTTATCAAGCCCTATCTGCGTTTCATCGGTCGAGGCTATTACCTTGCCGCTGATATCAATGATAAACAACTCAAGAGCGCTGGGATCACCTTCTATCATTTGCTTTAATCTCATTATAATCTCTCTAACCAAAACATCCGAAGCCTGCCCCTCTTCAATCCGCTCCAGCCTCCCTCTTATATAAATACTGGTAGCTTTTGACCTTATGTCTCTCTGCCTTTCATTACAAAAACTATTAAGCCGTCCCTCAACTCCTTTTCTGCGGCAATGTTGCTGCTTTAAGACACACTCCTTCAAGCTTTCTTTACTGCCTTGATAAGCAATAACCCCCATTAATGCAAAAGTACTAATAAAAATACCTAAAAATATAACAGTCAGTTTAGCCTGAAGCTTGAGTTTCATATCCCTATCTCCTCCAATGTCTTAATCCCTGCCTGCCGGCAGGCAGACTTAATCCTGTTTTTTTACACTTTTAGCTTTACGCTTTAAGCTTTCTACATATATTGACAATAATATCACATAGACTCTATTCTGTCAATTGAGACTCCCTTAAAGAAAATTCCCACATCTTGTACTTTATAGTATATACTATAATATGTCATTGAGACTTAGACACTTAAAAAGAAAGGGCTCATATGTTAAAAAAAACGATAATACTGGTAGTAGATGACGATAAAGTTCTTTGCCGGAGCTTTAAAGATGTCTTAGAACTTGACGGATACAAAGTCATCACTGCTGAGACCAGAGTTTTGGCATTAAAGGCGGTCGGCAAAACTCCTCCGGATGTAATCCTGGTTGATATTCGCCTGCCGGACGGAGACGGTTTAGATTTAATAAAAGAGATAAAACAAATCATCCCTGATGTCTTACCCATTATCATCACCGGTTACGGAAGCCTGGAAAGTGCCATTGAGGCCATCAAAACCGGCATTTACGGATATATTCTAAAACCCTTTGATGTCGAGGCGGTAAAAAAGATAATAAAAAAAGCGATAGAAAAAATTGTTCCCGAAATAGAGATATTCAGGGGCCGGGTGAAAACATGGGAAAAAGAGGTAGCTGTCATCGCCGACGACAATGAATGCCTTCACTCATGGCTTAATAAACGCAAAGAAAAGTACAAGGGAAAATGCGTCAAGGTAGTGCTGATCACTAAAAAAGATGAGCCAAAGGATTAAGCGGTTATTTTTCTTCCCCTTGAATCAATAGCGACAACAGCGGGAAAATTTTCAACCTCTAATTTATATATTGCCTCAGGGCCTAAATCCCCGAAGGTGAGTAACTTTGCCTTTTTTACCCTCTCCGACAAATAGGCACCGCATCCGGCGGGAGCCATCAGATACACTCCCTTATTTTTTTTCAGGCTCCTCACCACCTCCTGGGATCTCCTGCCCTTACCTATCAAAACCTTAACTCCCGCGTCTAACAAAGACGGTGTAAATTCATCCATGCGGGATGAAGTGGTCGGGCCGCAGGAGCCTACGGGACGGCCTTTTCCGGCAGGCGTAGGGCCGGTATAATAAATAATTTGATTTTTAAGAACCAAAGGCAGTTTTTTTCCACTTTTTATTAAACCGGCTAATCGAAGGTGCGCCTGATCTCTCGCTGTATAAATAGTACCGGATATAAAGACAAACTGTCCGGCTTTAAGTTTTTTTATAACATCAGTATCTAACGGCGTACAGATTTTAAGAGCATTTTTCATTTTTTATATGGTTACCGCCGCGCTTCTTGTAGCATGGCATCCTATGTTTACAGCTACCGGAAGGCCGGCAATGTGCGTTGGGTATGTCAGGATATTCACACCCAGGCAGGTTGTTTTGCCCCCCAGCCCCATCGGCCCAATCCTTAGATGATTTATCATGCTATAAATCTTCTTCTCCATTTTTAATATGTGTTTTTTTCTGCTGTTTTTATCAACCGGCCGCAAAAGAGCCATTTTTGCCAGAAGATTTGCCTTTTCGGCCGTCCCGCCAACACCCACCCCGACTATATATGGAGGGCAGGCATCAGAACCCGCGTTTTTTACACACTCCACTATAAAATTTTCAATCTCTGTTATCCGGACGGTGGGATTAAACATCTTCATCCGGGTTTTGTTTTCACTGCCAAAACCCTTAGGCATTACGGTTATTTTTAACCTTTTCCCTTTTTTTAACTCCAAATGTATAATGGCCGGCCCAAACCCTGACCGGCTTTCCCTTTTCAGCGGGTCACTAACAATGGACGCCCTGAACAGGTACTTTTTATACGAGCGAATTACGGCCTTCTGAATAACACCCTCCAGGCCGCCCCCCTTAATCCTGACATCTTCTCCGGCCTCAACAAAAACAACGGGCAAGCCGGTATCCTGACAGATTGGCAATCTTTTCGTTTTGGCTATGGCGGCATTTTCAAGAATAATCCTGTAAAGTTCTCCGGCAAGTTTATTCGTTTCTTTGGCGTAAGCCCTCTTGAGGGCTCTCTTAATATCCGGCCTTATTACGGTATTGGCCTTTAAAAAAAGACTGCCCACCGCCTCTTCTACTTTAGCGGCGCTGATAACTCTCATTTACTCTTATATCCTTTTCTTTTATACTCTCTGGAGACGGTCGTTTTAATGCCGCCTCGAATATTAAATTCACCTACTATTTTTGTATAACGCGGATTACAAACTTTTATAAAATCATCTAATATTTTATTAACCACATGTTCGTGGAAAATACCTACTTCGCGGTAAAAAAATAGGTACTCCTTAAATGATTTCAATTCAATACAATATTTAGCCGGCGCGTATTCAATACAAATACGCGCAAAATCCGGTAAGCCTGTTTTCGGACAGATACAGTTGAATTCGCGGGTTTCTATGTGTATGAGGTACTCTTTATCAGAATACTGATTTTCCCAAACTTCTAAGGGCGGAGTTTTTAGATTCCTTATTTGCCCCTGCAAATTATCGTAAGTAGATTTCTTTTTTCTCGTCATCACTTCACTCCCAAAATTTTATGCGTCTGCGGTATTACTAACACCTGCCTTAACTCCTTCTTCGCTATTTTAAACAACCTCACCATCTCCTCCTCCTTAACCTTCTCCTTAACCCCGCCAAGAGGCGTAACAGGCTGTAAAACAACCGGTATATTTTTATTAATACCCCTTATAATGTCAACCGCCTTTTTAAACTCAGCCGGCCTTAAACCGGCGGTAATGACGGCCTTTACAAATAAGTCCCCTCTGTTTTTACCGCGAAAACAACCGTTGGCCGTCTTTAAAAAAAGCCGGTGTTCGGCCCATAAAGCTTTAGTTAAGCCGGCCGCCGAGGGCAGTTTAATATCCATAGAGATATAATCAAGGAACCCTATCACCTCTTTTAACTTTGAGACCAGGGTGCCGTTCGTCTCTAAGTATATCCTATAACCTAATCCTTTTAAAGCGGGCAATAAACTTTTCAGGCCGTCCGTATGAATTAACGGCTCACCGCCGGTAATGGCTATCGAGTGACATATCTTATTTTTATCTAAAGCTCTTATCCTTTTAACCAATCTATCCAGTGAAACCGTTTTTGAAGTCAGGACACCGGTATCGCAATAGCGGCATCTTAGATTACACTTGGCAAAGCGGACAAATACCTGGCGCTCACCAACAAACAGGCCCTCGCCCTGAAACGAAGAAAAAATCTCGGCAACGTGTTTTATTTTCATCTATCTGTCTTTATACTGAGAGGATCATCTAATCCGGCCTCACTAAAACCGCGGCTTCGAAGCCGGCAGCTGTCACAGGCGCCGCAAGGATACCTTGCACCTTCATAACAAGACCAGGTATATTTAAAGGGCACCTTCAGCCTTCTGCCCAACTTAACAATCTCACCCTTTGACTTCCTTGATAACGGCGTTTTGATTTTAACCATCCTGCCGGTTACGCCGCGCCTGGTACCAAGCGCGGACATCCTGCTAAAGGCCTTTAAAAAGTCGGGCCGGCAATCGGGGTATCCGGAGTAATCCACGGAATTTACACCGATAAAGATAGAATCGGCAGATAAAACTTCAGCGTAACAAAGAGCGTAACTTAAAAAGATGATATTTCTGGCAGGCACATAGGTGCTGGGAATACCCGCTTCTTTTATCTTTGACAGCCCCCTTTTAGGAAGCCGCCTTTTTTTGTCAATTAGTGAACTACTCCTCGCGGGAAATTTAACCTTTAAAACAATATGGGCGGCGCCGGCAAGCCCGGCCAGCCTCTTCGCCAGTTTTATTTCCTTTTGATGCCGCTGGCTATAATCAAAACTCAAACAGGTAATCTTATAACCGAGGTTTTTCGCGTAATAAAGGGTAACAGCTGAATCAAGCCCGCCTGAAAGTAAAACGATAGCCCTTTTCATTCTTCCGCGAAACTCGCCCGGGACGACTCCGTCTCCCAAATATCAACACTCAACCTTTTATATTTTTTAGACTTTAACCCGGCCTTTATTCGGCCATAGACGTAGGCGGCGATATTCTCCGAGGTGGGATTAGCCTTCTTAAAGCAGTTTAAATCATTAAGACATCTGTGATCCAGCCTCTTTAAAACCCCTGCCAACAGTTTTTTCAAATCTTTAAAGTCCATGACCATACCCGTTGAATTTAATTTCTCACTCCAAATGCTCACTGACACCTTCCAGTTATGACCGTGCAGCCTTTCACACTTGCCTTTATACGCCCGAAGAAAATGCGCTGAGTTGAATTCGTCTAAAACCGTAATCTTATACATAATTAAACCTTTCTCACACAACTTATTTTTCTGCCTAAAAACTTTCCGCCCACCTTAACAAATTGAGCCGGCTCATCGCTTACATAAAAGAGGCATCTTCCTTTTTGCTTCGCCCCCCGCAGGCCGCCGCTTAACTCTAAAAGTTCCTTTACATGCCCGGCAACCTCCTCGGCAGAGTTTATTAATTCAACCTCACGGCCCATAATCTTTCGAATTGCCTTCATTAATAAAGGATAATGAGTGCAAGCCAATATTAAAGTATCAATTTCTCTCTTTTTTAACTCCGATAAATATCTCCTGCCGATATTCAAAGTTATATCGTCATTAATCCAGTCTTCTTCAATCAGCGGCACAAAGAGAGGACAGCTTTTAGAAAAAATCTTAATCCTTTTGTTTATCCTTTTTAAAGCTTGATTATAAACATTACTTTTAATGGTACCGCGCGTTCCGATAACTCCAACACGCAGTCCGCGTGACCTTTCGACGGCCTTTCTTACAGCCGGCTCAATAACACCTACCACCGGCACCTTGTATTTTTTTTTAAGAAGATTCAGGCTCAAACTACACGAGGTATTACAGGCAACAACGATAATCTTAACCTTGTGTTTTATTAAAAAGTCGGCGTTTTCAATCGAAAACCTGGAAATTGTCTTTTTGGATTTGTTGCCGTAGGGAACGCGCGCCGTATCTCCAAAGTAAACAATATTTTCATTCGGAAGCGCCTTCAGCAGTTCCCTGATTACCGTAAGCCCTCCTAATCCTGAATCAAATATCCCTATAGCCTGATTATTTTCCATCATCCGCGCTTATCTGGTAAAACCATCTGTTTCTTCGTAGCGATCTTTATAGTTCAGTATCCCCTTAACCAGGGCGTCGGCAACGCGATGTCTGTAAGACGCCTGCTTTAACATAGCTTCTTCGCGCTTGTTTGAGATAAAGGCCATCTCTACAAGGACTGACGGTGATCGGACACCTTTTAAAACGTAAAAGCGGGCGCTTTTAACGCCGCGGTTTTTACCTATACCGTCAGCCTGCATTGAATCACACATACACTTTGCCATCTCCTTAGACTCTAACCTGTATTCATCATAAAGCATATCCCAAACCGCGGCTTCCGCATTTTTTGTCGGCTTAACATTAAAATCGCATTCCGTCTCCCAGACAGCATTTTCTACCGCCTGTACCGCCCGGGCACTGTCGTCAAGGGCATCCGATAAATAAAAAACCTCAAAACCTGAAGGCCGGCGGTTTCTATGGGCATTAGCGTGGATACTGATAAAAAAGTCTGGACTATTTTTATTGGAAATACTCGTTCTCTGCCAGAGAGATATATACCTGTCCGTATCCCTGGTCATCACAACCTCAATTCCGCGATCTTCCAGCATTCTCTTCACACGTTTTGAAACATCCAGCGCTACAACCTTTTCTTTTAGTCCATAGCGGCCTACGGCGCCCGGATCTTTGCCGCCGTGGCCGGCATCAATAACTATCTTCCTTATGCGATTTCTCTCTTCACCCCTGCCCGGCAGCCTGCCAAAGCCCCTGTTGAAAAGCCTATCAAGCCTTTCTTCAATTAACGATAACGGAATAAATACACTACCTCGATAAAGTATAACAGCCGCATCCGTATATACTGTACTTCCATCTATAAGAAGAACTTCGGCGTCAGGCCTGAGCACGGCCGTGTGGCCGTCCTTTTTCAGAAGCAATCGCCGCGAAACTACATCATAGTCCCGCCTAAGCCGGTAAATACCCGAAAAAACAGTTGCCGCTACATACTTGTCTCCGCCTATCCTAATAGCTTCTTTCCTCGCGGAAATCAAGGCCTCGTTTACCGGAAGGCGGCCGCCTTTGGCGCAACCCTGGACAACAAACAAAAGTAATAAAAAAATAACTGCTAATATTTTTTTAAAAGCAGTTTTATTAATTTTCATCTTTACTCACTCAGCGCTCTCTTGACCATTATCAGCCGCTTCCCTGAAAAAACCCCCATAGTCGCTAAAAAAATCTTCACTGTCAAAAGAACTACTATTAGACAAAAGCCCCGTTAAAGACTCATAAACTCCCGGGGTTATCATATAGACGCGCTTTGCCAGGGTAAAATCATTACCGTTTCGCGGTATAAAATCCGCTATCGGGCTCATCGCCGCTATTACAAAAATAAGGCTGATAACAATAAGGCCCCGCAGAACGCCTAAGGCCAGGCCGCCCGGCTTATCCACTATCCATATGAGCCGTACCTTTATTTTACCAAACACCCTGTTATTTATAAATATAAGTAACGCGTAAAAAAACATTAAAAGGACACCAAAAGATAAAGCGTCAAGAATCAACGAACCTTCAGCGAATAAACTACCCGCTAAACCGCCAAGGCGGCTACTTGCTTCTTTAAAAAGAATAAAGGTTAGCACGAAAGAAATAAAAACATTAAAAAATGATACTATTTCCAGGAACAGCCCTTTTTTAAAGCCAAAAAGTGCATAGGTTGTTACAATAGCGATAATTATCGCGGGCAATATCATTGAATCTTTCTCTTGGTAAAAAATTTAGTCGCGGGCACAACCGCGTTCAGCTCCTCCAGCGTCGTCTCGCCCGCCTCAACCCTTCTCACGCCCTGCTCCCTTAAATCCCGCATTCCCCATTTAGCATAATTTTCTCTGATGACATCAGGCGCGGTGTCACTAAAAATTAACTCTCTCAACTCTTTGTCGGCAAAGAGTATTTCAAAAAGCGCCGTTCTTCCTCTATAGCCGGTATAATTGCACTTAGGACAGCCCTTGGCTTTATAGACATTTTTTACACCCCTCTCTTCCAAGACGGTATCACGCTCCACTTTTTCCTTACAGTCAGGACAGAGAATACGGATTAGCCTCTGAGCTATAATTGCCAGCAAGGACGACGATAGGTGATGGGGCGTTATCTCAAAGTCCCTTAATCTTGTTATAGCGTTAGCCGCGTCAATAGAGTGCATGGTGCTTAAGACCAGATGCCCCGTATCAGCCGCTTGATTGGCTATTTTGGCAGTTTCACCATCTCTGATCTCTCCCACCATAATAACGTCGGGATCCTGGCGAAGCATCGATCTCAGGCCCTGCACAAAATCAACACCGGCCTTAACATTTATCTGCTGCTGGCTTACACCGGGAAGCTCATACTCAACCGGATCTTCAATAGTCATTATGTTATACTTTTCCGGATTAACTTTCTTTATAATGCTGTAAAGAGTAGTAGTCTTTCCGCATCCTGTCGGCCCGCAGATTAAAACCATCCCGTGCGGCTTAGAAACAACCTGCTCTATGCGGCTAAGGTCGTCTTTTAAAAAGCCCAGATTCTCAAGGCTCAAAAGCATACCGTCTCTCCTTAAAATTCTGATAGCAATCTTTTCACCAAAGATAGCATAGGAGGTAGAAACCCTCAAATCATATTTTTTCCCGCCCACCTCAACCTCAAAACGTCCGCTTTGGGCCTCCTTCCTTTGGGCTATATCCAGGCCGGCCAGCATCTTAAGCATTGCCGTCACCCTCACTCCCAGTTCTCTGGGGGGGGCGATTACGTCATAAAGCACTCCATCTATTCTTTGCCTGACCCGAACCTTTTCCTTCTCGGGGTCAAAATGAATATCCGTCGCCCTTTCATAAATTGCCCGGGCAATATAAAACTTAACAACGCTCCATACCCTGCTTTTAGCATCCTTGCCGGCTCCCTGCTCTATATCCAACCCCGCATAGTCAAATAACTTAATTATACGGGGATCAAAGTTTTTTACCTTATCAAGGAATATTTGGTGGGCAACGTCCGAATGAATGAGCTTATTGCAATGGGGACAGGTAAAAAGATTTGTCTCGCTTAATACTTTAGTTAAATCATAACCGCAATAGTCACACTTAATGGGACCCTTTGTGTTCCTGCACGCAAGATAGGCCAAAAAGCCGAAGATGTTAAAAAAAAGAGTAGCGGTTGTCCAGAAAGTCTGAGATCTCAGCCTCTTTTTATCCGCGTCACGGTTCACCCAGATAACCATTTGAAGAGAAATATAAACGCAGACAAATATTATTAATACAATCCTAATAAGGCCTGAATCAATCATTCACAAATACTCCGGGCTAATATTAAACTATCCCACTCCGAAAAATATTGCTTCCGACACATCATCATTTATACCAGAAAGTTACCAAAAAAGCAAGTACAATTGGAGCGGGTTCATTTATACTTGACTATCATAGCTACAATTAAAAGGGATAAGATGAGCATGGCCGCGTTGGTCAGCATTATAGGCAATGAACCTGTTAATATCCCATAAATCAGCCATAAAAATATGCCCACAGAAAGCATAGAAAACGTAGTTAAAGATAAATCACCCACCCGCTTCGTCTTATAAATCCTCATCACCTGAGGCAAAAAAGAAAGCGTACATAAAACACCCGCGCACAACCCGATTATTAAACTGATCATTTTCAACTCACCTTTTTTAATAATTAGGAGTACTTCCTAATTAAAATTTTTCTACTAATATTATTGTACCAAATTTTGCAAATTGCACAATTAAATGTTTTATTCTTCCTCCTCAGGCCGATAAGAACGCTCCCTTTTTTTCTTACTCCTCTTTGCCTTAGCTTCCAGCATCTTTTCCTTGGCCCTTTTGGACCGTTTACGTTTTTGCCTTTTTATTTTTTCTATTTGCTTTCTCTCCGCGGACAGTTTCCCCATGACAAGAGTTTCAATTTTATTAACCAGAATCCTCCGGGCCAAAAATCTATTTTGAACCTGAGACCGCTCGCGCTGGCATTTCACCTCAAGGCCGCTTGGCTTATGCTTCAGATAAACACAGGTAGAAGTCTTATTAACATTTTGCCCCCCCTTACCCCCCGAGCGGATAAACTTCTCCTCAATGTCTTTTTCAAAAACCCCCAGCTCCCGCATCTTCTTCTTCAAAGTTTCTCTTTTAGCTTCGCTTACAGTACCCATAATGGCAATTCCAAGTTCTGTCAAAAATAGTTAACTTTAATAACCAATAACCAAGAAACAAGATACAAACAATATTCAAATTTCAATATCCAATAATCAAACAGTCACTCCTGTCTTGTTTGGTTATTCAGGAAATTTCTCCGCTAATTTTTCCTGTAAATAAAGTGCCTTTTTTAATGGGGTCAGGTCTCAACATTCAACACTTTCTTTAACTTATCTTTCATCATGCTAACTGCAAAATCTCTATCGTCAACCTTTGCCTGTTGTATATTAAAATTGTATACTTCCCTGATACCTTTTTGTTTTAAGCGTTTTTTTATACTATTAATACATTTTTCCACGCCCGTGCCGCTCCCATAGGTTGTAAATACAATCGCGTCTTTACCGCCGGCGTTTAGCATTTTATCAAGGTAGGTATTTACCGCGGGCGTCGGCGCGAACGCCCATACGGGAGAACCTATACATACTAAATCATACCCCGCCAAATCAAAATTAACATCATCAGAAAGAACCGCCTCCCGTCCCCGAAGCGCGTCAAGGCACTGAAGAAAGAAATTTCTTTTTTCATTTTCAGGTTTTAATTTATGTACGTCTACCGTAAAACCTTTGTCTTTTAACAGGCCAACAAGCACCTTAGCCGTTTTTTCAGTGTTGCCGCCATATGAATAATACACTACTAAAGTTTTCATATCAACCGCTCCTCCGCTTTTCACTTCTTGTATCCAGACGTTCGCCTTCGCTCACTCTAAGGATTAAGACGCTCACCGTGTTCGCTCTAAGGATTAAGTTTACTCTGTAAGCCACAGAGCATCTTTCCTACTTCATTACACATATTACTTACTTTATTAGTTACAACCTCGTCAAGATAATTTAAATCTTTACTTAATATAATATGATATTTCGTTTCTTCCAGAGAAGCATCGGCTAAATTTAAAAAATGAGAATAATCTCGTTTACCTTTTCTTTTAAATCCTTCAACAATATTAGTAGGAATAGAACTTGCCGAACGTCTTAGTTGAGAAGTAAGGCCAAATTTTTCTTCGTTTGGAAAACTTCTTGTAATCTTATATATCTCCAACACTAACATATGCGCCTTCTGCCAAACCTTTAGATCCTTAAAAGTTTTCATTTATTTTCGCAATCTCGTTTTTACTTAATCCTGTCATCAAGACGCTCATTTCATTCGCTCTAAGGATTAAGACGCTCACTTTGTTCGCTTTAAGGATTAAGTTCCTTTTACTTAATCCCCAACTTTACACTTAAGATTCAATCTTATATGCAAAGCTAACTCTCAATCTTTGCCTACCCCGCATATGAACGGAGTGAATTGTTCGGGGTTTTACTTAATCCCTTTTCTTCTATTTTTTGCTTTTAACTTAATCCTTAGAGCTCACCATCACTTTGTCATTGGTGAGCGTCTTAATCCTTAATCCTGTTTGTAAATCCTGTTTTATTACCTCAATAAACACACCAGCATATGCTTTCAACTTATGTTCGCCGACACCGTAGATATTCGCGAACTCGTCCTTGGTAAGCGGCTTTTTTGCCGCCATATCCTTGAGAGCCTTGTCTCCAAATATAATATACGCCGGCACCCCTTTCTTTCGCGCGAGTTCCGCCCTCTTATCGCGCAATCTCTGAAACAAACCCTGATCTACTCCGGCCCAATCCTGCTCCCTGCGTTTTGACCTTTGCCTCGCAATCTGCTTTTTCTTTTCCCGGACAAGCGGCTTCGCCAGCACCGGAACCGCCTCCGCGTCCAACAACTGCCGCCCCTTATCAGTCACCGACAAGGTGGAAAACTCCCCCTCCCGCCGCAAAAAATCCTGGCCGAGAAGCTGTTCAATCATATAGCGTATAAACGGCGCGGTCTCATTTACCATTATACCGAACATTGATAACTCATTATGCCGCAGGGACGCTATCTTATCAAGCATCTTACCTTTTAAAACATCAGTGATATACCCAGCGCCAAATCCGTATTCGTCCTGCCTCACACTCTCCACACAGGATACGATATTCTGCCCCACAACCAGCGGATCCTCAACCATCTCCAGCTCGCGCAAACAATAATCACAGGCATTACACATATCCACATCATAGGGTTGTCCGAAATAATTCACAAGCACCTTATGGCGGCATTGCGGTTGAGCGCAAAAATTATACATAACCCCCAGCTTTTCCATTAGCACCGCGCACTCAGGAGATTTTTTAGCAAAAAAAGTCCACAACCCATAATCCCCGCCGCTGTAAAACATATAACAAAATGCCGGCAGGCCGTCACGGCCGGCACGGCCGATTTCCTGTTGATATTGCTCAACGCTCTTAGGCATCCCCGTGTGAACCACAAAACGTATATTCGACCGGTCAATTCCCATGCCAAAAGCCACCGTTGCCACAATAATATTTACCTCTTCACGCATAAAACGATTCTGGCTTATATGACGCTCTTTATCAGGCATACCGGCGTGATAGGGCATATTATCAAACCCCAGCCGCTTCAATTTTATCGACATACTATCCACATCTTTACGGCGCAGGCAGTAGATAATACCCGGCTCATTATTATGCCGCTCTAAAACCTCCGTTACCTGCTTAATAATCTGCTGGCGAGGTATTACCCGGTACGTCAAATTAGGCCTGTCCACCAGCCCGATATGCATCATCGGATTGGACAATTCCAACTGGCTCACAATATCATCCTGCACCTCTTTCGTTGCCGTGGCTGTAAAAGCATGCACGCTGGCCGCCTTAAATATTTTTTTTATCATCCCCAGCGCCCGGTAATCCGCCCTGAAATCATGCCCCCAATGACTTATACAATGCGCCTCGTCAATCACAAAAAAAGAAACGCCGATATCCTTTAATAAATTAATTGCCGCCTCATTCTGCAATCGTTCCGGCGACATATATAAAAGTTTTACGTTCCCCTGCCGGCAATCCTCAATCGCGGCTCTCTGCTCGACGGCAGATAAGCTTGAGTTTAAATATGCCGCCGCGATGCCCATATCACTGAGCGCGTCTACCTGGTCCTTCATCAGCGAGATTAGCGGAGAGATAACCACAAATATCCCTTCTTCCATCAACGCGGGCAGCTGAAAACACAGCGACTTTCCTCCGCCCGTCGGCAGTACCGTCAAGCTATCCTTACCCTTAAGTATAGAACAAATCGTTTCTTCCTGTAGAGGTAAAAAGCATTTATATCCCCAGTGCCGCTCTAATACCCTGCGTATTTTTTCTTTCATTTTCAATAAGACCAAAATTGATTTTTGCGTCCGGTTTGACTATTAATTATTATGTGCTTATCAGGAACAAGTTTGAGTGTATCGTGAATTGCCTGGTCAAAGGTATAAAGTTCAACATGTTTGCCATAGCGGTCTTTTATTTCAGTAATAACTTCCACGAAGTCTGAATCACCCGAGATAAGCGCGGCTACATCATATTGATCCGTAGCCGCCTTAGAAAACATATCCACGGCAATCTTAACATCAAGCCCTTTCTGAATCCATACATTATGAACATGCACCAATCGCCCCAGTTTAACTTCAAAATAGGGAATGCTTAACTTAAGGCCCTTAAGATATTCATGCTGCTCGGTATAAGTACGAAGATTTTCTTCTTTGCTAAACTCCGCGGAATAATAGTAACAACGAACCAGCTCCCTTCTTTCCGCTATCCACCCTATTATATTCATCCATTTAATGTCTTTACGCCTAATAGGCCTTCGTGTTTTCCTTAAGTCCTTCACCTTCTGAACAACATACTCAGCATCAACAAAAATCATTATACGCTTCATTTATTCCCTCCTTATATAATAACGTTAATTTTAACCAATATCCAAGCCGCCATCTTTGTTTTGTTTCGGTTTGATTATTCGAAATTTTAAATAACCAATAACCAAGTTACAAGATACAAACAATAACCAATATTCAATAACCAATCATCAAACATTCGCGTCTGTTTCGGTTTGGTTATTTGATTTTGGTCATTGGTTATTATTTGGTTATTGTTTCTTGTATCTTGGTTATTGTTTACTTGTACCCATATGGGTAATTCTTGCTTGTGCAAAGAATTCTTCAAGCTTCTTTCTATACTCATCCGATGTTACATAAACTTCATCGTTGTGACCGCCTTCAAAAGGCAAAAATTGCTTAGGCTCCCCAGCCGCGTCAAAAAGAATTTGTCCGTGGTTAAAAGCAATAACTTCATCATTTCTACCGTGAACTATCAGTTTTGGAATATCAATATTTTTTATCTTGTCCAGCGCGTCGTATTTTTGTGAAATCAAGAACTTCATAGGCAAAAACGGATAAATCTGCTGTGCCCGTATAACAACTGAAGCAAAACTACTCTCCAGTATTAAGGCGCTTACTTTTCTTCTCAGGCAAACTTCGGCAGCGATTGGCCCTCCCAATGATTTACCATACATAACAATTTTAGATTTATCAACATCTTTCCTTGACATCAGATAATCGAACGCGGCAATCGCGTCATTATACAAACCTTTTTCGCCCGGCCTGCCGCTGCTTTTGCCATAGCCGCGATAGTCAAAAATAAAAAAATTCACTCCCATTTCATTAAAAAATTTTACTTTATGCAGGCGATGGCATATATTCCCGGCGTTGCCATGACAGTAGAGCACCGTAGTTTCCGCGTCCTTTGCCGGCACGTACCAGCCATTAAGAATTTCCCCGTCAGATGTTTTAAAACTCAACTCCTCATATCCGATACCCACCTCAGCCGGAGTCTCTGAAACTTCCACAGCAGGATAATATAAACTTTTCTGCTCCAAAAAAATAAAATATACCCTAAAGAGTACAAGAGTAATAACAACTACAAAAAATATCTTCATTAAGACCTCTCATCAAGACGTTCGCGTTCGCTCACTCTAAGAATTAAGACGCTCATTTCATTCGCTCTAAGGATTAAGTTTTTTTCAATCCTTATTTCAACTGCAATCTTACAAAGACCGGCAGATGGTCGGAACCGATGTCTTCCAGAACACAACGCTCAATAACCTTAATCTCTTTACTGATTAGTACATGGTCTATCGGAATTCTCATAAAAGCCGGCCACATCGCCGGCCAACTCGCCTGCACCCCAATGCCTGCCGCGGTATCGTCCAATTTAGCCGCCTTTAAACCGTTAAAGCAACGCGACCAGGGGCTTGTATTAAAATCTCCGGCCACTACCACCTGACAATCACTGCCGCTAATTAAGGCGGAGAGTTCTCTTAACTGCTCGTTTCTTAAATGCCAGTATTCATCACTTATAGGAGGCACGGGATGGGTTGCCCATAAGATAATTTCGTCATCATCCTCTTCAATCAGACACTCAAGCGACGGCACCCCGGCTGAGCCTATGTATTTAACTTTGATGGCCATCGGAATTTTAGAAAAAACCGCTATCCCAAAGTTGTCATCCCGGGGCACAGCTTTATAAACTTTATAATCAGTAAGCGATTTTTCCAATTCATTATACCACGACTGGTCTATCTCTTCCAGGATAACAATGTCCGGCATCTTAGTCTTAACAAGATTGATTAACATATCATACCTGCGGTTTGAAGTACAAACATTAGCCAAAAGTATCCTCAATTCTTTTTCAGGTACCCTTAAAAAATTATCCCGGCGTGAAAAAGATAAATAAGGAAAAAGTGAAATAAAACAGAATAGCAAAACAACCCCCAAAACAGCCGCTTTTTTAAACTGCCTGCCAAATAACAAAATTAGCAGTGTAAAAAAAAGAAACACGCTCAACTGCACCCTAAAGTGCGTAAAAATATCAAAAAACCAATACCACCTTCCGGCAAAACTAACTACAGGCCCCGCGACACCAGCTAAAAAAACAGTCCAACAAAAAGATTTTTTCATTTTTCCTTCCGCTAACCTAATTTTCTTTATCAACCTTCTTTTTTTAAATCTTTTTACTTTTACACTATATTTTTACACTTTTCGCTTTACGCTTTTAGTTTTTTACTTAATCCTTTTCTACTATCCCCCGCCACAGCTGTTTTGCTTCTTCCAGCCTGCCTTCTTCAAAGTATCTCTCGGCAAGTTCACGCTGTCTTTTTAGTTCTTGTTCAAAGCGTACTCTGTCTCTAACATACTCCTCCTCTTCTATATAAACAACCCTTGCCCTCTGAGCCGCCTCTTTGTATAAGGCTTTAGCTTCTTTAAGACGGCCTTCTTTTTCAAGTTTTTGAGCGAGGGTGAACTTTTCATATATGCTTTTTATCTCTTCGTCACTCCCGGCACGTTCATTTGCTCTCTGCCAGGCCCACTTCTCTGGGAAGCTCTGTAGCGCCATTGACTTTAGTTACACGGATATCGCTGGCATCGCTCTGATTGACGTGAGCATGAAAACCGGCGGGAAGGTTGGATAAATTCACATAAATAGAATAATCGGTTACATCCGTATCAACTTCGGATGCAAGTATGGTAACCTTAACTCTATACGGCCAGGCAGAATCATACCACCCCGCGTCTGCCTCAATGGCAAAACCTAACACCAACCCAAATAGTATTGCTAAACAAATTAACCGTTTGTTCAATATCGCTCCATATTCCTAACAAATCAAATGCTCCACTCGGCATTCTATTGGTTCATATTATTGATTTGTGCAGCGGGAATTGAGTGTTGCGTGGATTTGTCCCAAATTTATGTACTGTCAAAAATATTACATATCTTTTAAAAGTTTATTTGCTGTAGACTTCTCGATAGTATCTTTGAATGTTTGCAATGCTTCTGACAATGTCTTTAATTCCTTGGTCTGCGCAACAGGTATACTGTCAACTCCTCTTTGCTCTAACGCGTCAATGATGTACTTTATGGTAAACTTATTAATATCACGGGCGGGTTGATAAGCTATCTCTTTATATTTTTCTGTCTTAGTCTCAGAAATGATTTCGCTTTCAACTAACTCATAAAGTATCTCACGTGCCAGCCGGATGGGAATTTCCAGGGTATGTGAAATTTGGGCGGTAGTTAACGGCTTATATCCGTTAGAAAAGTTCTTAATTAATAAATGGGCCGTTCGTAGAGAAAGTAGCTTTTTAAAAGAGTAACTTACTCGTAAGCAATCCGGTTCAAATTCATACGTATCTACATTCTGATGAGCAAAAGAAATCTCCGCTCCAAAAAGAACTATCAACCAGCTAAGCTGGAGCCACACCAAAAACAAAGGTAACGCCGCAAAGCTTCCATAAATAGCATTATATTTGACCGCTCCAACCTGAAAATTTATATACGCCCACTGAGTAATCTGGTAAATCGTTCCTGCCGTTATTCCCGCTAAAATACCGGATTTAAGATTAACTTTGGTATTAGGCATAAAAATATAAATAAAAGTAAAAAGCACCCAGATTACAGAATAAGGCAGTAATTTGAGAATTAAAAATAATAAATTGCTAAAAACTCCCAAAAATGTGAATTTTTCAATTATAAATGTAACCTGAGTAGCTATGAATACCGTAATACTGCTGGACATAATAATAAGAATAGGGCACAGGAGCATTATAGACAGATAATCACTGAACTTGCGCCCCATACGTCGTGGTACTTTTATTCCCCAGATATCATTAAATGAACGCTCAATGTTACCTAAGACTTTTATAACCGTCCAAAAAAGAATTGCCACACCTATGCCGGCTATTATACCTCCTCTGGTATTTTCAAGGAGCGAATTGGCAAAATCAACAATTTGCGCTATCACCTCTTCTTGGCCGGAAAATTTTCCTAAGAGTTGTTTTTCAAGAAGTTTCTCAAAACCAAAACCCTTAGCGATGCCAAAGGCCATAGCTACCACCGGCACAATTGAAAGCAGAGAATAAAAGGTAAGAGCTGATGCCCTTAACTGGCACTTATCTTCATTAAATCCCCGCAGTGCCAGGAGAATAACTCTTAACTGTTTAATAAAAAAAGATTTTGTGCGGGGAAGAGTTCGCAAGCGAATTCTCCAAACGTCGGTTTTGATAAAATTAATAATTCTTGATATCATAATTGCCCCATTCTTCTAAATCCCTTTTTTATTTTATACACTGCGCCTTGACTCGCTTTTACTGTGTCTATTTTTTGCTTTTACCAAATCCCTTCTTTTGCCCTTCTCCCAAACCTTTTGTGTGTTTTTTTTGTTTCTTTTCCGCTTTTTCCTTTCCTTGCTTAGCTTTTTTTCTGGCTTCTTTTAGTATCTTTTCTTCATTCTTTAGAGCGTCCTTTGCCCCCTTATAGGCTTCTCGCAACTCTGCCGATTTTTTCTTTGCCTCATGGAGAACCTTCTTGCGCGCCTCTTTTTCCTCTTTCGTCTTGCCGAAGCTTAAAAAACTTTCCATAGCTGCTTTTCTTGCTTCTTTTTTTGCCTGAATATACTCTTTTTTTACTTGCCCCAAACTTTCCTTTGAAGCTTTTATCTGAGCAGAGTAATCCTCGTCGCCTATTTGCGCAAAAGATGAGGAGAAAGAAAAAAGAAACAAACTCAACATAGTCAAGCTTAACAATCTTTTAAGCATAAATAACCACCCCTTTCTTTTATTATTTACGTGATATCCGTGTTCTGTTTTTTTTAATAAACTCCTGGCCGATAATAAGCAAAACGAGCGCGCCCATCTCAGCCTCCCTCTATTCTGCCAAGTATGTTATTGACCAAAGCCAGGTACTTTTTTCTCCACATCTTCTGTGACAGCGCTAACCGCTTCCTGCGCCTTAGCTATCAACGCCTCCTTAGCTTTCTCCAGCAAATTCTTTGCTTCCTGTGAATCCTTGTCCACATACCTAAGGATATACTGAGCTATATCAACCGCGCCTTGAAACTCCTTTGAACTGTAGAGCGTGTTTGCCTGTCCGATAAGATAATTTATCTTTTGTCCGGTTGTTTCCATAGACTTAGATGCCTCAATAGCCTCATTGCTTGAAGCAACTTTTTTCTCCGAACAGCCAATAATACCCAAGCCAAACATGAAACAACAAACTACAATAATTACCAAACCTCTCTTCATAATAATCACCTCCTTATTTAATGTATCTTATTTAACTCTTTTTTTTATTATACCACAATATTAAAGAAAATTTATTTTAACCTTAATAAGGGGATATTCAATCTTTTTCGGTCGTGCCCAGATGCAGGGTGTATTGTAACAACACGGTGTAATATAAGATTGACAAATATTTCTAATCATGCGACACTGTTACATTATGAAAAATAGAAGCTTAGGTCCTGAACAAAAAGCACTCCTTGATGTCGCGCGGCTGATGTGCCTGGCGGCCAGAACGGCTCCCAAAACAAAGGGTATTGACAATATTGTCCTTAAGATTTTAAAGAAACCGGCATTCTCAAAGATTATAAAGGAAATGGAGCGGACAGCTACAGAAGAAAACAAAAGCAGTTTTTACCGCGACGCCCAGAATTTAAAACAGAGCGGCCTTCTTATTTTAATCGGGTGCAGATCAAATCCCATGGGCATTACCTACTGCGGTTTCTGCGGACACAATAACTGCCGGGAACTCAGCAAAACTAAGGGCATCTGCGCTTTTAATTCTATTGACCTGGGAATAGCGGCCGGATCGGCCGTCTCAATAGCCTGCCTTCATCATGCCGATAACAGAATAATGTACTCTATTGGAAAAGCTGCCATAAAAAAAGACCTGTTTAAAGATAAATCAATTAAACAAGCCTTAGGTATTCCGCTTAGCGCTTCCGGGAAAAATCCTTTTTTTGACAGATAAGATTTTAAGATACTGACTTTGTGCTTAAGCCTATCTTTCTTTCTTCATCGTCTAACTTTATAACTTTCACTTTTATTTCATCACCTTCTTTAAAAATCTCTGTTAAATCACCTGAAGGCTTCTCTTCCAACTCGCTGACATGAACCAGGCCCTCAATATCCTTTTCCAGCTCTACAAAGAGACCAAAGCTCATAATCTTGGTTACCCTACCGCTAATAATCAGACCCGGAGCATACTTTTCTTTGATATCAGCCCACGGATCCGGCGTTAGCTGCTTTAAGCCTAAGGAAATTTTGTGACTCCCGGTATCAACAGAAAGGATGACAACTTCTATTTTATCACCTTTTTTTAATATCTCCTCAGGATGATTGACCTTTTTGGTCCAGGACAGGTCAGAAACATGAATCAGCCCGTCAATACCATCTTCAAGCTCTATAAAAGCGCCATAATTAGTTATATGGCGTACCTTCCCCTCAACCTTTGAGCCAACGGGATACTTCTTGGCAATGTCCTCCCACGGATTACCCTCCGTCTGCTTAAGCCCCAGAGATATTTTTCTGTTATCTTTGTCAATGTTTAAAACTACCACCTCAACTATATCCCCTATAGCCACCATCTCCTGAGGATCAGCTACTCTTCTTACCCAGGAAAATTCAGAGATATGAATTAGGCCCTCTATGCCCTTTTCCAGTTCAACAAAGGCGCCGTAGTTGACTAAATTAACAACCTTCCCCTTAACCTTTGAACCAACCGGATACTTACTTTCAACCTCTCCCCAGGGATTAGCCGTCTTTTGCTTAAGCCCCAGAGACACGCGCATATTTTCCTTGTTAAAATCGAGAATTATCACCTCTACATTATCTCCGATTGCCAACATTTCGGAAGGATGACTAATTCTACCCCAACTCATATCGGTTATATGAAGCAAGCCGTCAATACCGCCTAAATCGACAAAGGCGCCGAAATCGGTGATATTTTTAACAACACCTTTTCTTAGCTGGCCCTTCTCCATCTCTTTTAATAACTGCTCCTTGTGCTTAGACATCTCCATATCAAGAAAATCCCTGCGGGAGACAACAATATTTTTGCGGGGTTTATTAATTTTTACAATTTTAAATTTATAATTCCGCCCCAGAAGCTGATTTAGTTCCTTCGGATTCCTGATACCCGCGAGCGAAGCCGGCAAAAAGGCCTGTATGCCTACATCCACCATCAGCCCGCCCTTAACCTTCCTGGTAATGGTTCCCTCTATAATATCCTGTTCATTGTAATTATCTATGATGCTTTCCCAGTTCTTGATTACGTCGGCTTTAGTCTTGGAGATCACCACCATACCGTCATCGTTTTCTTTATTCTCCAGCAGGACATCTACTTCATCACCAACGCTTATGGATGCCGGGTCTTTAAACTCCGACAAAGAGAGTACCCCTTCCGACTTATAGCCCACATCTACCAGCACCTCCTTATCGGTAATATCAATAATTTTACCGGTAACAATAGAGCCTTCCTCAAGGTGCCTGAAGGACTCCTCATAGATTTTATCCAGATCAAACTCTTTTTCCACGTCTTTTTCTTTTAATTCTGCTTCGTTGGGTTCTAAAGGTTCCACGTTTTCTGTGTTAAACATATTGGTAAATTACCTCCTTAAAAAAGATATTTTATTATCATATTATAGTAAAAAAGTTTTGTCAAGCAAAAGATTTAATAAATAGCAAAAAAAATGGCCTTACGTTTATTTTTTCCGCGCTCTAACGGCTGCCAGAACATCTATCTCCCTCATAACCCTGTCCGTAAAATCCTTATAGCTATTCTTATCCGAACTCTTCGGCGGATAAACCGCCTTAGCGAAATATACGGATACCCTGGCAATCTTAATAAATCCGGCGCCTCTAGGAAGCGCCTTATCGGTTCCTGAAACAAAGGCCGGTATAACAGGACATCCGGCTCTCGCGGCTATCAGTCCAACGCCTGACAAACCCGTTCGCAGTTTGCCGTCATAACTTCTGGTTCCCTCAGGAAAGACAAGCAAGCCCGCGTTTGTTTTGAGAATGCCCAGAGCCTTTCTAATGGCCGCAATATTACTTCCTTCTCCATCGCTTAAGGGAAAAGCACCCACACTTTTAATCAATAAACCAAAACATCTATTCTTGAACAAACTACCCCTGGTAATAAAAGCAACCCTCCGGGGAGAGGCTACGCCTACAACCACAGGATCAAGATAACTCACGTGGTTGGCGGCAACGATAAAAGGGCCCGCGGCCGGAATATTTTCGGCTCCCAAAACTCTGATTCTAAAAAAGAGTTTAAAAAGTACAGTAAATATAGCCCTGCTAAACCAGTACAGCATATTATTTAATATATGAAGTTATCTTTTTAACAACCTGAACTATTGTAAGTTTCGTAGTATCAATATAAATCGCGTCCTCAGCCCGTCTTAAAGCTCCAACCCGCCTTCCGGTATCTTTTTTATCCCGCGCGTTCATATCTCTGCCAAGAATGTCCAGAACAACACCTTTACCTTCCGAGAGCAGCTGCTGATGGCGCCTGCTCAACCTCTCTTCAAAGGAGGCATCAAGGTAAAACTTTTTATCAGCGTTAGGAAAAACTACAGTCGTCGTATCCCTGCCTTCAATAACTATATCTCTGCCTTCTCCGAGAGTACGCTGAAGGCTGACCATTAACTCTCTTATCTCCGGAATGTTGGCTAAATAAGCAACGTTATTTGTAACCTCCGGCTCCCTTATCCGCTCTGTTACATCTTCTTCATCCAACAAAACTCTTAACGAACGGCCATTGGCGCTTTCCAGTTTTACGTTTGTTCCGCGGGCAAGTTCAATCAAAGCCTTTTTGGAGTTTAAATCAATACCGCCACGCAGGGTTTTAAAAGTAAGCGCCCTATACATGGCTCCGGTATCAACATATACATATCCGAGCTCTTCAGCCAGCATCCGGGCAACGGTACTTTTTCCCGAGCCGGCCGGCCCGTCAATTGCTACAACAAAACCCTTTTTCAACCTTTAATCATCTTTCTTGCCGTCTTTGCTTTTTTAAATTCCCGGCTTATAGCCGGACCATTCAAGTCATCTATCTCTTTTTTTATAACCTTCATGCGTCTTATATATCCATCCAAAGCAAGCGAAATACATCTTCGGTTGCTTAAACAAATATCCCGCCATATTTTTGCTGAAGAAGATGAAATTCTCGTAGTATCCCTGAAACCGCTGGAAACAAAGTCCGTGTCTCCGTTATTTAGCTCATTAACTAATGCCACGGCCGCTAAATGCGGCAGATGACTAATCCGCGCCACGATTTCGTCATGCCGGCCCGGAGTCAAAACCTTAACTTTAGCGCCAAGCTTTCTCCAAAAAGCGCTGATTTTCTTAAGGTCATTTAAAGTGGTTCTTTTTGATTTGGTAACAATACAAACAGAACCCTCAAAAAGCCCGGCTCTGGCAAACTCTACACCTGTCCTTTCGGAACCCGCCATAGGGTGCCCGCCTACAAAAGAGACGCCCGAAGGCAATATTTTTTCTACTTCCTCCACTATCTCACCTTTTGTGCTGGCCACGTCGGTTATAAGACAACCTTTTTTAAGATAGGGTAATATTTTTTTGATAATTCGGCTCACCATTTTAACAGGCGTGCATATTATTACCAGATCAGCGCCCGAGACAGCCTTTTTCAGCGAAAGAGTCCCGCTGTCAATCGCCTTACGGCAAAGCGCTTTAGCCAGCGTAGACCTTTTCGTAGTAAGCCCTCTAATCTCTTGGGCCGCTCCTTTTTTCTTAACCGCTAAACCAATAGAGCCGCCTATAAGCCCCACTCCCAAAATAGCGATCTTTTTGAACTCTTTCATTTCTTAATCCACTTAAATAGAGCGGTCGACAACCGCGCTTATTCGCTTTAAAGACTTCATTAACTCATCAAAAGTATCCGGCTTTAGAGACTGAGCTCCATCAGAAAAAGCCTCTTCCGGATTCATATGAACCTCGATAAGCAGCCCATCGCATCCGGCCGCTACTGCCGCCTTAGCCATAGGAGCGACTAAACTCCACTTGCCGGTCGCGTGCGAGGGGTCTACTACTACCGGTAAATGACTTAACTCCTTAATTACTGAAACAGCGCTCAAATCAAGAGTATTGCGAGTCGCGTTCTCAAAAGTTCTTATGCCTCTTTCACATAAAATAACATTCAGGTTCCCCTCCGACATAATGTACTCGGCAGACATAAGCAGTTCCTTAACGGTAGCACTCATTCCGCGCTTTAGAAGTACCGGTTTTTTCGTCCGCCCCACTTCTTTTAAGAGGTCAAAGTTCTGCATATTTCTGGCGCCAATCTGAAAGGCGTCCGCGTACTTATCAATCAAAGGAACCTGCCTGGCATCCATTGTCTCCGTTACTACAGGCAAGCCGGTCTTGCGCCCAACTTCATTAAGATACTTCAAACCTTCCTCACCCAAACCCTGAAAACTGTAGGGAGACGTCCTCGGCTTAAAAGCTCCCCCTCTGAGCATCCTGGCACCGGAGGCCTTAACCTTTTTGGCCACTTCCTCCAAAGATTTCAAATTTTCAACGGAACAGGGGCCGGCAATAACAACCACCTCTTTGCCGCCTATTTTAACGCCGCCGACATCAATGACACTTGACTCTTTCTTAAAGTCGCGTGAGGCCAGCTTATAGGGCTTTAATATCGGCATCACCTTCTCAACGCCCTCAATCGCCTCAAGCGGCTGAAGCCTGATTTTATCCTCTTCGCCGATAACCCCGATAATTGTTCTCTCCGCGCCCTTTGAAATCACCGGTTTTAAGCCAAGATTTTTAATACGTTCTTCTACATGCCTGATCTGCTCCTCGGAAATATCCGGCTTTAATACAATTATCACAGCTTTTCTCCTTTAACGACCTTCCTCAGCGCGTCTACAAACCTCTGATTCTCATCTTTCGTACCCACCGTGACTCTTATCCAACTGTTTAATTTATAAGAAGCCATGCTCCTAACAATGACACCCGCTTTAAGCATTTCCTGAAATACCGCGTCAGCTTCTCTCTTAACATTAAACATAATAAAATTTGTAGCGCTGGGTATATAATCAAGGCCCATTTCATTTAACTCACTGTATATAAATATCTTACCCTCTTCATTTATTTTAAGGGTCTTCTGCAAAAACTCATCATCATCTAAAGCCGCGTAGCCCGCCGCCTGAGCCAGATAATTAACGTTAAAGGGCTGTCTGGCCTTATTAAGCGCGGTAATGAGACCCTCATTAGCCAGGCCATAACCCAGACGCAGGCCGCTCAAACCATAAGCCTTGGAAAAAGTCCTTAGAATGATAACGTTGGGCCTCTCTAAAAACCTGAGCGAATCAGGATAGCCTTCCGCGTCTCTGGCAAACTCATAATAGGCCTCATCAAGCACAACCACGATACCCTCCGGCAGTTTGTTTAAAAAATCCTCCAGCCCTTTCTCTTTAATATAGGTACCTACCGGGTTATTGGGATTAGCGATAAAAACCATCTTTGTCTTATCGCAAACCGCTTCTAAGATTCCTTTCAGATTGCAGTAAAAATTGTCCAAACTCACTTCGCGGGGTTTACCCGCCTCCTGCAAAACAGCCAGCTTAAAGATTAAAAAATCCGGGCTCGACATTATAGCCTGTTCGTGTTCATACAAAAAAGCTTTAACGCTAAGCTCAATTATTTCATTTGAGCCATTGCCGAAAACAATGTTGGCGGGTTTAATGTTCAGCTTCCGGGCCAGCTTATCCCTCAAATAAAAAGAGTTCCCATCCGGATAGCGGTTAACTTCACCTAACGATTTCCTCATCGCCTCTACGGCCTTAGGGGAAACACCCAGAGGATTTTCATTTGAAGCAAGTTTCGTAATCTCCTTCAGGCCCAGTTCCCTTTGAACCTCTTCAATAGGCTTACCGGGTTTATAGGGATTGATATTTTCAATATTTTCTCTTACCAGTTTCTTCATCTTAATTGCTTTTCGGGTACGAACCGAGAATTTTAACGTAGTGGCAATGGGTGGCCAGTTCTTTAAGCGCCGTCTTTACCTTCTTATCATCATAGTGCCCTTCAATATCAACAAAGAAATAATACTTCCAGGCCTTTTTCTTTGAGGGGCGCGATTCTATCTTGGTCAGATTTATCTTATTTTTCTTAAAAGGCGCCAGCATATTATAAAGGGCTCCCACCCTATCTTTAACAGAAAACATAATAGATGTTTTATCAGAGCCCGTATAAGAAACATCATTTTTACCTATTACCAAAAATCTGGTTACGTTATGCGGGCTGTCTTCGATGGAGGCGGCTATAATTTTTAAGCCGTACATCTCAGCCGCCAGCCTTGAAGCAATTGCCGCGGAATATTTACTTCGCCTCGCCTTTTGGGCCGCTTTTGTCGTAGAGGTCATATCCACCAATACGGCCCGGGGAATATTTTTTTCTATCCATAAGCGGCACTGACTAAAAACCTGCGGATTAGAATAAACCTTTTTTATCATACTTTTAGGGCTGTTAGATATCAGGTTATGACAAATTTCAAACATAATCTCAGAACAAATCTTCAGGTCCGCGTCTACAAACATATCCAGCGTATAGGTAACCGCGCCTTCAGTAGAGTTCTCGATGGGCACCACGCCGTAATCAGCCCTGCTTTTTTCCACTTCACGAAAAACGTCGGGAATATTATCGCAGGAAAGATATTTAACCGATGAGCCAAACTTACTTAAAGAAGCCAGGTGAGTAAAGGAAGCCGGAGGCCCCAAATAAGCTACCCTGACAGCCTTCTCCAAAGCAATAGAGGCAGACATTATTTCACGATAAATCGCGCAAAGAGACTTCTCAGTCATAGGGCCCGTATTTTTTTTTATCAGATTACGATAGACCTCTTTTTCCCTGGCAGGAGCATATATCTCCTTCTTGCCGTATGATTTAATCTTGCCGATTTCAAGGCTAAGCCCGGCTCTATCATTCAGCTTTTTTAAGAGTATGCTATCTATCTCGTCAATCTTCCCGCGCAGTTCCTTGAGCTCCATCATTACTCTCCTTTACATCAACTTGTTGGATCTCTTTATCTTCAGCCTGTTTTAAGGGGGCTTCAGTGTCCCGATTTTCTTCTATAACTTCATCAGCCGTCTGCCTAAAATGCTCTATGCTTGGCAAATCCTCAAGAGACTTAAGCCCAAAGTACTTCAAAAACAAACTGCTCGTCCCATAAAGAAAGGGACGGCCCACTACTTCTTTTCTGCCCTTAATTTTAATCAGCCCTTTTTCCAAAAGGCTCCGCATAACGCCGTCTACGTTAACGCCCCGTATCTCTTCTATATCAAGCCTGGTAACAGGCTGTTTATAAGCTATAATGGCCATAGTCTCAAGAGCCGGCTTTGAAAGACGCTCTACGTGTTTATTTTTATATAGCTTTCTTATATATTTTGCGTACTCCGTCCTGGTTCCTATCTGATAACCTCCGGCAACCTCATTTATCCCAAAACTCCTGCCGGTTTCCCTGTACTCATTTTTGAGTTCATCTATCCGCTCTCTAACGGCCTTTGGCTCCTCAGTCTCCAGAACCAGCCTTATTTGCTCCAGAGACAGAGGCTCCTCACTCGCTATAAGCATGGCTTCAATTATTCTCTTTACCTCAACTCTCTCCATTTTTATCCGTAAGTACTCCTTACCTTTGGTTGAATCTGTTCGCTGTTTCTTCTTATCTGAATTTGCCCAAAGGGCCGGCGCTGAAAGACGATAATCTCTTTCAACCTTATCAGTTCAAGTATGGCCAGAAAGGTAGCTATAATTTCAAGCTTGTTTTTCGCCTTTTCAAAAAGGTTGTCAACAAATATTGTCTCTTCCGCCGTCAATTTATGAAGAAGTTCGTGTATTTTTTCAGAAACCGTAAATTCGTCCTTAATAACCTCCTGAAACTTCTCCCTGGAAACCCTCGTTAACACGGTTGAGAAGGCTGAGATTAAATCAAAAACAGTAGCTTCAAAATAAACCTCCCCGCTGTTATCCCGAAATTTTTTCGCGTCCTGCGGGGCCCGGACAAAAATGTCCTTTTGCCTCACTTCCCTCAGTTCAAGATGGCTTGCCGCCTCTTTAAACTGCTGATACTCCAGCAGTTTCTTGACAAGCTCAGCCCTTGGATCATCTTCTTCAATATCCTCTTCCGCAGCCTCCTCGGCGGGAAGAAGCATCTTTGATTTAATATGCATCAGGGTAGCCGCCATAACAAGATACTCACCGGCTATGTTCAAATCCATATGGCGCATTAAATCGAGGTACTCTAAATACTGCTTTGTTATTTCAGCAATGGGGATGTTAGATATATCCAGTTCACTTTTTTTTATCAAAAAAAGAAGTAGATCAAGCGGGCCTTCAAAAATTTCTAATTTTATCTTGTAGGACATTGCTTTCTAACCCGAAAAGTAATTTATTTTCATAGCCGCTCTTACACTTTTTATCGTATCCACTGCGATCCCGCGCGCCTTTTTAGTTCCTTCTATTAAAATATCATCGATTTTTTTAGGGTGGGCTTCAAGTTTTTTTCTCTTTTCCCTAATAGGCCCCAAGAACTCATTTAAGCCTCCTGACAACCTTTTTTTGCATTCCACACAGCCAAGTCTACCGGCGAGACAATCCTTTTTAATCTGAGGCACCTCCGCCTCGTTCTTATTAAAGCCCCTGTGATATATATAAACCGGGCATTTGTCAGGATGGCCTTTGTCATTAAGACGAATCTTTGTTGGATCGGTAAACATACCCGAAACCCTACAGGAAATCTCATCCGGCCCATCAGACAAATAAATCACGTTGCCCAAACTTTTACTCATCTTATTCAGGCCATCAGTCCCCACAAGGCGCCCAACTACCCCCACTTGAGCCTTAGGTTCAATTAATACTTCCTGATACATCCTGTTAAATTTTCTGACAATCTCCCTGGTTTGCTCAATTATCGGCAGTTGATCTTCGCCCACAGGTACCAGGTTGGCCTTAAATATAGTAATGTCGGCCGCCTGTGAAACCGGATAACCCAGAAAACCATACATTACGTTGTCGCTAAGCCCTAAAGCCTTTATCTCCTGCTTTATCGTGGGATTGCGCTGGAGACTGGCAATACTCGTAAACATAGAAAAATAAATAGTGAGTTCAGTTATCTCAGGAATCATAGACTGGAGAAATATGGTAGAAATTTCCGGATCAACTCCGCAGGCAATATTATCCATAGTTACCTCTCTGATATCCTGAGCCAGCCTCTCGGGATGGTCAAAGTTGGTAGTTAAAGCCTGTACATCGGCAATAAGAATATACTCTTCATAGGTTTCCTGCAACTCTACTCTGTTAGCAATTGAGCCCACATAATGGCCTAAATGAAGTTTGCCGGTCGGCCTGTCGCCTGTTAAAATCCTCTCTTTCTTTTTCATAAACGCCTATAACGTTTTTTTAATCTTTTCCAACTTGAAGACCTCTATTAAATCTCCGGCCTTAATATTATTAAAGTTTCTAAAACCAATACCGCACTCAAACCCTTCCTTAACCTCTTTTACGTCGTTCTTAAACCTTTTTAATGAGTCAACCGTACCTGTAAAAATATTTTCATCCTCCCTGATAATCTTTGACTCCATACCTCTGACAATAGCCCCCTTAACAACCATACAGCCGGCTATTGTGCCCACCTTTGACACCTTAAAGACCTGCCGTACTTCGGCGCGGCCTTCCAGCGATCTTTTTATGTGGGGCTCTAAAAGGCCTTCCATGGCCGACCTTATGTCCGATATCGCCTCATAGATAACGCTGTAAAGCTTAATTTCCACACCTTTGCTTTTGGCTGTTTCGCTTGCCTTAACATCCTTACCAACACCAAAGCCTATAATTACCGCTCCCGAAACAACCGCCAACATTACGTCCGACTCATTTATATTTCCAACACCCTTATGAACAAGATTCAACTCCACCTCTTCACTCTCTATCTTATTTAGTGAAGCGCATAAAGCCTCCAACGAACCCTGCACATCTGTTTTTATAATAACATTTAAAATCTTTATTTTTCCTTTTTGTATTTCCTTAGATAAGTCTTCCAGGGTTAAAGCCCTGGCTTGCGGCATAAGATCTTTTTCTCTTTTTTTGTGGCGTCTTTTCTCAACTATACTTCTCGCCTTTTTTTCTTCGTCAACCACATAAAAAGTGTCTCCCGCCTCGGGCACTCCGGAAAAACCCAATATTTCTACGGGGGCGGACGGGCCAGCCTTATTTATCCTTTTGCCATGATCGTTAATCATAGCCTTAACCCTCGCGTAATGAAGGCCCGTAACAACAATATCCTGTAGTTTAAGCGTCCCGCTTTGAACTAAAGCTGTAGCTACCACGCCGCTGCCTTTACAAATCTTTGCCTCTACAATAGTGCCGCTGGCGTACGTGTCCGGGTCAGCCTTTAATTCCAGAATTTCAGCCTGCAGCAGCACCATCTCCAATAAATGCTCTATCCCTTCGCCTGTTTTTGCTGATACACAGACGCAAATAATCTCCCCGCCCCACTCTTCAGGTGTCAGATTTAACTCCTGAAGCTGATTTTTAACTTTATCCACATTTATATTGGGCTTATCTACCTTATTAATAGCAACAATTATCGGCACCTTTGCCGCCTTAGCGTGATCAATTGCCTCAATGGTTTGCGGCATTACGCCGTCATCAGCGGCCACCACTAAAACAACAATATCGGTGACGTGCGCGCCGCGGGCGCGCATAGCGGTGAAGGCTTCGTGGCCGGGTGTATCCAGAAAGGTTATATCATGTCCGCTAAAGTCAACTTCATAAGCACCGATATGCTGGGTTATGCCTCCGGCCTCCCCATCAACTACGTTGGCCTTTCGTATGGCGTCAAGAAGCAGCGTCTTGCCGTGGTCTACATGGCCCATCATAGTAACTACAGGAGCCCGGTGGACACGTTTTTTGCTGTTTTCTTTTACCTCATGTAATTGAATAAGTTCCTGCTCATCGCTGAGTTTTTCTTTTAACTCCACTTTATAAGGCTCTGCTATTTTTTCACAAACATCCTTATCAATCGTTTGATTAATATTAGCAAATATATTTAACTTTATCAACTTCCCGATTAATTCATTGGGTTTTATTTGAAGCTTAATGGCAAGATTTTTAACCGTCAGCGGATAAATAACCTCAATCTCCTTAAAATCCTTTCTCTTTATTTTCTCAACTTCTTTTCTTTTCTTCTTAGAAGCCTCCTCGAGTTCATGCCGGAGTATTTCAGCGGTCTCATCATCAATAACACTCATATGCCCCTTAACGCTTACGCTAAGCTCTCTTAGCTTAACAATGAGCTCTTTACTTGAAAAACCCAGTTCCTTGGCTAATTTATGGACTCTTACGCTCATTTAATCTCCTACCGGTTTTTTAGCACCTTTTATGATTTTTTCCGCCGTTTTTTGGCCTATACCCGGAATTTTAGTTAAATCCTCTACGCCGGCTTTGGCAAGCATCTCTCTCGATTTCATACCCGCCTCAATCAAAAGAGCGGCCGTTTTCGTGCCTATACCCTTAATCTTATCGATTGCACCGGCCTCCTCTTTGTCAGCCGCCGCCTTCGATACCTCGCTGGCGCTCTTTATATTTATGCTTACCCCTGTCAACTTTGAGGCTAATCTGACATTTTGGCCCCGCTTACCGATAGCCAGTGATAACTGGTCGTCATTCACCAAAACCATGGCATTCCTGTTTTCCTCATCCATCTGTATTTCCATAATTTCAGCCGGTGACATCGCGTTTTTAATATACTCCTTAATTTGACTGCTGTATTTAACAATATCAACCTTCTCACCTTCAAGCTCGGCGACAACACTCTTAACGCGTGAACCCCGCACTCCGACGCAGGCACCCTGACTGTCCACCCTGTCATCATGAGAGTAAACGGCCAGCTTAGTCCTCTCGCCGGCTTCTCTGGCAATTGATTTAATCTCCACGATATGTTCATAGATCTCCGGCACCTCCAGCTCAAAGAGCTGCCTGACAAACTCAGGGCTTGTCCTTGAAAGTATTATGCGCGGGCCTTTACTCGACTGCTCCACAGCCTCAACGTAAGCCCTTATCCTCTGACCCTGACTATAATTCTCCTTTGAGACCTGAAACTTTCTTAAGATAATCCCCTCTGCCTTGCCTAAGTTCACAATAATTCCCTGGCGATCAAAACGGTAGATGGTCCCGCTTACAATTACGCCAATTTTATCCTTAAAGTCATTATATATGACGGTTCGCTCCGCTTCGCGTATCTTCTGGATGATAACCTGCTTGGCGGTTTGGGCGGCTATACGCCCAAACTCAGCTGATTCAATCTCCTTGCCTTCAGCGCAAATCTTAATCTCGCCCGTTTCCGGATCAAATTTAACAGACACATCCCCTTCTCTGCCGGGGATAGTCTTTTTAGCGGCAGACAAAAGAGCTGATTCTAAAGCCTCAATCAAGACATTTCTTTCTATGCCCTTTTCTCTTTCAATATTTTCTAATATTCCCAGCAACTCACTTTTCATCATTGCTTCCTTTTCATATCAAGTTTAATCACTGCCTTCTTTATCCGGCTTAAACTTAACTCTTTTCTCTCGCCGGCTATATCCAGCAGAATATTATCACCTTCAATTTCTACGATTTTGCCGCATGTCTCTTCAATTGTCGTGCCGCAAGCCGCATAGGTTACCTCAACAACCTCACCTCTTACCCTCTCAAAGTCCCTTTTTGTAACCAGCGGCCTGTCAAGGCCGGGAGACGCGGCCTCCAGGACAAAGCGGCCGGGGACTATCTCGCTCTCTTCTAAGACTTCTCCCATCCGCCTGTTAAATTCAGCGCACTCCTCAAGGGTTATTCCGCCAGGCTTATCAAGCAAAAAAAGGACAACCAGGCCTTTTTGTTTGCGGGAGCCCAACTCTATCTCAACCAGCTCTAAACCCCTTGCCTTCAATAAGCCGGAGGCGGCATTCTTTAACTTTTCCTTAAGCTCTTCTTTGTTCATTTTTTCATTCAATAAAAAAAGTGGGGTAAACCCACTTCCATTAAAAACATTAAACTTGTTTAAAATTATACTAAAAGGCCGTCTTGTTGTCAAGGATTTTTTGGCGCCGTAAACGTAAAAATACGCAAATAATAAGCGGCTACCTTTTATAAAGATAACCGCTTATTTCATAACTTTTATATGTCTTTTAAGCTTAACTCCCCATCAAAAACGGCACTTAAGCCCGCCGCCAAGCATCCACATATCACCATCTAGATCAACTTGAGCATGCGTACCAAAAGCATCTACGTGGCCGGTTGTATCGCTCCACATAAAACTACCTTCTAAATTTAGAGCTACATTCTCTGTAAAGTAGTAGTCGAGGCCAGCGCCCAGTTTAAGGGCAAACTCACTATCCATATCAACTGAAATACCGGCATTTGTTAAAGCTGAGCTCTCATCATAGTCCCAGAAACAAACACCCAGCCCCAAAATGCCGTAAGGAACTACCGCGCATTCATCCAATTCAATCGGATTCTTAACAATTAGAGTCGCTAAAAGAGGCACTACGCTAACATCTCCGTAATCCACCCCGTCATACTCCTCATTCCAACCGGCATAACCGCATTCACCGCCTATAGCAATGTATCGGGTCAGGTCATAAGCAATGTTTCCTCCGACATAGCAGGTACTGTCAGCGGCACTTTCTTCAGGGTCAACATAAGAAACATTCACTCCCAGCGTCCACTTTTGCGCCTCATCATAAGCAAAAGCAAGACTGCTGGTCATTATAAAAGCAACTAACAAAATTAAGCATACAAACTTTTTCATCTTTAACTCCTTATTTCATGTTTAATACTTTTCACTATCCGTTAACTTATTATCTCCCCACATCACCTCTCTTTCTTTTTCTTAGTAATTAAGAAAGCGTTACAGTTAAGTTGTTATATAAATATTTGAAAAAGTGATTGTATCATACAAAGAGACAAATATCAAGCACGTTTTTTTAGCTCTTATTAACTTATCAATTCAGCTATATTAAATACCGGTAAGTAAAGAGCTATCACAATCCCTCCGATAATAACTCCTAAAACAACAATTATTACCGGTTCAATCAGAGAGGTTAAGCCATCTACGATAGCCGTAACTTCAGCATCATAAAAATCAGAAACCTTGAGCAGCATCTCTTCAAGGGAACCTGTTTGCTCACCGACAGCTACCATTTTAACGACCAGAGGTGGAAATATGCCGCTGCTTGCCAGAGGTTGGGCTATGCTCTCGCCCCCCCTAACATTTTCCAGAACCTTGAAAACTACTTTTTCAATTACTTTATTGCCGCTTGTTTTGGCAACAATATCCAGGGAGGTCAAAATAGAAACGCCGCTTTTTGTCAGAGTGCTTAATGTCCTTGAAAATCTGGAAATGGAAACCTTCCTTATTAGTTTACCAGCTATAGGGAGCCTTAAGAGCATCCCATCAATGAAAAGCCCGCCGGGTTCTGTCTTGGAAAACATAAAAATCCCCGCGATTACAGCCGCGATTCCAAGTACAAACGCGAGAAGCCATTTAGTCACCAAATTGCTTAACAACAACAAAAACTGTGTCGGCCCGGGCAAGTTCGCGCCAAAGCCGGAGTATATTTCCGCGAAAGACGGAACCACCTGAACCAGCATAAATACCGTAATACCCGCCGCCGTAAGCGTAATAACAACAGGATATACTAAGGCAGCCTTAACCTTCTTCTGCAGTTTACTTGTCTCTTCCAGATAAGAAGCCATACGTTGTAAAATATCATCCAGCATACCTGAGGCCTCACCGGCTGAAATCATGTTAACGAAAAGCGTTGAGAAGGCTCTGGGATACCTGGATAGAGCTTCCGATAGGCTGCTGCCGCCCTCAACTGCTTCTTTCACTTTACTAATCAAAGATTTAAACGGCCTTTTTTCTGACTGTTCAACAAGTATCTCAAGGCCCTGAATTAAAGGAAGGCCGGCACTTACCATAGTAGCCAACTGCCTCGAAAAAACAGCCAGGTCATCCGTTTTTATTTTGATTGAGGAAGATGGCGGGTTAAAGCTGAAAGCAAAGGGGGATTTTTTATTTTTACTTATGGAAAGGATGAAGCACTTTCTCTCTTTTAAGATATTTACAGCAGCTTCCTCGGTGGGAGCGCTCAAGATACTGGTTGACACCGTTCCATTTTTCTTTTTAATGGTGTATTTAAATTCGGGCATAGGTTATTTTACTCCGAAGTTATCCTCAAGACCTCTTCTATTGTCGTCTGCCCCGCGAGAAACTTTTTAACGGCGTTCTCCCACAGCGTCTTCATACCTTTTGAAACAGCATATTCCTTAATCCTATCGCTTGACTCTTTAGCCAGAATCATATTTTTAATCTCTTCATCAATCTCCATAACCTCAATCGTCCCCATTCTTCCCATATAACCTGTGTTATTGCACTGCTTACATCCTTGAGCCTGATAGCCGGTAATTTCTTCCTTCACGTTAATGCCTAATTTTTTTAGAACTTCCATAGGCACCCTATATTCACGGCGACAAGCGGAACAAACCCTTCTGCAAAGCCTTTGAGCAACAACTAAAATAAGACTTGAAGCAATCAAAAAGGGCTCTATGCCCATATCAACCAGCCGCGTTATGGCGCCGGCAGCATCATTTGTATGAAGCGTACTGAAAATCAATAAGCCTGTAAGTGACGACTTAATGGCAATATCAGCCGTCTCCGAATCTCTAATCTCACCAACCATAATTACGTCTGGACTTTGTCTTAATATTGATCTGAGCCCTCCGGCGAAAGTCAAACCTATTTCCGGTTTAACCTGAACCTGAGTTATCCCCTCAAGCTGATACTCTACAGGATCTTCGATAGTCATTAAACTCACCTTAGGCTTGTTAAGCTGATTTAAGATTGAATAGAGGGTCGTTGATTTACCTGAGCCGGTGGGCCCTGTAACCAAAATCATACCATAGGGCTTAAGGACAGCTCTCTTAAAGGCTTCAAGAGGCTCTGACAAAAAACCAAGCTTTTCCAGGCCGACACTCAAATTGGACTTATCAAGAGCTCTCATAACAATTTTTTCACCATGAGCTATGGGCAGGCAGGAAACCCTAAAGTCGATTTCTTTGTCTTTAAATTTTACCTTAAACCTCCCATCCTGCGGCAGTCTTCTTTCGGTAATATCCAGATTGGACATTATTTTCAGGCGGGCAATAAGGGCATTCTGATACTTTTTCGGTATTTCAAAGGCCTCCTGAAGCTCCCCGTCAACACGGTAACGGATACGCAAAATATTTAGATAAGGCTCTAAGTGTATATCACTGGCCCTTTGCTTCAAGCCTTCGTCTATAATACGGCCAACCATCCTGATAACCGGAACCTTCTCATCAACCTGCATCATCTGAACCTCACCCTTTACATGCTCCAACTCCGATTCCTGTCCAGACCCCGCCTCATTTAGCATATCCATCACTCCGGCGTTAACACCTCCATAGGCTATCCTAATTGCCTTTTTAACCTCATCCGGAGTGCTGATAATTGGTTTAATTGTCATACTGGTTAAACTTTTAATATCATCAAGGGCGAATATATTTAAAGGATCGGCCATAGCAATGGTCAGGGTATTGCCAATTTTTGAAAGAGGTATTACAAGATAATGACTGGCAATCTGTTCGGGAATAATCTTTAAAACTTCAAAGTCAATCTTATATTTGGAGAGCTTTATAATAGGTAGATTCAGTTGGCTCGCCAGACAGCTCATCAATTGCTCTTCACTGACCGCCCCCTGCTTAACAAGAATCTTGCTTAGCAAACCTCCTTCATTCTTCTGAATTTGAATTGCCTTATCCAGAGCGTCCTTTGAAATGAACTGGCTATCAAGTAACGTTTTTTTAATTTTTTCTTCAAGGCTAATTTTAGCCATCTTATTTCTCTCTATGAAAAAAGTAAAAAGCTAAACTACTGTAACCCTTAATATTTCCTCTAAGGCGGTAATTCCCTTGGCGGCTTTTATTAAGCCGTTTTCTCTAATGGTATTCATGCCCTCAGAGCCCGCCTGCTTTAATAAGCTGGCTTCTGATTCCCTCTTAATAATTATATCTTTGATCGCGCTTGACAAAAGAATGGCCTCGCTAATTACCACTCTTCCCTTGTAGCCCGTATTCTGACAGCTGGGACAACCTTTTCCTTTATAAAAACTTTTTATCTCGGCGTTAATTTTCTTTTCAATTTTATCCAACCCAAGATTCTTCCTCAAATTATTATTTATTTCATAGGCCTCTTTGCAATTAGAACAAACTCTTCTAACTAATCTTTGAGCTATAAAAAGAAGACAGGATGAGGTAATTAAAAAAGGTTCTACGCCCATATCGACCATTCTGATTACAGAACCCGCGGCCGAGGTTGTGTGCAGGGTACTCAAAACAAGGTGTCCGGTTAAAGCGGCTTTGATAGCCACGTCAACGGTCTCAAAGTCCCTGATCTCGCCTACCATAATTATATCCGGATCCTGCCTTAATATTGACCTTAAGGCGGAAGCGAAGGTCAAGCCGGCCTTCGGCAGGCATGTTACTTGATTTACCCCCTCTAATTCATATTCAACCGGATCTTCTACAGTAACTATATTTTTGGCCGGGGAATTAACAAGCTGTAAAACTGAGTAAAGTGAGGTGGTTTTGCCGCAGCCGGTAGGCCCGCAGACCAAGATCATGCCGTGGGGGCGCCTGGCACTTTCCTTTAATCTTTCTAATACCTGCTCCTCAAAGCCAAGTTTATTAATATCTAAAGTTGACGACGACTTATCCAAAACTCTCAGGGCAATCTTTTCTCCAAAGCTTGAAGGTAAAACAGACACCCGATAATCAACCTCTCTTTTCAGCACCCGGACTTTAAACCTTCCGTCTTGGGGAAGACGATGCTCGGCTATATTGAGATTTGACATTACCTTTATGCGAGAAATAATAGCGCTATGAAGAGCCTTGGGGACCGTCGGACTTTCCTGCAGGATTCCGTCCACTCTATACCTTACCGTTGTTTTCTTTTCCTGCGGCTCAATTAAAACATCGCTTGCCGCGCGCCTAACAGCTTCGGTAAGTATCAGGTTGGTTAATCTAATAACCGGCTTCTCGCCCATCATCTTCAGCAAGGTATCAGCATCCTGAACCTTGCCGTCTGAGCTCGCCTTAACGTCCTTCAAAAGGCTTTCATCGCCCTCCCTCAGGAGACTTTCAAGCTTCCCGCCCTGGCCGTAATACCTATCAAGGGCACTAAGGATTTCCTCTTCACTACTTATAATGGGATGAATAACAAATCTGGTTAAAGCCTTTAAATCATCAATGGCAAAAATATTTAAAGGATCGGACATAGCAATAGTTAAAGTATTGCTTATTTTTGAAACTGCTATTAAGACATACCGCCTGGCCAGCTCTTCCGGAATTAATTTAACAATCTCCTTGTCTATCCTGAGCTTGTCGAGAGAAATGAGTGGAATGCCCGAACTCTCACTTAAAGCCGCCATCAGGTCATCGTTTTTAACAAACTTTAAGGAAATCAATATATCTCTCAACTTCCCCTGTTTTTGTTTTTGTATCTTGAGTGCTTCCTCAAGCTGCTGGCGGGTAAGCAGTTTATTCTCTAATAAAATCTTAATAACTTCTTCTTTTAAGTTTTTCGCCATCTATAGATTTTACTCCTCGGGGGCGGTGCCGCCCTGACTGTTTTCTTCATCCACTTGTCGCGGAGCATTGCTAAAGTTAAGTTTAGCAATGTCCTCTTCCCGCGAAACGATACTTCCGTACAAGCGGTTTATAGCGTCCTTTATATCACTTGCCGTACTGACAAAGGCCGTAACCTTACAGTTCGTTATATACTCAAGGTCTTTTATGGCAAAATCATTTAGCGGATCTGACATAACTACAGTCAAAACATTCCCAATTTTGTCAATGGGAATAAGAAAATATTGCCTGGCAACGTTCTCCGGCACAAGCTTTATTGCCTCAATATTAATGTCATAATTACTCAAAGGCAGATAAGGAAAACCGTACTGATCAGCCAGGGACATAACCAAATTCTCTTCACTAATAAAATTCAGCTCAATTAAAATCTGCCCTAAAAGGCCGCCCTTTTCTTTTTGAGACTTCAGGGCTTCATCTAACTGAACCTGCGTAATTATCTTTTTCTCAATGAGAAGCTGTCCCAGCTGTTTTTTCATCTCTGCGTCCTTTTCAAATGGTTATTCTTTTAACTTTCTCTTGACGCTTTCTATCGCTTTACTAACCTTTCTTCTTACTTCATCATTACTGTATTGAGAATAAAGTTTCAGGGTTTCAAGGCAGCCCCTGTCTCCTATAAGCCCCATAACCTCTATAATATTCATAATAACTTCTACATCTCTGGTGGCCGATAATTCACGCCTTAACTCTTCAAGGGACTTACTTCCGAATTTTGCGAGAATTTCAGCTATGTATCGCCTGTTTAAATAAGCATCATAGGGATCAATCCTTTTGTTAGGTTTAGATAAAAGATTGACAAAATAATCTACCGTCCCTTCGCCCGCTTCATCAATCAGCGAAGCAATGGCTTCAGCGTCTGTTCTTCTTACCTTTACCTTAAACACTCCGGCAAGAGCCTTTACGTTTTCCTTTTTAGCAATCTGAGCCAAAACTTTGCTTAAAACATTCTTCCGCTCTTCGCCGATTTTCTCACCGGGCGCAGTAATTTCCTTAATAAACCGGGTTATGGAAACAGCCAAATCAAATTCCTTCTTATTAATAAAGATGCCGATAAGCCTGTCTAAAACGAGACTTTCCGAGGTAAAAACTGAAAGATCCTTTTCACCGCCTATCACATCCACAAGACACCTGCTTATAAAACGCAGGCAATCTATAGCATCATTGGAGCTTAAAATATCTACTATGCTCTGAAGATTAGCCGCTACATATAGACGAACCTGACAATTTTCAGACTCAAAATTTTTAAATATTTTACTCAGGGCTTCATTAACTACCTCTTCTTTGTTGTCCAAAAGCAGTTCATAGAAGACCTCCTTCACGCTTTCTAAAAGTTCCTGATCCAAGAAGGACTCCGCGGACAAAGACTTTATTTTAATAAGCTTATCAGAATAAGAGAGGTTGCGCCATAAATCAGGTTTTAAAAAACTAAGAAACTGCTCATTGGAAATGCCGCAAGCGGAAAAACTCTGACTCATTGATTCAAGAATACCAACCCTTCTTTTCTTATCCGGCAAGAACCTTTTTATGTAATCTTTTATGTCGGTAAAATTAACTTTACCCTGCTTATATCTCTCACATTCCTGCGCGAAAAAAGTTTCTATTTTGCTATCAGGAAGTTCGCTAAAGGCTTTAGCCATTTCATCGGAGGTAATTCCCACATTTTTAAGATTTTTCTGTTTTAAAATCTGAGAGCGCAGCTCAGGCTGTAGATTAAGTACAAACTGTAGAAGGTTTTCCTTATACCGCTTTTGTTTTTCAGAATTTTCCTTTAAAACCTCACTTTTCATCTTTTTTAAACTTTGCTTTACGATATCAGCTTTTTCGTTTATGTTCATGTTCTGAAAATCAAAATCACTCTCAGCGGCACCAGGGCCTTCCGGGCCTTTAGAAAAAATCCCGGCTAAATAATCCGGGTTCCGGCCTAAAACATCAAGCATAGAACTTCTTGAATCAGTTGAAGCTTCCGGTCTACTAAGCATATAATTTATTAGCATTACTTCATTAATCTTGCTTCTTTTTTCCTGCGGCCGGCCAAGCTTCTTTCTTAATATCTTCTCGTAATGAACCATGATAAGCTTAATGCCCGCTACGTTATTTTGCTTAAGTATAGCCTGCAGGCCGCCCAAATCATCTATCTCTGACGTTTTTTTTGAAAGAGCCGTGAGAAAAACGTCAAGCTCTCCTTCTTTCACGTCTTTCTCAAAGAAAAAAGACTGTATTCTATACTTTTTTAATAAAGAAGCGAGGCTGCCGATTACTGCGCTTCTAACATCCTTAGCCCTCAGCTCTCCCCCATTTACTAGAAGATAACCCTCAACATCAGAAAAAGAAATCACCTCATATCCCTTAAAAAGCTCTCCTAAATAATTATATAACTCCCTCACCGAATCAACCCTGACCTTGCTCCCCTTGGGATATAATCCATAATTTACAATCCCGGCCCTTAAAGAAACAATAACCTTAATGATAAGCCTATAGTCATCTTTTTTAAGCGGCTCTACAGCAAGAGGCAACTCCTCCTCCTCTTCTTCTTTTAGGCCGGCCAACTCTCTTGATAAGACTTCCTGCAAATACTGGTTAGCTTCATCCGAATTAAAACTTCTTAAGGCTTCATCTTGGGCAATCTTTTCATAATCGGATGCCTTTTTCGCGTCTTTGGCCTTTTTAAAATGATAGGCAAGAAGGTTAGCCGCGGCCTGCGGATTGCTACTGCTTGACGCCTCCGCGATCTGAGCGAATTTTTCATGAAGTTTATTGCGCTCATTTTCCTGAACTTCGTCATAAAGCAGCTCCCAGAGCAGTTTATTTCTAAAACTAAATATCTCCTGCCCCCCTGTTTCGCGGGAATCAATAAACATCTTCTGCCTGGACCGCTCTATCATCTCGCCGATGTAGCCGGGACTTTTACCAGTCATCTTTTCCAGAGCTTCAAGGCTGAACTCTTGCCCCAAAACAGCCGCGTTAGACAAAAAATACTTGGTCTCTTCATCCATATGCTTAAGCTTATCCTGTATAATTTCCTTGATACCTAAAGATATATCATCGTCTTTGATTTCCTTTTTACGCCATTTTTCGTCTTTAAAGTAAATTGAACCGTTTTCGATAAGTTTTCTCAAGGACTCTTCTATAAAATACGGATTACCTTCTGTTCTTGAGTAAAATAACTGATTTAACTTGTCATCAAATTCCAAGTCGCCAAAAATAGAGTTAATCATCTTTTTGGTTTCCTCGGAGCTAAGCGGCTTAAGTTCTACGCAAAGACTTTTTTGATTTCGCTGTAACTGTTCATATAACTGCCGTAGTATTATATTCTCATCAAACCTTCTTATTAATTCCGAGTAGCGAAAAGCGCATACAATACAGATTTTTTCATTTACCTCATTGCTTAACAAATAATTAATAAGAGAAATCGTGGCCAAGTCGACCCACTGAAAATTGTCAAAAGTTATAAATAAAGGCTTTTGCTGAGATAACTTTATCATCAGTTCCGCCAACGCCTTAAAAAGATGGGATCTGAAGTTTTTTTCGTCAAGTTTTACCTTTTCAATCCGGCGGCTTGAAAACTTTTGAAGGGCCGGCTCCAACTCAATCAGGCAAGAAAGCTCTATCTCAGACAAGCTGTCAATTATCCGCTTGGCTCCATCCCCAAGCGACTTCATAACCCCCTCAAGGTTGGCCGATAAGACCTGATATGGTTGGGAAGATATGACTTCAGTGCAGCGGGCCGCTAATGAAAGACTTTCTTTTGACAGAGCATAACTCGCGGCTTCTAATTGAAGCTTGCTTTTTCCCAAGCCTGCTTCAGCCTGTATAAGAACCGTCCTGGCTGTATTATTCCCAAAACTATCGTCTATTACCTCTTTAATTCTCTTTAAGTTCTTTTCTTTTCCGATAATCTCAAAAGACAAAAGTTCAAATACTTTATCTTTATTCAATATATCTTCGGGTACTTGCGTAAATATGGAAACTCTGTTTCTACCGGTTCTTTTAGATAAATATAAGGCTTCATCCGCGCGATAAATAAGTTTTTCGGCGACTTGCGCGTCACGCGGATACAAGGCAAGGCCCAGACTTAAGGTTAAGTTTATATCGCGCTGGCCGCCTTCTCCCGCAAAAACATACTGTGAAATCCTGCCTATCAGCCTCCCGGAGATCTTTAACGCGTCGCCTTCAGCCGTCATAGGCAGTATCACAATAAATTCATCACCGGCATATCTTATTATCTCATCATACTCACGAAAACTCTCCCTCAGTAAATCAGCCACCTCCATCAACACCTTATCTCCTCTCAGATGCCCATAGGTATCATTAATCTCTTTAAACTTATCTATATCTATCATAAATAGCGATAAAGGGTACTGTTCTCTGTCGGCCTTTTCTATATTTTCTCCAAGGCATTTATTTAGATAACGCCTGTTATGAAGATTAGTCAGATCATCCCGATAGATTAGTTCCTGTACTGCCTCTTTGTCCTCTATATAAAGTTGTTTTTTCCTTCGATCTCTCTGCATAACGCTTAGACACCTCTAAAGATCCTTTAACATCCTCTTTAAATCTTCTACTTCGTTTGTTCTTGATAAGGCAGATTCATAATCAATTCTTCCCAACTGACAAAGCTCTTTTAGGCTGTGATTCATCGCTTTCATCCCATCCTTCTGTGAAGTCTGTATTACGGAATATATCTGATGAATCTTTTGTTCCCTTATTAAACTCCTGACGGCAGGAGTTAAAACCAACAGTTCAAACGCCAAAACTCTACCGGAACCGCTGGCCCTAGGTATCAACTGCTGTGATATAACGGCGTTTAACACAAAAGAAAGCTGTACCCTTACCTGTTCCTGCTGGTGCTGAGGAAAAACGTCAATTATCCTGTTAATCGTTTGAGCGGAGTCCGAAGTATGAAGTGTTGCCAAAACCAGATGCCCTGTCTCGGCGGCGTTTAGAGCCAACTCTATGCTCACTAAATCTCTCATCTCACCGATTAATATAACATCTGGATCCTGACGGAGGACATGCTTGAGAGCCTGAGAAAAAGAATGGGTGTCGCGGCCTACTTCACGCTGATCAATAACCGCTTTTTTATTCGAGTATAAATACTCTATCGGATCCTCTATAGTTACAATATGAACCGGGCGATCATTATTAATAAACTCTACCATGGCGGCTAAGGTGGTTGATTTTCCGCTTCCCGTCGCGCCGGTTATTAGCACCAGCCCTTTATTCTTCACGCACAATTCAGTCATAGTGTTGACCGGCAGGCCGCACCCCTCAAAAGACATAATTTTGGCCGGCAAGGCCCTGATAGCAACCCCGATTTTTCCTTTTTGATAAAACACATTGGCTCTAAAACGCGCTATCTTTTCTATGCCAAAGGACATGTCCAGCTCGAGATCCCTTTCAAGAGCCTTTTTTTGATCTTCGCTAAGAATACCGCTTAGCAGATTTTGTATCTCCTCACTGCTGAGACTCTCGTAATCACAGGGAATTAGCTTCTCGTCAACTCTAAAATGCGGAACAGAGTCAGATGATAAATGCAGGTCAGACGCCTTTTTCTCTACCATCAACAATAAAGCTTCCTTAAGAACAGTTAACCTGGTCAAAACACACCTCCTTATGGAAATTTAGCGTTAGGATAATAATAAATTATTATCAAGTATATACTTTATTGGCGTCTTGAGACCGCGCCCGATCCAACAGCTTCCGGGCCTTGATGACTAACTCCTCAGAGCTCATCCCGTCCAATGGATTAGCCGTTACCGCCGCGCTTACGGTTATATTTTTCTCGGGCATTGACTCCTGATTTGCAAAGTCAAAATTCTCAATTTTCTCTCTGATTTTATCAGCTGTCATATGAGCTTCTTTTTTATTCTTCTCAGGAAGAATCAAAGCAAAAGCACACTGTTCAAACCTGCCCACCTTATCTATCCGCTCAACGTTTGCCTTTATGATAGAGGCTATTTTTTTCAATATCTCATCCGAAACCTGCTTGCCAAATCTGTCCTGGCAAGCGTCAAAATTATCGACTTCCACTAAGATAAAAGAACACGGCCGCTGATATGTAATAGCTCTTTGAATCTCCTCATTTAAACGTTCTCTTAGATATTTTATATTATATAGCCCCGTCAACTCATCTCTTACTGAAAGCTCTTTGGTTTTATTCATAAGCAAGTTATTTTCTATAGCAATAGAAATCTGCTTACTAAAGACCTTCATCAGCTCCAGGTCATCACTCGCGAAACTAAAATCATTTTTATTGTTACCGAGAATCATATCGCACTTAACCTCACCGTGAAGTACAACAGGAAAAACAATTATGTTATTTAAATTCAGGCTTTTTTTTAAGCTCTTTGTTGCACCATCAACTCTGTGCTTCTTATCCAAAACTAAGCTTTCCCGCTGCTTTGAAAGCCTGGCAAGAACACCTTCGGAAAAATCTTTTTCAAGGGCTTCCATTTCTTCGGGTTTAAGATTATTAGTAGCCTTTATCTTTACCCCGGCGCCTTCCGCCTCAAAAATTACCAAAAAGCTTTTCTCGCAGTCAACAACATCAGGAAGTCTTTCGATTACAGTCTGCAATATTACGCTAAGATCTCCGGCGCCGGACATAATGCTGCTAACCTGAAAAAGAGTCGATAGGGCTGTCATTTTTTTATTGATGTCCAGATTAATGCTTCTTATCTGCTCCTCATAGCCCTTTAAAGTATCTACATTTTTATTTATTTTTGAAGCCATTGAGTTAATAGAAATACTTAAATCACCGATTTCATCCTCTCTGTTAGTCGGAATTTGCCCAAGATCATTGCCGTCTGTATAAAGTTTGAGTTTTTTAGAAATCTGAATAACAGGATCAACGATGCTTTTAGCCACAAACAGGCCCAAAAGCGCTATAATGGTTGTTATTAAAACCAACAGGCTGGTGTCACCGATAATTATATCCTGCTCATACACGTATTTATTTATAAGAACTCCACAGAGTAAAAGGGGCATAATTGACATAAGGCTAAAAGCTAAGATTAATTTATACTTCAGGCCCTTTGGCATTAAAGATACCGCTTTAAATAACTTATACATTACAAGTCCCCTCCGATCAAAACAACATTTTTAAACTGAATTTAAAAACTTTAAATTATTTAAATACTTCACTTAAGTATACTATATAAAAAAAATTTAGTCAAGGTCGCCGGATTAACTATCGTCAAATTTCAGATTTAGTAAAATTCCCGCCAAAATTAAAAAAACTATTATGTGTGAACCGCCATAACTGATAAAAGGCAGGGGCAGGCCGACTACAGGCATAAGGCCGATGCACATGCATATATTTATCACAACGTGAAGCACAAATAGAGTACTTATGCCAACCGCCAGCAATTTTTTCTCCATATTCTCCGACCTCTGGGCTATGTTAAGCCCTTCCCAGATAATAATGAAAAAAAGCAGTATTACAATTACGGCGCCGATAAATCCCCACTCCTCACCAATGCAGGAAAAGATAAAGTCCGTATGATGTTCAGGCAAAAAATTCAACTGCCCCTGGCTCCCCCTAAGCAGCCCTTTTCCCCAAAAACCACCGGAACCGATAGCGATTTTTGACTGAATGATAGTGTATCCGGCGCCCAGCGGGTCAATATCGGGATTAATAAAAACCAGAAGTCTCTGTTTCTGATAATCTTTCAAGAGAGTCCATAAAAGCGGAGCGGCCGCCGCGCCGGATATAAACGTTAAGACAATATACCTTAATCTTATACCCCAGATGTAAAGCATAGCAAAAAGAATGGGGATAAAAATTAAAGAAGTCCCCAGATCAGGCTGCTTCAGGATAAGTATCACCGGAAAAAAAACCAGGATAAGGCAGACTGCCACACATCCGGCCCCCGCTTCTTTGTATTTATAAGAAGATAAAAATCTGGCCAGAGTTAAAATGATTACCAGCTTCATCAGCTCCGAAGGCTGGCAATTTACGCCAAAAAAGGAAACCCATCTGGCCGCGCCCAACTTCGGCTGGGCGATAAACATTACTATTAAAAGCAAAATTAAATTAGCGGCATAAAAAAGATAAGATAATTCCAGAAGTCTTTTGTAGTTGATGATAAAAACTAAACCCGCGAGACAGGCGCCAATGGCAATCCATCTTAGCTGTAAAGCGACGTAGTTTATCTTCGTTCCCGACTCACCGCCATACGAAGCGCTATAAAGAGCCGCGCAGCCTAAAATAAGAAGTAAAATTAAGGCCGACGGCAATAAATAACTTCTCTTTCGCTCACTTAATATCATTATTTTGATAAATACTTCCTTTTAATAAATTCAATAATTTGCCTGCTTACGCCGGCGGCCTCAACGCCGCCTGCACCGCCATGCTCTAAAAAAACTACCAGGGCAAACTCCGGTTTATCGGCCGGAAAAAAACAGGTAAAACAGGCATGCGTAAGCCCGGAGGAAGTTTGGGCGGTCGCGGTTTTTCCGGCTACCCTAACTCCTTCAACCTGAGCTCTCCTGCCTGTACCGCTGTCAGAGACAACCAACTTTAATCCGCGCCTGACAATATCAAGGTTTTCCTTTTTAAAATTAAGCCTCCTGGGCTTTTTTGAGCAGGCTTCCAAATCAGCTATCTTTTTGACTATCTGAGGGCAAACCAGATTGCCTCCGTTAGCAATTACGGAAATCATCCTTAATATTTGGATGGGCGTAGCCAGAAAATAACCCTGCCCGATGGCAAATATTACCGTCTCTCCGTCATACCACCGCTCTCCCTTTTTTTTCAGCTTCCACTCTTTATCCGGTACCAAGCCGGCCGCTTCACCCCCCAACTCTATTCCTGTAGGCCTGCCAAAACCAAATTGTCTCGCGTAAGAACTCAAGGAATCAATTCCCGCGCCTAAACCCGCCTTATAAAAAAATACGTTACAGGAATTTTTCAGAGCATCAATAATCGTCTCTTCACCGTGACCTTTTGAATACCAGCAGCGAAAGGTGCTTCTCCCGAGTTTAAAGTAGCCGGGGCAATTAATGGTTTGCCCGACATCTACAACCTTTGTCTCTAAAGCGCAAAGAGCGGTCACTACCTTAAATACCGAGCCGCTTGGATAAGCAGACTGAATATTCCTGTTCGTCATAACCGAATCTTTTGAGTTAAAGATTACTTTAATTTTTCTGCTTCTTTGGGGAGAGGGACTGACGATGACGTTGGGATTAAAGCTGGGAGTGCTTACCATAGCCAGAACTTCGCCGCTAAAGGGGTTCATAACACAAACAGCGGCTTTTCTTTCTTTAGTCAGGTTGTAAATATAATTCTGCAGTTCAATATCAATAGTAAGGTGCAGATCTTTACCTTTCCGAGGAGCTTTGTGGCCTAATATCTTTATCCACCTCCCTTTGTTGTCCACCTCAATCTGATATCCGCCGTCTTCTCCTTTCAGATAGCTGTCAAAGGCCGCTTCTAATCCGGTGCGCCCGATAAAGTCAACTATCCTGTAGCCATAAAACCTCAGCTTTTTATACTCCTGCCAGGTTAGCTTGGTTATGTAGCCGATTAAGTGCGCCGTTGACTCCTCATAGACATATTCCCTTAGGGGAACTGTCTCAATTACAATTCCCTTTAACCGCAAAATCTTCTCCTCAATCAATATCGCCTTCTTTTTAGGAATGTCCTCCGCTACAACCGCCGGCACAAAAGGATTTATCGCGTTTTGTTTTAGTTTTTCCCTTAATGCCGCGACCGGTATTTCGAGGATAGCGGAAAGCTTTGTCAGGGTAGAGCTGTTGCTGCCGGCCTCACGCGGTATAACCGCCGCGTTAAAAGAGAGCCTGCTTTTAGCCAGAAGCTTCCCTTCCCGGTCGTATATGTTTCCTCTGGCGGCCATGATAGGTATTAAGCGCACCCTGTTTTCCCGGCTTTGTCTTTTATAATGCTGGCCCTTGAAAAGCTGAATTCGCCCCAGGCCGGTTATCAGCAGGATAAAGGATAGTAAAATCACTAATTTAATATGAACGATTCTCATAGGCTAAAAACCCTAACGACTTCTTTAAAAAAATACAAAGCGGGCCAAAAATAAAGGTGGAATACAGCGCCGTCGGCAGGATTACCATTTTAAGCGCCTCGATAAAACCCGCGAGAGGCAGAAAAACTCTCGAGGCCAGATAATAAAGACTATAAACCGCCAAAACAGAACTAAAACATATAAAAAGCTGTATCGGAATATTTTCGCGATACACCCTTTGGCCGTATAAGGGCAAAACAAAACCGCACAAACCAAAGGTTAAAATATTTAAGCCAAAAATCCCACCTGACAATACGTCACCGATAAAACCGGCAAAAAGCGCCGTCTTCAGGCAAAAGGAACCTTCAAAGTAAAAGGTGGAGAAGATAACGATTGTCAGTAGAATATCCGGTTTTACGCCGGCAACGCGGAAACGGTACAAAAAAGTTGCCTGCATAAGCGCCGCCAAAATCACAAAAAAAATCAAAAACTGCTTTTGACTTCTTTTACGCATAAGACCTCCTCAAGCTTCATCAAGGCGGCCTCCGGCCGCACCAGAGCAATGGTATACAAGGAGGAAGCATCGTGGCTGATACTAATAACCTCCCCTATCAAAAGGCCTTCGGGATATAACCCGCTATTGGCGGAAGTAACTACCTTATCCCCCTGCATTATCTTGCTTTCCAAAGGCAGGTATTTCATCCGGCATAAACCTTTATAGACACCTTCTAAAAGGGCTTCATCTCTGGTTCGTTGAATTTTGGCCGCTACGCGAGAAACCGGATCGGTCAAAAGCATCACCCTGCACACTCCTCCATCGGCCTCTATTACCCTTCCCGCCAAGCCGGAGCAAGATAGAACCGCCGCGCCTTCTCTTATTCCATCATTTGTTCCTTTATCAATTATTATTGTGTTAAACCAGTTTGTCGTATCCCGCCCGATGACCCTCGATGCAACTGTGTCAAATAGAACTTTTTCTTTAAACTCAAAAAGCTTCTGAAGCCGGAGATTCTCCAACCGGATCTCTTCAAAAGAAGTAAGCCTCCCCTTTAATAGACCCACCTCCCGCCTTAGGGCGCTATTTGACTGAAGTATATGTTTATATTCCAGGAGGCCGGCTAAATTTCTTGAAGATACTTCTGAGGCACTTAGAGGATATTTAAATGCTGAAAGAAAGACATTTTTTATTTTATTAGAAACTCTATTTGGAAGGAATACTATAGCTATAAATATTAAAGCGCATACAATCCAAGTGATTCTTTTTATAATCACTTACTTAATCCCTATGCTTCATATTTTGCGGAAATACTTACCTTTTTCAGATACTTTATTTCATCCAGCATTTTGCCCGTCCCCAGGCAAACAGCAGTCAGCGGATCATCGGCTACATTAACCGGCAGGCCTGTCTCCTCAGCCAGAAGCTTATCAAGATTGCGCAGGAGAGCCCCTCCACCGGCAAGAATCAAGCCTCTATCAACTAAATCAGCGGAAAGCTCCGGCGGTGTCCTTTCGAGTGTGGCTCTTACCGACTCAATAATTAAGGCAATCGGTTCAGAAAGCGCCTCTCTGACTTCTTCTGAAGAGATAGTTAATGTTTTGGGAAGGCCGGCCACTAAATCACGCCCCTTAACTTCCATAGACAACTCTTCATCCAGCGGATAAGCGGAACCTATGCGTATCTTTATCTCCTCAGCCGTCCGTTCACCAATCATAAGATTATAAACTTTTTTAAGATGTGTTGCTATAGCGCTGTCCATTTCATTGCCGCCTATCCTGAGAGATTTGGAGCAGACTATGCCGCCCAAAGATATGACGGCAATTTCTGTTGTACCACCGCCAATATCCACAATCATATTGCCCGTGGGATCCTGAATGGGCAGGCCGACACCTATCGCGGCGGCTAAAGGCTGTTCCACCAGAAACACCTGCCTCGCGCCCGCGTGTTCGGCCGAATCCTTAACCGCTCTTCTTTCAACTTCCGTCACACCGGAAGGTATGGCCACAATAATACATGGCCGGATAAAACCTCTTTTTTTATGAACCCTGCGGATAAAATAACGCAGCATACTCTCGGAAATTTCAAAGTCAGCGATGACACCATCCTTCATAGGCCGTATAGCCACGATACTTCCCGGTGTCCGCCCGAGCATCCTCTTGGCCTCCTCGCCAACAGCCAAAACCTTTGAGGTGCCTTTTTGAACAGTAACTACAGAAGGTTCACAAAGTACAATACCCTGGCCTTTAACATATACCAGAGTGTTAGCGGTCCCCAGGTCAATCCCTATATCATTGGATATTAAACCCAAAAGGCCGCTGTAAACCCCCCTCAAAACTGATATAATTTTTTTCATTTCTTTATCCCTTTGTGATGAATTTAATTATAACAAAAGTAAGACTGTTATGTCAAACACTTTTTAGCTCTTCTCTAAATTTGATATAAAAAGGAAAGAACCTGAAAAATTTTCCTTACGTAAAAATAACAAAACAACTTTTTTAGTACTAAATTCTTTTATCATAATCGGGAAGGCTTCTAAATCATCGCTTTAACTTAAAGATCACTTCCATAAAGCCCGGGAAGGAAGTTTTTATACAGGCCGTATCCAGAACTGTAGTTTCACCTTCCGCCGCTAATCCGGCAATTATCATACTCATAGCCGTACGGTGGTCGCCGAAACTTGAAACCACATTACCCTTCAGAACTGTCGGACCTTTAATTATTACATCGTTCCCTGTAACATTAACGCTGGCTCCCAGCTTTCTCAGGCCGCGAACCATAGAATTAATCCTGTCCGTTTCTTTTACCCTCAACTCCGCCGCGTCTTTTATTATACTTTCACCGTCGGCTTGCGTGGCGGCTACCATTAAAACAGGAATTTCATCAATTAACCTCGGAATCAAATTCCCATCGATTTTAAACGGCTTTAAACCTTTTGATTTTACTATAATGTCAGCTTGCGGCTCAAAAGAATCCGAACTTATATTTGTTACTTGAATATCAGCCTGCATAGCTTTTAATATCTCAATTATACCGATCCTTGTCGGATTAACGCCCACACCCTTCAGGCACAACTCAGCGTTTTTTAGAATTGCCGCCGCTACCATAAAGAAGGAGGCGCTGGAAATATCCGATGGAATCTCAACTTTATCTGCCGCTAACTCCGGCCCCGGCCTGAGGGAAATACTTAATCCCTCAACTTTTAAATCGGCTCCGAAACGCGACAACATACGCTCCGTGTGATCGCGGGACTTAAACGGTTCAGTAATCGTAGTTGTTCCCTCAGCATAAAGCCCGGCAAGTAAAATAGAGGATTTCACCTGAGCGCTGGCTATAGGGCTTTGATAATCAATGGCCCGCAAGCCGCGGCCTTTTACCTCTAAAGGAAGATAATCGGCATCTTCCTTTCCGGCAATTACCGCCCCCATCTGCCGCAAAGGCATAGTAATTCTTTTCATTGGCCTTTTAGAAAGGGAGTCATCACCGGTCAGTATTGACACGAATGGGCTTCCTGAAAGCACGCCGGCCGTCAACCTCAACCCCGTTCCTGAATTTCCAAAATAGAGCGCGCCGGCCGCCTTCTTAAGCCCCCTTAACCCTCTGCCTTTGACAATTAAAGACAGCTTCGCCGTCTCTATTTCAACACCCAGCCTTTTAAAAACGTCTACCGTCCATAAACAGTCTTCACTTTCTAAAAAATTATGAATTTCCGTACGGCCGCGGGAAATAGCGCCCAATATTACAGACCTGTGGGATATAGACTTGTCAGCCGGAACCACCACCTGCCCCGTAATACCTTTTAACTTTTTTATAATTACTTTTTCCATAAATTCACCAATAAAAAATAAGGGCTAGCTTCAACTAACCCTTAAGTGCTCCGGGAGCAAATGTATAACTTTTTATTTGATCAACCTCTGAATGTCCAAATTAAAACACCCTAACTTCGTCATCCTCCTGAATTTCACCTTGTAGTTCTCCGGGTAAAATCTTAGCAGAAGACATATCTCCATAAACCTCTTCTACCTCAACCTTAGCCAGTAACTCATCTTCACGGTAAACGCCGAATTGTATCCCTTCTTCAACTCCGCTGTCTTCACCTAAATCAATAACAATAAAGTTGAATTCCCTATTGACAACCAGAACCCTTCCTTTATCATTAATATTTTGCGGTTTTACAACCACTGTTCCCAACTCAACCACTTCTTCGCCCACCGCTTCCATTCCGGCCGTTCCAATCTTAGCCTCGAGTGCCTTTTTAGCCAACCGGATCTGGTTTAGTTTACCTATAAGTTCTTCGTTCTCCATCTCAATTGAGGCATATTTACTCTTTAATTCACTTATTGTTCGCTCAACATCGTCAAACTCGCTTTTTAACACTGAAATCTCCGACTTCTTCTTGTCAAGATCACTTTGGGCTTTTTCTTTCTGCCTTTTTTCAAGAGCCACGCTTTCCTCTAATTCCATAGCCCGCTCTTTAAAAGAAGACAGCTCCGTCTGTACCTCTTTCTTTTCAACAAGAATCTTATCCAGCTCTATCTGAACGGCGGCCTTCTTAGCCTCCAGATCATTTACCGCCGCCTGCAGCTTTACGACCGTCCGATGCTCCTGCTGCTGCATTACAAATAAACCTACGGCGCTAACAGCAAAAACTACGCAAAATATTATTAAAATTATCAATCCTGCCTTAGAACTTTGAGCCATCTCACCCTCCTTTTTAATAACCTAAATCAAGAATAGTATAACACATAACCCCTGGAAATGCAAGGCAGCTTTTACTTTTGATTTTTTTCTTTTTGATACCGCTCTTTTAATCTGCTTCTTCAAGGCTTAAGCGGAGAATATTTCTTATTTCTTTTAGGAGTTCAATTATTTGGACATTTTGGTAATATATCGCTTTAATTTCAGCCGTTGTATAAATGCTATCAGGTGTTACCAAATCCGGCTTGCTAAGCATTTCTTCCTGAATTTTGTGAAACTTCTCAGCCATCATCTCTGCTTCCTGTGTTTCTTGAGAAAAGGAAAAATTGCCGGTATTTATTAAAAAAATTGAAATAAAGAACAAAAAAACTTTTATAAACCAAACCCCTTTCATCTTTAGTCTAAACAAAAAATCACACCTCCTTCCTTTTTTGTCCGAAGATTCACTTCGGACAGACTTGAGAGAGTTCTTTTATTTAATCCAAAATAAAAAACTCGGCTCATCAATAGAAACTGACTCTTCGGAGTCCTGGTATTGACCCTGCAGGGTCAATACCCCTGCTCCCCTTAAAACAACTTTGCCTTTACTATGATTTGATATTGCGACATTTGACGAAGAATCGGGAGCAACTACACCAAAGACAAAATTCTCACTTGTCAAGGTAGAGTTTTCTCGTGTTCCGATATCGATAGATTTCGCCTTAAAAGTTGACTCACATTTTACACTAAGATCTTTCGCGTCAATGAGAACTTCATTTTCTGAGTTTGGCACAGATGCTGGAAACCAATTATCGTCGTCTGACCAACTCACCCCGTCACCTGCGCCGCTCCAAGTCTTCTCTTCAGCGCAAACTAATCCACAATCCGCAATCCATACTCCATAAATCACGACCCATAAAAACCCAATAGTTACCCATAGTTTATTCATTATAGTATCTCCCGCGCGCGCCCTCTTATGGCCTGACAAACAACCCAGCTCCATCTATATCCATACTTTTAACCTCAAGCATAACTTCGCCTTCCAGTAAAACAAAATCCTCCATATCCGCGTCATCGTCATAATCATAAAGTCCGTTAGCGCCGATGGTAAGCAGGTTTAAACCTAAATCAATACCCGAGCGGGGATATTCCGTATAAATCGGATAGCCGACAGGATACTCTATAGTATAACTTTCAATAATTGGCTTAGTGAGCCCTCTTCGTCCAAATTCAACCTTTAGCCTCCAGGACTTACCTGAGTGTGGGGTTGCTTCAATCTGCAAAATATCTCCATTACTTACTCCTGAAAAATTACTTAAAAGAAGGGTGTGGACATTACGGCTATCAGGAATGGGAATGCGGGTGTTCTCACTTAAAAGAAAATAACCTGAGTGCAAGGGTGCATTGCGAAGATTAGCAAAATTAATTAAACTCAATGAGTACTGACCCAACCGCGCCTCAATAAAGATTTCAACACCGCTGATCAAGCTTAGGTCTTTCATATCCACCCATTCAAAGGAAGTAATTGGGTTATTGGTGTTATCATAATAACGCAGCCGCATATCAGTTATTTTCACTCCAAAAGGATTGCGTGATAGAATCAATCTTTCTCCTTTGTATTCAGAATAAATTTGACCTTTTTCAGCATCCCACCGGATAGTCTTTACCACATCGGCATTAGCCTTTGAGTCAGGATGATATGTAAAACGCAGCTGGCTGCCAACGGGCACCGCGGAAGCTATTTTTACCCTTGAGGCGGAAGTATCTTCGGATTCAACTTTTACCACTGATATAAACCTGTATTCTTCTGTCTCAGGAAGCTTCACTTCTCCGATAGGAAGAGCCGTGCCCGGTTTAATTTTGCGGTTGAGAGTATAGATAAAGTTGCTTGTTACAACCCTGTGAATATCATCTGTCCAGGGAGGTACAAATTCAACATAACCCGGTCCCGCCGCTTTAATTTCCAAAGCGCTCCTTAAGCCAAAACTTATTGGAGTACCATTAGCTGTCTCATCAATTGCTTCCCCTAAAACCTTCTGCAAAGCAAGCTGGTCGCTGGAATATTCCCAAATATCCAAAGCAGTGCTGAAACTAAAATAAATTACAGCAGTTATTAAACCGGCAATGGCAATGGAGATAAGTAACTCAATAAGGGTAAACCCGATTAGATTCTTATTCCTCTGCATAACTTCTCTTACGTAGATTAGGTCTCCATATTCCATGTACGACATGGAGACCTGATCCCCTTTTTTACTGCGTTTTTTCTCTTTCTACAAACTTTGTCTTTTCTTCGTCATAGATATACAACCCGGAACGGAACTTGTCAGGGTCCAACTTGTACTGGTCGCAAAATACCGCCTGCATCTGGCGTAAATTCGCTATTTCTTCATTCAAAAGCTGCTGAAGAACCGCCACCTTAATTTCTCTATTACGCATAGCGTTAATATTGGCAACAAGTATATCTTTCTCCTGCTTGGCTTCCTGAGAAGGAACCTTTATTTCCACCTGCTTAGCGGCATCAGATTTTTTATCCTGCTTGCGTTCTCTAGCAAGCGCCGGCGTACTCAGTATCGTCACCATTAACATTATCATCAAAAAACATCTTACCATCTTCCTCTCCTTTCTTGCGCAGATTACACTGCTCTTAGTTATAAAATATTAATCCTTAACCTCCCTCCACATAAGCGTTCCTATACCCGTCTTGGCAATACGGCCAAAGACAACTGTACCTTTTTTAACCTTAAAATCGTATATTGATCGCGGCCGGATTGTAACTATTTCTGATTGTGTGTTACTCACCAAGACTTTAGCCACTCCCTTATTAAACTTAACCGCATTTAAAACAGCAGAAGAATGGGCGCTGGAATCGGCATATTCTTCTTCCAATTCCAATGTTATCTCAAGGGTATCTTCGCAAATGATAACATTGCCTTCTTCATCAACTAATCTGATAGTCACTTCGGTAGTACCTACGGGCGCGACTGTAGAAATTACCTCTAAGGTTGCCTCCTTTACCTTGATACCAAGTTTTTCGCTTTGTAAGTCAGCTGTCTTATCTTCAAAGTAGACAGAATAAAATCCCGCTGAATTAACAGAGGTAACAAAAATATATTTACCCGCGTCTCCTGCCGTAAACTGATACTCACCCGGAAGACCCAGCCCTAACGTTGAGTATATCTTAATCTTTTCTAAATAGTTGGGTATAGGTACCTTTAAGCTATCAAGGGCGGATATAGATATCTTCATCTTCTCACCAATATAGAAAAATTCCCTGTCCGAAGATGAGCTCTCAACCTCAGCCAAAAGTTCTGAAGGACGAAATTTAATGGCCCCGCTTAAACCATTACGAGCAGGATACACACTATCACAAACCTCTATCTTTATAGCCCCCCAACGATTATAAGAAACGTCAACTTCTGCTAAACCTTCACTAAAGTCTCCCGAAGTAAGAGCAGTGGGTTTAAGCTCACCCGAAGACAGGCCCTGCGGCGAAACCAGGACAACTTTAAGTCCTGCCTGCCTCTGATAATTAGGAGTAACTTGCCCCTGAGCATTAAGGCCGCTAATACTCAAAGAAAAAGGTTTGCTTACTATTTGCTGACTTTCAGCGCTTATATTAAAACTTACCGGGATAAAAAGAATTTGACCTGATTTACCGGTATTTAAAGAGTCATTTATATCTTTCACCATTATCTCAATTATACCGCAATCGGGATACATCGCGCTTAATTCTAATTTACCTTTTTCAAATCCCGAACTAACAGTAGGTGTAATCTGCATCCTGCCGGCAGCGGGCGCAATGTAATTTGCAAAGATATTTATTTCGCCATTATATAATTCATCAACCTCACCCTCATCATCACGGGCAGTAATCTTTATATTGAAATATTCACCTGCCGCATGAGGTGTTGTAACCGCCACATCAAAATATGTAGCTTTGGCTACAATCTTCTGCTGCTGCAAAGCCTCGCTCCAGCCTCTATCAGGATATTCCTTAACCGTAATAATCGGCTGTCCTGTTTTAGAATCCTTATAATAAAAAGACGCGCTTTGAGCATTTTCTTCGATGATAACCTGACTTACTGAATTCCAATTATCCTTGTCCAGAGAAAATTTTCCTTTCTCCGAAGAAGATTTAAGTTCCAGTGTAATATCGCGCCAGGAGACCTGCGGCTCAGAATAAATATTCTGCAACTGCACTGTAATGGGATTTGACGGCTGATCTTCCACCAGGGTTTGAGAAGCGCTAATAATTTGCAGCCTATCAACAAAATGAATAATTAAATCGTCTATATATGTTTCGTCTATACGCGTAGTGCTATAGACGCCCCCAAAACCTATTTGATTTAATGAATTAATAGTGGGATCAATAAAGGCAAGATTTTCTTTAACCGGAATAAATTCAATCATAGGCGCGCTTACCAACTCAATATATACGGCATAAAGATGTGTAGCAAAATTCAATTTCAATATAACCCGATACCATTCTGTTTCGGTGAAGCCCTTGCCGGTATCAACCCAGGAAGAACCGTCAGAGGTGTAGATTTTGCCGGAATAATCAAAAGTTACGGCCGCTATCTTGCCTGTTGGAATTTCTCTCGCCTGAGCGCCAATGCCCGGCTTTACAATAAATTCTACCCAGCAGGGAGAAAGATTTCCATAGACAGCGCCGCGTAAAACATTAACCGCTGTTTCCGCGCCGGTTAACTCCAGGGCCTTACCGCTTCCTGTATAAGTAGTAGAATCCTGGGTGATAACCTTTAAAGTTTCACCTTCATTTACAACCCAGTAATCTATGCCGTCAATCGTAGTATCATCCTGACGACTATCAAAATCCTCAAAATAGTTATCAGCGGCCCCGGCATCAACTGAACCTATTGCCGTAAATAGAAACAATATTATAAAAACTATTCTTTTAATCATCCTTAACATTCACATCCTATTTCCGCTTTCATCCCCTTCTATTACCAGGCTCCTCCTGCTGAATGGTCGAATAAGGTTGACCATTTTGTAACACCTCCGGCCTTACCAGCTATCAACACATCGCCGTCATCACCCTTGCCGGTTCCATCGCTCATCCAGATTACACACTCCCCTTCCGCGGGTTCTGTTGGGTCGGCAGACTTCTCAAGCATACTTATCGCGCCGTCAACCTGCAATTCGTAATTTGGCCCCGTCGTGCCAATGCCAACATTGCCGTCCCCATCAATTATTACCTGGTCTACTCCTCTGGGGGCGAATATTATCGCATTATCATCAGTAGTAGGCACAGTACCCGTTCCTACATTTGCTCCTGTGGTAATAACAAGATTCTCTTGGTTATGAGTAAATGAACCCCATTGGTTGTTTGAAGTGTTAGGAGATAGAGCAGAATTGATAAACAGGGTCGGGTCGGTTTGAACAGCGTGGTCATGGTCCATACTAACGTTAGCATTAGTAGTTACAACAAGCATATTTCCAGTTGCTACATAAAGACTCATCCTCATTTCATCATCAACTCTATCACCTTGAAAACCTAAAATTCCAGAGCCTACATTCATAAATATTATATCTTGTCCACCAGCATCAAGTCCAATGTCACTAGCACAGTCGAATACAAAATCTGCCCCTGTTGTACCGTCAAAGTTTATATCTCCACCAGAGTCTACATACATACGCAGAGAATCATCACCTACAGCCGCTTTTCTATGAACATATAAACTCTTTCCATCAACATCATTCTCAACATTAGTATCTTCAAAGAAAGTAACATCTTGGGCGGCAGTTGGATTAATTTTTAAAGCTGCTCCAGTATTCTGAATACCATAAGTAGATTGAATATTCAAATTAGCATTATCCAGAATAACATCATTGCCTGCTGGGTCTAAGGTTAGATCGGCGTCGCAGGTTATATCATCGCCATTTACAGCAAGATCACCGACTAAAGTTAAATCACCTGTAGAAGTAAGAGTAGACCTTGCTGCCCAGTCCCAGTATGCTGTATAATTATTATCTCCGATGCATCCTATTCGCCATTTAGTAACATTATTATCTTCATATGCTATATGGGCATTATTTGCAGTAGCACTCTTATCCAAAGTAAGAGCCGCAGAGTCTGCATCTATTTCAATAGCATCCAAGCTTGCGGTAGAAGTTAATTTACCTACCAAAGTGGTCGTCCCCTCAATTCTTAAATTATTATCTCCTGCTTCTGTGGTAGAGCCAACAGTCAAACCGCCATCAAGTAACAAATCATCGCCTGCGGGCGTAATCGTCAGATCGCCAACCCCGGTAGTTATTGCGCCGGAAGCAGTGTCTGCGGCACTGCCTAAAGCAAGAGTTGCCGCATTAGCGCTATTGTCAGAGTTTATCGTAAACGTATCAGCTGTGGTGCCTGTTAATGCTGAGCCGCCTGAGACGGTAGCGGTGAGAGTGCCGCCTACGGTTAAATCCCCGTCAAGGAGAACATTGCCTGCATCTACCCATAAAGCATAGGGGTTGGTGATGGTCATGTTTGTGCCTGCGGCTGGAGCGTTAGCAATGTACAGGGTAGCAGCATCAGTGATGGTAACGGCATTTGTGCCGGCTAAGGTGGGTTGGGCAAAGGAGCTTACCACACCTGTCGCGCGTGTGCCGGCAACGTCCGTGTCAGTGAAGGTAGCCGCAGCCCCCTGATACTGAATACCCGCGGTAAGCCATGAAGCGGCTGAGACATCGCCTGCAACGTGGAGTTTGCCGGCAGGCCCCGTCACCCCGATGCCGACGTTGCCGTCATTTAATGACATCACGTGCTTCGTACCTGCATCACCCGCCGCATCCACTCCGTAATTCCAAACATAAAAATCTATAGCATTACTAACTCCTGCGCTTCCGTTATGCCGTGTTCTGATGTTGTGGGCAAAAGAAGCTCCACCATTATATGAGAATAATATTTGATAAGCATCAGGAGCACCTAAATCGCCTCCGCGTAACCTTAAAGTTTTTGTACCGGCTGTCGCAGACCCCATTATATCAAGATAACTATCCGGCGTCGTGCCAATACCAAGGTTGCCGTCTTTATCCATTACTGCCTTTACAACTCCCTGTTTCTTCCACTCTTGGAGGTGTCCTGTAGAAGCGGTGTCGTCTTCTACTTGCAATACAGCAGCAGTCGCGTCGAAAGCTCCTAAAGCTAAACTTCTGTGTGCCCTCACCGCTGGCGAAATATTATTTGCGGTTAAGGTTCCCTGTTGCGTAGCGCCTATTGCATAACCTGCTGTACTCGTTCCAAAAACACCATAAACGCTGCCATCTCCATAAACACCTACACTACTACCGCCTCCGTAAATAGATGCACCACTTGCGCCGCTGCCGCCTACAGAGAGCGTTGAATTCGCCGTCGCCGTTCCGATGCCGACGCTGCAACCCATTACTTCTATATTACCCCCTGTCCCATCAAATACAATCCTTTCCGCGGCTGAGCCTATTCCTATCCAATCACCATCACCCATGGTAATATTACCACCCGGGGTGAGTCCTGTCCCATATATTGTTCCATCCACTTCCAAGCTTCCGTCTACAAAGAGGTCGCCGTCTGATGTGGCATTGTTTACAGTGTGAGTGCCGTCTGTTATCATAACTGGCCCGCCTGTGAAGTAGGCGGGGTAGTTGGTAGAACCACTGGAGGCTTTCCCATAAACTCCATAATTAGTTCCAAGGCCTGCTGCCGAACCATACACTCCAAAACAAGGAACAGAACTATGATCACTATCGGCATTAAACCGTCCTCCATATACATTCCAAATATCACATGTCGTAGTAGAATCATCGTAAGCACTAACACGTAAACCTGTTATTGAGCCCTGGTCGGTTGCTCCTGCCGCAGTCGCTGAGATACTTATACTTAATGCTTCTAAATAACCCTGCACTACAAACGCATCCGTTAAATCAACATCTATATAATTAGCCTCCCAAGTGCTACCTGTAAAAGTGGTATTTTTTGTACAGTCAAAATCTATCTCTAACGCGCGGTCATCCATTACATCGCTTGAGCGGGTTATCATTAACGAACTTGTAGTGTCGGGGGCGCCACCAATAGCGGCTACTCCTTCCACTCTTAAATTATCGTCTCCTGCTTCCGTGGCGGAACCGACGGTCAAGCCGCCGTCGAGTAATAAGTCATCGCCTGCGGGCGTAATCGTCA